>DASWRI010000087.1:0-54301 GCA_036403235.1 Pyrinomonadaceae bacterium | reverse complement strand
GCCCAAATTGAGAGTTTTGGCGACTTTCGCGAGCGCGTCCGTGCTGACCAGATAATGTTTCATCAAGGTCAAATCGCCTTCGTTTGCCTTCGGATTGCGGATATAAAGCTGCTCGGCGACGGCCAGCCCGAGAACCGAATCGCCGACGAATTCGAGCGATTCGTTCTGTAAATCGCGGATTTCCTCTTCATCTCCGAAGGGAAGTTTCTCGTAAGCCCAAGACCTATGCGTGACGGCGCGCTCGAGAAGCGCAACGTTTTGAAACGTGTAACCGAGAAGTTTTTCAAGTCTTGAGAAATTCTGCGTCATAGCTGGCTAAATTTTAAGCTGTAATGCGGCAAAAAAGAAAGTCGGACGCGAATGAATTTCGCGTCCGACCCGTAATTTTTAGAGCTGTCAGAAGAATTTAGCGAGTGCCTTTCTTTTTGGCAGTCGTCGTTTTGCCGCTCGATGAGGTCGTGCCTTTGGTCGCCGAGGGCTTCGTCGTCGTTGTGCTTGTCGGTTTCGTTGTCGGTTTTGTCGTTGTCGTCGGTTTTGTCGTTGTCGTTGGCTTCGTCGTATCCGTCGCCGGTTTAGTCGTCGTAGTTGTTGACGGCTTGGTCGTCGTCGTATTCGTCGTCGTATTCGTCGGAGTGGTCGTCGGAGTGGTCGTCGAAGACGTCGTCGTCGTCGCCGCCGGTTTTTCTTCGACAACGGGCGTTACCGGGCTTGCCGGGTCGGGCATCGGTTTGTTCATAACGGTCGCAATATAAGCGGCGATGCCGGTTGTGTTGTCGAAACGCAATTTATACAAACCCTGCAATTTATCGTTGAGACCTTTTTTATATTCGGCCGTTGCGGTCGAACCGGGCGCGTCGGCGAGTTTTGAGGCTCTCGCGTAAGCGTCGATTGAGCGGTCGGCGTAGCCTTTTTCGAGCGCAAACATCGCCAGCGTTTCTTCGTTGTCCTGGTCGTTGTTGGCTTTGACTTTTTCCAGACGGCTCTTGTCGATTGTCAAAAGCTCTTCGAGATACCACGCGCCGATGGCCTGGTAAACGTCCGGTTTGTTTTTGGTCGGCGATTCAAATTTCGTCGCCTGGTAAAAGTAAGGAACGGCTTCTTTTTTCTGCTGCTGGTTGTAATACATAATCGAGGCAACCATATAGTTGAGCCAGCCGAGTGCGTTCTGCTTGGATTTTGCCGGGTCGGCGGTCTGTCCGTTCTTAATTATCAGAGAGTAAGCTTTCGCGCCGTAATTATCGGAAGTTTTTCCGCTCTGAATGTCGGCAATCGCTCTTTTGGCAAAGCCGACGGCCTCGCCATTGTATTTATCGACCGGCGGAGTTTTAAGCGAATTATCAAATCCGATTGAGGCGAGCACGATGGAAATATCGAGTGCAAGCTCGGGCTTGAGCGACATAATTTCCTTGCCGCTTGAATAGGCTTCGTCCGCATTGACGTTTTTGGGGTCGGCGATGCTGTTGTTAAAGCGAACATAAAGTTCCTGCAAATGTACCCAGTCTTTCATTTCGGGCAGATTTTTGTTGATAAAATCGACGACCTGTTTGTCCGCGTCGCAGGTTCCGTATTTGGCGACAAAATCTTCGCCCGATTTTATCGACGCTTTTGTTTTATCGAGGGTTCGAGGGTTCGGCCGACCTTCTCTGAATTTTTGATAAATGGCTTGTTTTGTCTCGTAAGTATCATCGCACGGATTTTGGGCAAAAATGGAAACGGCCGAAACAGCCATAAAAGCCGCCGTCATGAGCCCGAATACCGACACTCTAAAAATTGTTTTCATTAAAATATTTCCTCCAAGCATAACTCTAATATCTTAAACTCTTTTGCAAAATTTGAAACCGAAACGTGTTCCGCGTTTTGCGATAACTCAGATGTCGAATCGATTGCTTTGGTTGCTACGTTTTGAAGCAGTCAAAATCAACACGAAAGTCGGCTTTTCGCCTAACAGCGGGAAGCTAAATCATCACGCAGTTTCCGCGCGCGTGTCAAGCTAAAACATCGTAATCGTTTGAATAATAGAAAAAAAACGGCTCTTCAAAACATCGGGCCGGAAAACAAATCCGTCCGTTTTTTTGAAGAGCCGAATCGGGGTTTAATATCCGACGCGGAATTATTGATTGGAAACGACGCGCGGGCGTTTTAGAACGCTGTCGCCGTCGCGTTTTACTTTGATGACGACGGTCGGGAAAAGCTCGGCGGATTTTACCTGCGCTTTTTCCGCGTTTTTCGATTTGGAAACAACGTTGTCGGTTTTGGAAATCGTATCCGCGCCGCCTTTTTTGCCTTTTCGCTCGGTCGAATCGTTATCGTCCGAATCTTCGTCCGTCGCGTCGTCCATTTTAGCGGAAGTCGCGGCGTCGACTTTCGACTGCGGTTTCAAATCAATCGGAATCTTGGCGAGAAGCGTTTTGCCGCCTTTTTCGTCAAAGCGGGCGCGCAGCGTCTGGTAAATTTTTCCGGCGACGGCCGCCGCGTATTTGCCGCGCTCGCCCTGACCGCGCGTGATGACGATGACGGCGTATTTCGGGTTTTCAATCGGCGCGACCGAAGCGAAAAGCCCGACCCAGCTTCCGCCGCCGATGCACGAGCCCGTCTTTCCGGCGACGTCGAGCGTCGAATCGACGCCGCGCCGCGCCGTTCCGTATTGCGCCGCGCCAATCATTCCGGGAATGACGCCTCTCAGAGATGTTTTCGGAAGATTTATCTCGCGGCGGAAGTAGCCTTGAAAATTCGTTTTTTCAAAATTATTGCGCGGAATCTGCGGAACGACGACTTTTCCGCCGTTCGAAATTGCCGAAACGAGAACGGCGAGCTGCAAAGGCGTCACCGTAAAATCGTCGCCGTGCGAATAAATGCGCGCGTTATTGTTGCCGAAGGGAAGCCGCCCGCCCGTCTCGTTTTCGGCGTTGATGCCGGTCGGCTGTCCGAGCCCGAGCATTTGCGCGTAGGAAATCAGCTTGGTCGAGCCCAGGTTCCGGCCGACCGTTTGAAAATACGCGTTGTTTGAAAACGCGAGCGCGTCATCGAGATTCATGCGGAAATTTGAAACGCTGCCGTCGGATTTAATGACGTTTTCGTTTATTCCGGCGATTGCCGTCACGAGTTTTATCGTCGAGCATGGCTTAAAGCTGTTGCGAATCGCCCAGTCCTGATTGACGATGGTCAGAATTTTTCCGGTCTGCGCTTCGAGGACGACGACCGTCCCGGCACGCGAGCCGAGCGCGTTGACGGCGGCGCGGCGAATTTCCAAATCTTCGCCCGTCGTATTGTCATTGGTGATGTTTTCGACCGTCACCGAGCGGAGCGAGCGCTCAAAATTGACCTTTTTAGCCTGTGCCGCCCGAATCAATTCGTCGCGCCGGCGTTTGGCTTCCAAAGCGGCCTGCTGGCGCGCAATTTGGGCGGCGCGCGTCTTTTGTTCGACGATTTTCGCCTGCTTGGCCGCTTTTTCATCTTTCGGCGCAGGCTTTTGAGATTGAGTTTTTGGATTTGGCTGAACGGTTTTCTTTTTCTGCGCGGCGGCGCTCGAAATCAGACAGACAAAAGCTAGAAAAAAGACTGTGAAAGTTTTGAAATACAACTTTTCCGAAACAAACGACATCGGTTTTTAACCTCTTTCTTTGAAATTATTTGGAGAGTTTTCCGGGAAGAGCTAATTGTTGTTTTTTATTTAGAACCTGTTACGAGTGGCCGAAGAATTTACTTCTAAGCTTAGAAAGACTATAACATTCAGGACGGCAAACGGGCAAGAAAAATTCGGAAATAAAATTATGAGAAACTTTCTGAACACATTTCGCGGCAGGCTTCTGGTAATTCTCGCTTTTCTGCTTATCACGACGCTCGCCGTACAGTTTTTCCTGAACTGGCAGACCGAAAATCAAAACAAAAACGCGCGGGCGATGCAGGCACAGGCGCTCGTCGCCGGCATCACGCTCGGCACCAACAGTCTCACGTCGGGCGACGGCTTGCAGGAGTTTGTCAAACAGCAGGGACAGTTGTTTTTCGACGAAAAATCAATCAAACGCATTCAGGACATAATGATTATCAATCCCGATTGGGAAATTTACGATTCTCTAAGCGATGAATACCAGCCGGTGACGGATGAAACGGGCGAAACCAAATATTTTAAATTAAGCGACGTGAAAAATCTGCCGCCCTTGATGGAAAGCAGTCGTCTCGGCGAAGACGCGCGCCACTTTCCGAATGTAAATCTGAATGAAGACGAATCTGACGGCGAAGCGCACGTCGTTCCGCTCACAACTAATCAGGGACGCTTTTATGTGATGGTTCTTCTCAAGGCCGACCGCAGCAAAACCGTTCTGCGCGCCGCGCAGCCGCTGATTTACACGTTGCTCGTCCTTTTGCTTTCGACCATCGTGACGGTCATTCTCGTCTGGCGTTTTACGCGCCCGATTGCCAATTTGTCGCGCGCGGCGCGGCAGGTCGGACTCGGAAATTTGAGCGTGCGCGTCGAAGACGCCGACCGGACGGACGAAGTCGGCGAGCTGGCCGCGCAGTTTAACCAGATGACGGCCGAGCTGGCCGAAACGCGCAAGCTCGAAGCGCAATTGCAGGAAGCGGAAAAGTCGGCGGTCGTCGGGCGTCTCGGTTCGGCCATCGCGCACGAGATAAAAAATCCGCTTAACTACATAAATTTGACGCTCGACCATCTGAAAGCAAAGTTCGCGCCAGCCGACGCCGAAAGAAAAGCCGATTTCGATAAATTAACTTCGCAGCTCAAAGCGGAAGTCGCGCGCATCAACCAGCAAATCAACGATTTTCTCAGTTATTCGCGCCCGACCAGAGCGAATCTTCAGCCGACCGACGTGCGCAAGGTCGTCGAAGACTCGCTGAAAATCATCGAGCCGCAGGCCGACGAGCAAAACATCAAAATTTCCGTTATCGAGCGCGAAAACGTGCCGCCGATTAAGGGCGATGCCGAATTTCTGCGCTCGGTTTTTAATAATCTTTTTATCAACGCGACGCACGCTATGGAAGCGACCGGCGGAAATCTGCACGTCACGATTTCGCCTGACGAAGATTTCGTTAAAATCGAGGTCGCCGACACCGGCGCGGGAATTTCCGAAGAAAACAAGACGAAAATTTTCGAGCCGTATTTTTCGACCAAGGAAACCGGAACGGGATTAGGCCTCGCCATCGTCAAAAAAGTCGTCGATATTCACGAAGGAACGATTGACGTTGAATCAAAAGAGCAGGAAGGCGCTCGCTTTACGGTGAAATTGCCGAAAGCATAAGCTATTTGCAGCAAAGAAATTGATTTTTACGCCCAAACAAAGCGATTCGACAGACCGTCAAAGGAGTTTCGCGGCTTATCAAAGGAACTTTGCAGGTCATCAATGAAACTTTGCAGGTCAGCAGCGACACTTTGCGACTTATCAGCGGCATTCCGCAGGTCGTCAGCGGGACTTTTCACCTTATCAGCGGAACTTTACAGGTCATCAAACGCTTCTTGCAGCTTATCAAAGCGTTTCTGCGGCCTGACAATCAACCCGGATAATCAATCAATTGACTTTTGCATCAAAGCATTGAGCGGCTTTGCACAAAAAAGTGCTAAAAACCGGGAGCGCGCTACTCAAGTTCGCAAAGTCGCTGAAAGCGACAAACAATATAGCGCAGGGTTAAGCGAAACGAAGTTGCGCGCAACCCTGCGTCGTTTATCGAAAATTCAATCGCTCGCTGAAGGCGAGCAACATTTGTGTTCATGTTCGACGCCTTCAGCGTCGCATCAATTATTTGCCGTATTCGTAGGGTTGCGCCTGCGGCTTAACCCGACGCTATATTGTCTGTCGCCTTCAGCGACTTTCTCGAAATTGTTTACCGTTTTCAGCGACTTTCTCAATATTATTTATCGCTTTCGGCGACTTTATCGATATTTCCGCGCTCCGACTGTAAACGCTCTTTATTACTCTCTATGTTCTTTTTGTGCAAAGCTGCATTGAGCTGTAAAATCGAGCAAAAGACGTGATAATTAAAACAAGACACGAATTCGGACAAATAAAAAAGAGAAGTTACAATAGAATTAATTTATGGCACGAAAATCAATCTTGGTAGTGGACGACGAAAAATCTCAGCGCGAGATTTTGGAGCTGATTTTGTCGGGCGAAGGCTACGACGTGACGACGGCCTCGTCGGGCGAGGCGGCGATGAAGTTTGTCGCCGACCGGCATTTCGACCTCGTTCTGACCGATTTGAAGATGACCGGAATGAGCGGGCTCGATTTATTAAAAGAGCTGACCGATTTTGATAAATCAATCATCGTTTTGCTCCTGACGGCGCACGGAACGGTCGATTCGGCGGTCGATGCGCTTCGCCTGGGCGCGTTCGATTATTTGCAGAAACCTTATGACCGCGAGAAATTATTGGACACAATCTCGCGCGCTTTGAACAAGCTTTCGACGCTCGACGCGGAAATCGTTTCCGAATCGCCCGAGATGGATAAGGTCAAAAAGCTTATTCTGAAAGTCGCGAAATCGAATTCGACCGTGTTGATTCGCGGCGAATCGGGAACGGGAAAGGAATTGATTGCGCGCGCGATTCACAAAAATTCTTTGCGGACGGACGAGATTTTTCAGGCCGTCAACTGCGCCGCGATAAACGAGAATCTGCTTGAATCAGAGCTTTTCGGCCACGAAAAAGGAAGCTTTACGGGCGCAATAAACGAAAAGAAAGGCCTGTTTGAAGTCGCCGACGGCGGCACGCTTTTTCTCGACGAAATCGGCGAGCTCGACATTGCTTTGCAGGCAAAACTTTTGCGCGCCCTGCAGGAAAAACAAATCCGCCGCGTCGGCGCAACGCGCGACATCAACGTCGATGTGCGAGTGGTCGCCGCGACCAACCGCGATTTGCTGAAAATGACCGAGGACAAGCGCTTTCGCGAAGATTTATATTATCGCCTCAACGTTCTTTCCATCGAATTGCCCGCTCTGCGCGAGCGAACCTCGGACGTTCCGGTTTTGATAAATTATTTTCTCGAAAAACACACGCGCGGAACTTCGCGGAAAGTGACGATTGAGCCCGCGGCGCGCAAGCTTCTCGAAAATTACAGCTATCCGGGCAACATTCGCCAGCTCGAATCGGCCATCGAGCGCGCGATTCTGCTTTCGGAAAACAACACGATAACCGTCGAAGATTTGCCGCCCGAGATGATTCGCGAAACCGCGCCCGCCTCGGCCGACGACCTTTTCAAACTCCCGGCCGAAGGCGTCAATTTCGAAGACGTCGAGCGCAGCCTGATAATGCAGGCGATGGAACGCACCGACAACAACATCACAAAATCGGCGAAGCTGCTCGGTTTAACTTTTAGAACTTTGCAGTATCGTCTCGAAAAATTCGGCATCAAGAAAGAGACGGACGGCAGCGAGGAAGAGGAAGAATCGTAATAATTCGTGGAAAATTGAAACGGGACGGAGCAGGATAGGCAGGATGAAAACTTTTTTATTTCCAAGTTTGAAATAAAACTCGAATCTTAAAATCTTTAAACAATTATCCTGTCCATTCTGTTCGAATTTTTTGTTAACGAGGAGAAAGCGCGATGGAATGGTTTTCAACGTTGAGTTTGGCGCTCGGTTCGGCGTGGACTTCGGGCATAAATCTTTATGCGACGGTGACGGTGCTCGGGCTTTTGCAGAAATTCGGCGCGACAAAGCTTCCGGGCGGTCTGGACGCGCTCGATAGCTGGTGGATTATCGGCGCGGCCGCCGCGCTTTATCTGGTCGAGTTTTTCGCCGACAAAATTCCGTATTTCGATAGCGCGTGGGACGCGGTTCACACGTTCATACGCGTTCCGGCGGGGGCCATCGTCGCTTATGCGGCGACGAATCAATCCGACCCGACCGTGACGATTATCGCGACTTTGCTCGGCGGCGGCTTCGCGCTTTCGTCGCACGGAACAAAAGCGGCGATTCGCGCCGGCGCAAATCTTTCGCCCGAGCCCGTTTCCAACTGGATTTTGTCGATTGTCGAAGACATCATCGCCTTTGCCGGAACGCTTCTATCGGTTTTCGCGCCCGTTTTGATTGCGATTGTGCTGTTGATTTTTACAATTTTCTTCTGCTGGTTTGCACCGAAAGTCTTTCGCGCTCTGCGACGAATTTTTAAAGCGATTCGCGCGTTTTTCGCGGGCGAAAGCTTTAAGGACGCGGCCAGGCGCGCGGGCTGAAAATTTTTCCTTCGGATTTACTTTAATCTGCCGGATAATTAAACTTGAAATTTATGGAATTGGTTTTCAGAATTCTGGCGGTGATTCTAATCGGAATCGCCGCATATTTTTTGTGGCAGGGCAACGGCGACAGCGGATTTGTCTCGGCCGTCTTCAGCGCGGTCGCGCTTCTTTTAAGCATTCGCTTCGAGGTGAAAAAAAGAGTGCGCGAAAGAGCGGCGATGGAAGAGGAAGCGAGGAGACTCGAAGAAGAGGAGCAACAATCCGAAATAGCTGACCACTGACCACTGACCACCGACCACTGTTTATGAAAATCGTTTTGGCCACATTCGGCTCGCTCGGCGACCTTCATCCGATGCTCGCGCTCGGAATTGAGCTTCAGGCGCGCGGGCACGAAATTATCGTCGCGGCGATGGAGTTTTACCGCGAGCGCGTCGAAAAAATCAATCTCGGATTTCGCCCGATGCGCCCGCATTTCGACGTCGAAGACCGCGAATTGGCGCGCGAGGTTATGAACTCGCGAACCGGGCCGGAAAAGCTCATCCGCGAAATTATTATGCCCGGGCTCGGCGGAATGTACGACGATTTGGCCGATGCGACCGCCGGCGCGGATTTGCTCGTGACGGGCGAAGTCGTCTACGTCGCCAAATCTCTGGTCGAAAAAACCGGCATAAAATGGATTTCTACAAGCTTAGCGCCGCTTTCGTTTTTTTCGTCCTACGACCCGAACGTTTACCCGACCGCCGAATGGTACGAGCATCTCCATTTTATGCCGGTCGCCTTTCACCAACAGCTTTTCAAATTGATGCGCCGCGTCGTATACGATTGGCTCGCGCCTTACCGCGCATTTCGGCGGGATCTCGGTCTGGACGAAAATCACGACCCGGTATTTTTTGAAAAAAATTCGAATCTGCTGCATCTCGCGATGTTTTCGAAAGTTCTCGCCAAACCGCAGCCCGACTGGCACAAGCCGACTTTACAGACCGGATTCTGCTTTTACGACGGGCAGAAAGATTTCGGGCAGATGCCCGCCGGATTGCAGGAATTTCTCGACGCGGGCGAGCCGCCGATTGTGTTTACGCTTGGAAGCGCGGCCGTCTGGGACGCGGGAAATTTTTACGAGGAAAGCGCGCGGGCGGCGAAAATCTTAAATCGCCGCGCCGTTTTGATTCACGGGTTTATGAACGAGCCGCCGCAAAATACGGACGAAAATATTTTCGCCGTCGATTACGCGCCGTTCAGCCGGATTTTTCCGCGCGCCGCCGGCGTCGTCCATCAGGCCGGAGTCGGCACGACCGGACAGGTTTTGCGCGCCGGCGCGCCCGCCTTGATTATGCCTTACGGCCACGACCAGTTTGACAACGCCGCTCGCTGCGCCCGTCGCGGCGTCGCGCGGCGAATATCGCGCGTGGATTACACGGCGGAAAAGGCAGCGCGCGAATTGCGCGAGCTGTTGTCGGACTTGAGCTACAAGGCCAACGCCTCGGAAGCGGCCAAAATCGTCCAGGCCGAACACGGAACAAAGGTCGCGTGCGACGCAGTCGAACAGATTTTGCAGAAGAAATGATAAAGTAAATAAAAATGAGCGGGCTTGAAAATCTCTTAGAAAAAAACAAACAGTGGGCCGAAGGCATCAAATGGCGCGACCCGAAATTTTTTGAACGGCTTTCCAATCTTCAGTCGCCGAAATATATGTGGATTGGCTGCTCGGACAGCCGCATCACGCCGGCGGCGAGCATCGGGCTTCTGCCGGGCGAGCTGTTCGTCCATCGAAACATCGCCAATCTGGTGATTCACACCGATATGAATTGTCTTTCGGTGATGCAGTTTGCCGTCGAAGTTCTGAAGGTCGAGCACGTTATCGTCTGCGGTCATTACGGCTGCGGCGGCGTCGAAGCGGCGATGCAAAACGTCAAGCTCGGCCTAATCGACAATTGGCTCAGACATATTCAGGACGAAATGCGCGATTATGAAAACGACCTCGAAAAAAGAACGGATTTCGCCGCGAAAATGGACAGATTGTGCGAAATAAATATAATCGAACAGGTATTAAACGCGGGGCAGACGACAATCATCCAAGATGCGTGGTTGAAAAATCAAAACGTTTCGATTCACGGCTGGATTTATCGTCTGACGGATGGAATTCACCAGGATTTACAAGTTACAATCGACAGCCTGGACACTTTGAATGATTTGCGGACGCGAATGTTTGCGCTGCAAAAAAACTGCTGATTATGAAAAACTCGAAATTTTTACTCGTTTTGTTTTTGCTCGTGTGTTTCGTCGCGCCCGATTACGCGCAGATGGCGCGCAAGCCTTCGCCGAGCAAACAGGGCAACGAAGGTTTATCAAGCAAGGCCTCGTCAAAGCGATTTTTGAATAAAATAACGTCGCAGGCCGACTTCGACCAGATGGCGCGCGTTTACAATGCCAAAACGCCGTATGCTTTGCCGCACGCGATGTTCATCATCGACCGCCGCGATAAAAACAAAATTTATTACGTCAACTCGCAGATGTACCGTTTTCACCAGGATTTTGCCAATGCGACCTATCTTTCGCTGAAACGCGGCGAGGAATTTTTCCGCGACGTTTACGTCAACGACAAGCGGCGCTTAATCGTCGGCACGATTGCGTATCAGATTCCGGTCAAAAAATTCACGTTCGAGTTCTGGGAAGGCGATTTGATTTCCGCCGATTTAATCAAGCAGACCTACGACATCATCAAAAAATCTTTTTTTACCGACGTTTCGTTCAAGCCAAACTCGATTCGGCACGAGGATTTGTCCGAGGACTTAAATATACCGAAAGTTTCGGCGAGCGAGATTTCGGCAAACCAGAAATATCTGGCGCTCAACGCGGCCAAAGGCGTCGGGCGCATCCACGTTATCGACAAGCTCGACGATACGGTCGAAATCGGCTATAACGAGATTCTCGTGCTCAACGAGCTGCCGCTCGATTTGCCGCCGGTCGCCGGAATTATCATTTCAAAACCATCTTCGCCGCTTTCGCACATCAATCTGCTGGCGAAAGGCTGGAACATTCCGAACGCCTACATCAAAGACGCGAACGAGCTTTTTCGTCAATACGATGGCCGTTGGTTCGAACTGGAAACGACGCTGACCGATTACAAGATTAGCCCTTGTCTGAAAGAATGTCTCGACAAAAGAAAGATTGAAGCGCCGACGGTTTACAGTAACGACAACTTTAAATCGCCGCCGTCGAATCTGAACGTCACGAAACTCGCGTCCATCGCCGAGATGCGCAAAAAAGACAGCATCATCTACGGCTCGAAAGCGGCGAACTTAGGCGAAGTTATCCGCGCGCGGCTGAAAGATTTCGACGTGCCGGACGGCTTCGCGATTCCGTTTGTTTATTACAAGCAGTTTATGGAAGCGAACGGCTTTGACAAGATTCTCGAAGATTTGCGCGACGACAACGATTTCGTTCATAACCCGTCGGTTCGCAAAAAAAAGCTCGAAGAATTTCGCGCAAAAATTCAAAACGGGAAATTTGACGAAAAATTAAAGGCCGAGATTATCCAAAAGTGGAAAAGCGCGCTCGGCGGCAAAGCGGTTTATGTCAGAAGCTCTTCAAACGCCGAAGATACGGGAAATTTCAGCGGCGCGGGACTTTATACGAGCGTCGAAAACGTGACCGACGACGACAAAATTATCGAAGCCGTCAAAACCGTCTGGGCTTCGGTCTGGAATTACAAAGCCTATGAGGCGCGCGAGCGAAATTTTGTCGAGCACGCCGACACATACATGGCGGTTTTGATTCAAATCGGAATCAAAATGGACAACGGCGGCGTGATGATTACCAAAGACCCGTTTGACAAGGAAAACAGAAACGCCGTTTACATCAGCGCGACGTGGGGACACAATGTCGGCGTGACGAGCGAGAAAAAAGCGATTCCCGAGCAGATTTTATTTACGCCGAAATCGAATTCCGTGCAGGTTCTGACGCGCTCTGACCAGGAAACGATGTTTGTCGAAGCCTCGGGCGGTGGTCTGACAGAAGTTCCGTTTACGAGCAAACGCCGCGTCCTCGACGATAAAGTGGCGCGGAGTCTTGTCAAAGTCGCGGACGAAATCAAAAGAGTTTTCGGCGGCGTCGAGCAGGACATCGAGTGGGGAATTATGAACGGTAAAATTTATATCGTTCAGGCGCGCCCGTATATTGAGAAGAAATAGGGAATAGGTTTTTGAACTTTGTTTTTTTGACAAAAGCCGAAAATCGAAAACCGAGAATTACCAATATGAAAAAATTTGCAGTTGTAAGTTTTCTGGCGTTAGCTTCGGCGGGCTGCGGAAATTCCGTTCAGCCGGTCAACGCGCCGCCGGCTTCGAATACGAATAATACTTTGACCGTTTCGAGCCGCTCGCAAAACTCTGCGCCCGCGCCGCAGACGAATACGACTCTGCCGGCTGCGCCGAAATCCGGCGAGAAATCCAAATGGACGCAAAGCGGCAATCCGATTGACACAACCGAATTCGACGCCGAAATCAAACAGGCGGAAAAAAATCTAAAAGCCAAACCGAACGATGCGGCGAAAAACGCTTTGTCGGAAAGCTATTTCAAACGCGGCGTCGCTTTGACCGATGCGCGTCAATACGCATCGGCGCTCGGCGATTACCGGAGAGCCTTAAAGCTCAATCCGGGTAACGCGGATGCAAAAAAATGGATTGACCAGATTATCGAAATTTACGACGGCTTGAACAAGGCATATCCGAAAGAAGGCGAAGAGCCGCCGCCGCTTCCGTTTAGTAAACAAACTTAAATTTTTTTAGAGGAGACAATTTATGCGAAAAGTTTTTTTGATTTTGTCGGTTTTTATTTTGATGGCTTTTATCGCGCTTCCCGGCGCGTTCGGGCAAAAAAAACAGCGCGTTAAATTCGGGCGCGGCGCAGTCCAAACGACGATAAGCGGAAAATTAAACGGCTACAAAGACAAACAAGTTTACGTCATAAAAGTACGCAAGGGCCAGACTTTGAATACCGAGCAGATAAAAAGCGACGCGTCGACGCATTATGTCACCGTCGAGATTACGAGTCCTTCGGGCGAAGACGTTTCCGATTCGGACGCCTCGTGCAACGACATGAAGGAAGTCACGCCGACCGCCGCGGGCGATTATCTGATTACCGTTTACGAGTGCCAGAAAGCCGACCGTTGGCGCGGCTCGTTCAAGCTGAAAGTTTCGGTAAAATAGCGATGAGGAAAATCATCTTCGGCGGCGCAAACAGTCTCGACAATCGTCTGGCGCGCGCAGACGGCGCGGTCGACTGGCTGATGTGGAGCGACGAGGTTCGGGTTTTGATGGCCGAGTTCTGGCAAAGATTCGACACGATTTTGATGGGACGCAAAACCTACGAAGTCGCGCTCAAATACGGCGCGGGCGACACGGGCGGCTATGCCGGGATGAAAAATTACGTTTTCTCGCGCACTTTGAAAAAAATCGAAGATAAAAGCGTCGAGCTCGTCTCTGAAAACGCGGTCGAATTTGTTCGCGATTTGAAAAACGCGGAAGGCAAGGATATTTGCTTAATGGGCGGCGGCGACTTGGCGAAAACGTTTTTTGAAGCCGGTTTAATTGACGAAATCGGTTTTAATATTCACCCCGTTTTGCTCGGTTCGGGCGTCCCGCTTTTTCACGAGATGAACCGCCAGATAGATTTGGAGCTTATCGAGTGCCGGCCTTTCAAAAACGGCTGCGTTTATGTTTTATACCGCGTCAAAAATTAACGAATCGTTTTTTCATACCAGGCTTTCCAGAGAGATTTTTTTCGCCAGTTCAGGCGAATGTAAATCGGGTTCATCAACACGAATGTTTGCAAAAAGCTGATTTTGTCCAGTCTTCTGGCGGAAGTTTTTACTTTCGGCTCTCTGACGAAAAATAAATGGCCGCCGCCGCGCCGCGCGAATTTTGCCAATCGCCAGTAAAATTCGATGTCTTCGCCGACAAAAATGCTTTTGTCGTAGCCGCCCAGTTTTTCAAAAACCGCTTTCAGGCAAAACTGCGCCGCGCCCATTTTCATATTGAAAAATGTTTCCCAGAACTTCCACGCGAACAGATAATATTTCATCCATTTTTTTTGAAATTCGCCGTATTCGACCGAGACGGCGCCGCCGAAACATTTTTCGTCTTTCATCCGGCGCTCGATTTTTTGAAAAAGTGCGGGCCGGACGATTGTATCGGCGTCGATAAAAATCAAAACGTCGCCGCTCGATGCCTTCGCGCCTGTGTTTCTGACTTGAGCGATGTTATGCTCGCTTTCGGAAACGACTTTTGCGCCGAAACCGGCGGCGATTTGTGCCGTTTTGTCGGTGCTTTCGTTATCGACAACGATTATTTCGCACGACAATCCGGCCGCTGCCGCGCCGACGGCCCGCAAAGTTTTCGGCAGAAGTTTTTCTTCGTTGTAAGCCGGAATAATGACGGAAAACTTCATTCGTGTATTTTGCGTTTGACTGGACAAATCCGCAAGCGAAAAATTAAACTAACTTTTTTGTATTTATCAATTTATTTTTAACAAACGGAGATTTTTATAATGGCACTTTCAGCAAACGATATTAGAAAAGGAATGGTGATTTTATTTGAAGGCGTGCCGTGCAAGGTGATGGAATTTCGGCATCACACGCCCGGCAATTTGCGCGCGATGGTGCAGACGCGTCTTAGAAATCTTCTGACCGGAAACTCGTTTGAACACCGCTTTCGCTCAAACGACGCGCTCGACCGCGTCACGCTCGAACAGCACAAGATGGACTATCTCTACTCTGACGGCTCGCATCATCACTTTATGAATTCGGAAAACTACGAGCAGGTTTCGCTGACCGAAGACGAGCTCGGTGACGCCGCGCAGTGGCTGATGCCGAATTTGAAAATCGAAGTCGAATTTTACAACGGCGCGCCAATCGGCATTTCGCTTCCGGCTTCGATGGAATTGACCGTCACGGAAACCGAGCCCGTTCTAAAAGGCGCAACCGCGTCGAATTCAAACAAACCCGCAACTCTGGAAAACGGCGTCACGCTTTATGTCCCGCCGTTTATCACGGAAGGCGAGCGCATCCGCGTCAACCCGTCCGAAGCGAAATATATCGAAAGAGTGAAGTAGGGACAAGAGACGAGTAAAAAGAGTTTCTGATTTTTCTCGTCTCTCGTCCCTCGTCCCTTATGTATTTTTTATACAGCTTTCTTCTGACCATCGGCTTTATCGCCATGCTGCCGCTTTTTGTTTTGCGGCGCGGGAAATATGCCGCCGGATTTTGGCAGAAACTCGGATTTTTGCCCGAATTTGAGCCGGACGGAAGAAAAGTTTTATGGCTTCACTGCGTTTCGGTCGGCGAGACAAACGCCGCGCGCCCGCTCGTCAGAGAAATCTCCGAAAATTTCCCCGAATACGCGATTGTCGTTTCGACGACGACGAAAACCGGGCAGGAACTGGCCAGACAAGTTTTCAAAAGCGAGGCGGCGCTCGTTTTTTATTTTCCGTTCGACTGGAAATTTACGGTGCGCCGCGCCTTAAAAAAAATCAAGCCGAGCGTCGTCTTGCTGATGGAAACCGAGCTTTGGTTTAATTTTCTGCGACAGGCCAACAGAAGCGGCGCGCGCATCGCGATTGTCAACGGGCGTTTGAGCGAAAAATCCTTCCGGCGCTATTCCTACATCAAAAAAACGATGCGGCGCGTGCTCCATTACGTCGATTTGGCGTTGATGCAGGAACGCAGCGACGCCAAACGCATGATAGAGCTCGGCATCCGCGCGAGCAAAGTAAAAGTTACCGGAAACGTAAAATTTGACCAGAATTTTGAAGAAAACGACGTCACGGAATATTTTCGCGCGCGGTTTGCGATTTCGGAAAATTCGCCTTTAATCGTCGCGGCCAGCACGCACGCGCCGGAAGAAAGTTTTGTTTTGCAGGCGTTCAAGGACGTCTGGAAAAACTCGTCCGACCGGCTGCCGCGTCTTTTAATCGCGCCGCGTCACCCGGAACGCTTCGAAGAAGTTTTTGAAATCGTCAAAAAATCCGGTTTCGACTGGGTTCGGCGCTCCGAAGCGGAATCGACGCGCGACAAAACGGCGGAAATAATTTTGCTCGATTCAATCGGCGAGCTGCGTGCCGTCTACCCGCTGGCGGAAATCGTTTTTGTCGGCGGAAGCCTGATTCCGCACGGCGGCCAGAGCGTTTTAGAGCCCGCGATTGCCCGAAACGCGATTGTGACGGGCTTTTACACGACGAATTTTGCCGACATCGTCAAGGAATTTCTAAAACAGGAAGCGATTATCCAGCTGCCCGGGCTCGAAGAAAGGGAAGTTTCCGCCAGACTCGCCGAAGTTTTCCGAGAGCTGCTACAAAACGCGGAAAAGCGCCGGAAATTGTCCGCCAACGCGCTCGGCGTGATTCAAGTAAATCGCGGCGCGACCCGCCGCACGATTGAAAATCTGAAGACGATTTTTTCCGATTCCAAAAATCAATGATTTTCGTTTTTTATCTTTTCGCCGCGCTTCTCGTTTTTATGAGCTGGAAATCCTTTCGCGGCGGAATCGACTATCTAAATTTTTTCAAAAACGAGCTCGCCCGGCCAAAATCCGATTACACGCCGTTTGTTTCGATAATCGCGCCGTGTCGCGGGCTCGACGAGGATTTGGAAAAGAATTTATCGGCGCTTTTCCGGCAGGATTTTCCCCTTTATGAAATCATCTTCGCGGTTGATGACCCCGACGACGCATCCGTTCCGGTAATAAAAAAACTGCTCGCCGTTTACGCTTCCATACCTGCAAAACTCATTGTTGCTCCTGACTCGGTCGACAACAGCCAGAAAGTCGAAAATCTGCGCGAAGCCGTTTTACACGCCTCGAAAAAATCGCAAATTTTCGTTTTCGTCGATTCGGACGCGCGCCCGGCGGCAAATTGGCTGCGAGATTTAATCGCGCCGCTGGCGAGCGAAAAAATCGGCGCGGCGACGGCTTATCGCTGGTTTATTTCGAAAAAGATGAATTTCGCGTCCGAGATGCGCTCGGTCTGGAACGCTTCGATTGCTTCGGCGCTCGGCGCAAATCTCGAAACAAATTTTTGCTGGGGCGGCTCGATGGCCGTCCGCCGCGAGACGTTTGAAAATCTGGAACTGCGCGAGCGCTGGCGCGGCACGCTCTCCGACGATTTTACCGTCACGCGGGCGATGAAAAAAGCCGAGCTGCCGATTTATTTTGTGCCGCAGGCGCTCGCCGCTTCAATTGAAAACTGCACGTTTCGCGAGCTGCTCGAATTTACGACGCGGCAGATAAAAATCACGCGCGTTTACTCGCCGAATCTCTGGGCGCAGGCGTTTGCCGGCTCGTTTATTTTTAATCTGGTTCTGGTCTGGGGAATTTTTATTTTGATTTTTCGGCCGATTGGCGAATTCTCGTTCTGGTTTGCGCTCGTCGCCTTGATTTTGATTTCCGCCTTCAGCACCGGAAAGGCGCATCTTAGATTAAAAGCCGTCCGGCTAGTTTTGAAAGACTACGAAACGGAATTAAACAAACAATTTTGGACGCAAAACACGCTCTGGATTCTTTCGCCCGCATTATTTTTCTATAACGGTTTTCGCGCTCTGCTTTCGCGCAAAATCGTCTGGCGCGGAATTAAATACGAACTCAAATCGCCGAATCAAACATCTATAATTGCAGCAAAAAAATAATTTGGTATTTTTTTGTTGCAAATGTTAAATTTAGCTTATTAATTTAAGTTTTATAATCAAGGGGTTTCATATGGTCAAATTTCCGCTGCAAAAATCTCCCGCCGCACTTTTTGCTTTAATATTTTTCTCGGTATTTTCGATTTACGCGCAGGACACAAAACCGACGCCGGCCGCCGACATTCCAAAAGGCAAAGCGCCGATTATCATCATTCCCGGCCTGACCGGCTCGGAGCTCGTCAACAGCAAAAACGAAGAAGTCGTCTGGTTTAAGCCGCAACGCTCGAAAGACGACGATTTACGCCTGCCGATTTCGCCGAATCTGGCGCGAAACCGCGACAGTCTGCGCCCGCGCGACATCATTCGGAAAGTCGAATTTCTAAAATTTCTGCCGGAAATCGAAATTTACCAAAAGCTGGCCGACTCGCTGGTCGAGCGCGGCGGATACACCGAGGGAAATTGGGAAAATCCTTCCGTCAAAGGCTACGAGGACACGTTTTACGTCTTCGCTTATGACTGGCGGCGCGACAACGTCGAAAACGCGCGGCTCCTGATTCAGAAAATCGATGCGCTGAAACGTAAACTGAAACGCCCTAATCTGAAATTTAACGTCATCGCGCATTCGATGGGCGGCCTGATTGCGCGCTACGCTTCGATGTACGGCAACGTCGATTTGCCTGCCGGGAAGCCGAAACCGAACTGGGCCGGCGCGAGATATTTCAGCAAAGTTTTTCTGCTCGGAACGCCGAACGAAGGCTCGGTCGATTCGCTCGACGCGATTCTAAACGGCTTTTCGATTATCGGCGGCGGTTTGAATCTGCCGTTTGTGCAGAATCTTTCCAGATTCGACGTTTTTACGATTCCTTCGATTTACCAGCTTTTGCCGCACGACAAAACTTTGACGGCTTATGACGAAAATCTGAAGCCGATAACAATCGATATTTACAACCCGAAAACGTGGGACGATTACGATTGGAGCATCTGGAAGGACGCCGATTTCTCCAAAAAATTTGACGCCGTCGAACAGAAAAACGCAAAAGCTTATTTTCTCGCCGCACTCAGCCGCGCCAAGCGTTTTCAGGAAGCTCTGGACGCGAATACGAGCGCGAAACCGACCGTTTCGATATATCTTATCGGCGGCGACTGCAAGGAAACTTTGGATTCAATCGTGATTTTGCGCGACGAAAAGAAAAATCGCTGGCGAACGCTTTTCAAGGCCGATTCTTTTGAGCGCGCCAACAAGGAAAAGGTTACTTCGGAAGAATTGAAAAAATTGATATACGCGATGGGCGACGGCGTCGTCACAAAACGCTCGCTGGCCGCCGAAACTCTTTCGGCAAGCGGCGCGAATAAAACGATTCTGCCGATTACTTCGTCGATTTTTATCTGCGAAGGCCATACGAAGCTCGTCACCAGCACCGATTCGCAGGACAAACTTTTCGCTTTGCTGCTCGGCGCGGTGGCGACCGAGACAAAGGCGCAAAAATGAATAACAAGACGGAAAAGCCCGGTTTTACAGATTACGACGAAGAAAACGCCGGGGAAGAAGAAATTTTCCAGCCTCCGGCCGAACCCGAAACGCCCGGCGAGACCGCTCGCAAAACCGGTCTCGCGCTTTCGGCCGGAATTACGCTTTTCGGCTCGGTCGTCGTTTTAATGACCATCGGCTATCTGGCCGACAGATTTTTCAATTCTTCGCCGACCGGTTTGATTATCGGAATCGTTCTCGGAGCGATAATCGGTTTTTATCAATTCTTTCGGCTGACTTCGCAGATTCTTAAGAAATAGAAAGAATTCACCACAGAAAACACAGAGAGCGCAGAGGTAATTAAAACGGGATAGACAGGATAAGCAGGATAATTTATTTTTTCTAATCGGCGTTACCTGCGTTTATCGGCGGCTAATTATTTCTTTTTTCTCTGTGTCTCAGTGTCTCTGTGGTGAAATCTCCGACCGATTTTGAGAAAAATTGCACAAAATCCCGCCCGGCCTTTGAAATTTCCGCATATCCTTTGTAAAATCTAAGTTTCGCAATGAGCGAAGAAGCCGACAATAACCAGGTGCGACCGGAAACGGTGACGCCGATTTCGAATCGCCGGATTTTATGGATGATGGCGATGGTCGTTATTTTCGGCAGTTTGGCAAGTTTTATTTTTGTTTCGACGCGGTTCGGGACGGGCTTTTTTATCGGCGGAGTTTTGTCTTTCGTCAATTATTACTGGCTCAAAACGTCTCTTAAAAAGATGTTTGTCGAAACCGCCGACGGCGAGCACAAGCCGCATTATTCGGCCGCGCGCTATATTTCGCGTTATTTTACGCTCGGCGCGATTTTGACGGTCATTTTTCTGACGCACACCGTCCCGGTCGAATCGGTAATTTTCGGACTTGCGAGCTTTGCGTTTGCGATTATGATAGAAGCTTTTATACGCATATTTTCGTTTTTTTTTAGACGAGAGGAAATTTAAGAATGTTTTTATTTGCAGAAGGCGGCGGACATCACGAGCCGATTTTAACCGAATTTGTTAATCATTATCTCGGCGAGCCGCTCAATCATTTTCAGATTACTTACACAAGACCGATTTGGGACCGGATTTTAGGCGTTTTCGGAACGAACGCGACGGCCGTCTTCGGGCCTTACACGCCGGAAAACGCGGTTCCGACCTACACGATTATGTTCGTCATCGCGTGTCTCCTGACGCTCGCCGTCATCTGGATTTTGAAGGGAAAAATGTCGGAAGACGACCCGACGCCGGGCCAATTGACGCTCGAAGCCGGGTTTATTGCGCTCAAGGATATGATTATCTCGGTCGTCGGCGAGCACGGTTACAAATATTTTCCGGTCGTCGCGACGTTTGCGGTTTTGATTTTGATTTCGAATCTGATGGGACTTTTCCCTTTGTTTGAAGCGCCGACCGCTTCGGTCAACGTCACGTTCGCGCTCGGCATCACGTCGTTTATTTATTACAACTACGTCGGAATCCGCGAAAACGGGCTGATAAATCATCTGGCGCACTTTGCCGGGCCGAAGCTGCCTTTGATAATGACTTTGATTATCACGCCTTTGATTTTCGGTATCGAGCTTATCAGTAACCTGATTCGCCCTTTGACGCTCGGCATACGACTTTTCGCGAATATGTTTGCCGACGAGCAGGTCGCCGCGAACATCTCGAATCTCGCGCCGCCGTTTACGCAGTTTCTTTTGCCGATAGCGCTTTTGCCGCTCGCGGTTTTCGTCGCACTGGTGCAGACGCTGGTGTTTACTTTGCTTTCGATGATTTATCTCGGCGAGGTTTCGCACGCGCCGCACGGCAATCATGACCACGGCACGACCGGCGAACATTCGGACGCGACGGGCGAAGCGCTGACGACGGCGCACGTTTGATTAGTGGATAGTTGATAGTGGAAAGTGGATAGTGAAAGAAAAACCATCCACTTTCCACTATCGGTTAAAAAGTTTTTTGAAGTCTGATGACAAAACGTTTTTGAAAATTCGCATTTCATAGCAAATATGCCCGCACGCGACAGGAGCCTCGACTCCATGGAGTAGAAATCGAGCGCATACCGGAAGTGAGGCGAAATTATAAACCCCGCGAATTTTCGGAAAAGTTTTGGTCGGAAAGTCTTCACAAATTAAATAAAAAAATAATAGGAGACTAAAAATGAATAAAGTTAAATACATCTTTTTTGCAGTTTTGGCGCTGGCTTTGTTGGCAGTTTCGGCGTTCGCGCAGGAAGCGGCTGACAACGCTTCGACCGTCAGTGCTTACCAGCAAATCGGTACCGGTTTGGGCGTTCTCGGATTCGGTCTGGCGGCCGGCCTCGCCGGTATCGGTCAGGGTCTGGTCGGTTCGAAAGGCGCGGAAGGCGCGGCTCGTAATCCGGGCGCGGCCGGTACGGTTCAAACCTTGATGATTATCGCGCTGGCTCTTATCGAGTCGCTTGTTTTGTTTGCGCTGCTTATCGTTTTCTTGAAAATCAAATAACGGCAAACGACAGCTTTTATCTGCGGGCGACGAGTCGTAAGACTTCGCCCGCAGTTTGTTTTGCTGCCAACTAAATGCAAGAAATTTGAATCGAATTCGTTTTAAAGGCGTATAATAAAACCGGAATTTTTATAAAAAAATGTCAGACCAGTTTATCGGACAAACTTTAGCAAATAAATATCGAATCGACGACGCGTTGCGCGAAAGCGGCCTCGGTCGCGTCTATCGCGGCACGCATCTGTTGATGGACAAGCCGGTCACGGTCAAGATTCTTTCGCCCGCGCTCGCCGTCGACGAAAATATCGTCAAGCGCTTTTCAAGCGAGGCGCGAACGGTTTCGAACATTGCGCATCCGAATATTTTGAACGTGACGGATTTCGGCGCGGATAAAAATAACGCCGTTTATATTATCTCCGAAGGCGTCGACGGCGAAACTCTCAAGCAGGCCGTTTTAAGAGAGGGGAAATTTCCGCTCGCCCGCGCCGTCAACATCGCGCGTCAAATCGCCGCCGCGCTCGGCGCTGCGCATAAAAAAGGCATCATCCATCGACATCTGACGAGCGAAAACATTTTGCTGGCAAACGCCGGAGACGAATCCGAACTGGTCAAAGTGCTCGATTTCGGTTCGATAAACCGGGAAGACGAAAGCACGTTTGAAGATGAGGCGGCGCTCAAGGATTTGGAATATCTCGCGCCCGAACAAATTTCTTCCGTTTCGGAAGCCGAAGTTGACGAGCGCTCGGACATTTACAGTCTCGGCGTGATTTTGTATGAAATGCTGGCGAGTGAAGTTCCTTTCACGGCGGAAAATCCGACGGCCCTGATGTTAAAGCAGGCCGAAGAACCGCCCGCGCCGCTGTCGGCTTTTCGCGCCGATTTGCCCGCGCAGGTCGAGCCGGTTGTTCTCAAAGCGCTGGCGAAAAATCCCGAAATGCGTTACCAGACGGCGGGCGAGTTTTCAGAAGATTTACTGGCGATTTCCGACTCGAAAGCCGTCGCCGCCGTTGCCGCCGAAGCTCCGAACAACATCTGGAAAACGATTTCCATCGTTCTCGTCGGAATTTTTGCTTTGTCGGCGCTTTTGATTTATGTTTTTTCGACCAAACAGACCGACCCGAACACAATGCAGCTCGACGCCAACGGTCAGCCCGTCCAGCCGATAAATCCGGCGACCGGAATGAACGAGCAGAGCATGGCCAATATGATGCCGTATTCGGCTGAAATGCTGGCGAATTCAAACGTCAACATTGCGCCCGGCGGCGCGGCCGTTCTGCCCGGCGGCGATGGTTACGACCCGTGGAATCGTCCGGGCGCGTTTTCGCAGCCTTCAAACGCGCCTCTCCAATACGTCGCGCCGGGCGGTCAGGTCATCACCATCGACCCGAATAATCCGAGCCAGTTTATGCCGAGAGACGACGGCGTTGTTATGGTTCCCGTGCCGATTCCGGCGAATACGAACGCGAACGTGAACGCGCAGGCGACGCCGCGAGCAACGCCGAAAAACGCGAACACGCCCGTCAATACGCAGCCGCAGACGACGCCTTCGAATACTCAGCAAAAGCCGGCGGAAACAAAACCGACGCCCGCGCCGAAAACGGACAAATCTCCGGCGAAACCGGTCGAGCAGCCGAAAACGAATAAGCCTGCCGCAACCGAAAAACAGTCGCAAAGCGACAAAAAGCAAGACACTTAGGATTTGAAATTAAGGATTTGAGATTCGGGATTTGAAGCTGCGTCGATTAATCGACGCAGCTTTTTTTCGTCGTCGAAAATTATTTCGCTTTCCGCGACAAGAACGGGCAGATTAAACTGCAAATTTTTTAATTTAACGGCATCTTTGGCGGTCGTCAGAAAAACTTTTGCGTCCGCCTGTCGGGCTTTTTCTTCGAGCCTTTTAACGTCTTTCCGCGTGTAAAAATGATGGTCGGGAAATTTTTGCGTTGAAATTATATCAAAATTTTCGTGCTTTAATTGGTTGAAAAAGTTGTTCGGATTGCCGAGCGCGCAGAAAGCGAAAAAGTGGCCGCCGGCCGGTGGCCGGCGGCCGACTGGGCGTTCTGCATTTTGCGCGCGCGAATGAAATTCTTTCAGCTCGATTAATTCGGACATTTTATTTTCGGCGGTGAAAATCGGGCAAACCGCATTATATTTTGAGATTTCCGATTTCAAATTCGCCAGCGATTTCTTTTCAATCAAATTTGCGCGCGTGACGATAATCGCGTCGGCGCGTTTTAGATTTTTGAGCGGCTCGCGCAGAAAGACTTTGCCGCTCCCGAAAGGATTTGTCGCGTCGATGCAGACAATGTCCAAATCGCGTCGTGCCCGCCGGTGCTGAAACGCGTCGTCGAGCACGAAAAGGCTGACGCCGAATTTTTCCCGCGCCCAGTTTGCCGCCGCCACGCGGTCGGCGTCGGCGACGACGATTGCTTTTCCCAAAAGCTTTCCGGCTAATTCGAAAGGCTCGTCGCCCGCCGTTTTGACGTCGGCTAAAATGTTTTCGCCGTCGGAGACGAGAACTCTTTGCCCGGCGTTTCGGCGCCCGTATCCGCGCGTTAAAATGCAGACTTTTTCGCCTTTTTCGGCCAAAACTGCGGCGACGAAGGCGACAATCGGAGTTTTGCCCGTTCCGCCCGCCGTAATATTTCCGACGCTGACCGCCGGCGCGCCGAGCGAGCATGATTTGAACACGCCTTTTTCATAAAGCGCGCCGCGAAAACCGGCGATTTTTCCGTAAAGCCAGACGAACATAGTGGTAAATGTTAAGCGGTAAACGGTAAGTTTTCAAATTCACGCTTACCACACGGCATTTACCATTTACCGCTTATTCGTCGTTTGAATCAAACGGTCGAGCTTATTTTGCGCCTGCCCGCTGTCGATGCTTTGTTCGGCGAGACGCGCGGCCTGAATCGGTTCGTGCGTAACTCCGCCGATGAGAAGTGCGGCGGCGGCGTTTAAGACAATCAGCGAGCGAGCTTCGTCGCGCCGCCGGCTGCTCAAAACGTCTTTGATGATTTTCGCGCTTTGTTCGGGCGTTTCGGCTTTCAAATGACCGATGTTTCCCGGCTGCAATTTGAAATCTTCGGGCGCGATGCGAAACATTCGAAGCTTGTTTCCGAAAACTTCGGCGACCAGCGTTTCGCCCGCTAAAGTTAATTCGTCGAGCCCGTCAGACCCGTGAACGACCCACGCTTTTTCCGTCCCGAGCAGCGCCAGCGCCTGCGCCATCGGCTCGACCAGAGATTGATGCCAGACGCCGACGAGCTGTTTCGGCGCGCGCGCCGGATTTGATAAAACGCCGAGCAGATTGAGACAGCTGCGAATTCCAAGGCTGCGCCGGATGTCGCCGACGCGCCGCAATGTCGGGTGAAATTTCGGCGCAAACATAAAACAAATTCCCGCGCCGTTTAAGAGTTTCTGCGCGACTTCCGGTTCGCCCGAAACTTTGACGCCCAGTTTTCCGAGCACGTCCGCGCTCCCCGACTGGCTCATGACGGCGCGGCTCGCGTGTTTTGCCACCATCAGCCCCGCGCCCGCGGCGACGAACGCGGCGGCGGTCGAAACATTAAAAGTCTTAGCTGTACTCGAACCCGTTCCGGCCAAATCGATAAAATTTTTAGCGCGCGTCGAGATTTTTACCGCCTGCTCGCGCATCACCCCTGCCATTCCGGCCAGCTCTTCAAAAGTTTCGCCTTTCGCCGTCAGTGCCGCGAGGCTTCCGGCGACCTGCGCCGGATTGGCGTTTAAATCCGTCAGGGCGCGAAAAAACTCCGCCGCCTCTGCCTGAGACAAATCCTCGCCGCGAATCAGGCGGACGAGAAACGGGAAAAGCGGCGTGTCAGCCTTGCTGTTGGTGGCGGACATCGGCGCGGCAGAGAGCCATTCGGTTTTCGACATAAGCATAATTATAAGTGAAAAGTGAAAGGGAATCGTTTCAACTTTACAAGCTGCGGAAATGGATAGAAAAAATTCAAACAGGATGGACGGGATTGACGGGATAAATACTTTTTTCTAATTTGCGTGAATCTGTGTTTATCTGTGGCTATTTATTCTTAAAAACTCTGTGTCTGTGTGGTGAAAATTTGAAGCGCAGGCGATTTTGTTCGCCATATCTAATATCTCAGAGATTCAGGAAATTTTGCAAGAGTTTTTTACCTTCGGTCGTCAAAATCGATTCGGGATGAAACTGCACGCCTTCGATTTTGTGAGTTTTGTGCCGCAGCGCCATTATCAAACCGTCGGGCGAGGTCGCGGAAATTTCGAGCGTTTCAGGCAGAGATTCGCGCTCGACGATTAAAGAATGATAGCGTCCGGCGCGAAAACGATAATCTATGCCCGCAAAAATTGTTTTTCCGTCGTGGCAGATTTCGACCGGCTTTCCGTGAACGGGTTCGGGCGCGCGAACGACTTTTCCGCCGAAAATCTGCCCGATTGCCTGGTGACCGAGACAAACGCCCAAGATAGGAACGCGCCCGGCAAATTTTTCCAGCACATCGAGCGAGATTCCCGCATCGTCCGGCGTTCCCGGGCCGGGCGAGATTAAAATTTTCTCGGGCTTTAATTCATTTTCGATTTCCGCGAGCGAAACTTGGTCGTTGCGGAAAACGCGCATCTCCGCGCCGAGCTCGCCCAAATACTGGACGAGATTATAAGTGAATGAATCGTAATTATCGATGACCAGAAGCATGTTTATTATTCGAAGTTCTCCGCGATTTCAATCGCTTTTACCAAAGCGCGCGCTTTGTTTATCGTTTCCTCGTATTCTTTTTCGGGAACGGAATCGGCGACGATGCCCGCGCCGGCCTGAATCGAAACCCAATCGTTTTGCATTTTTATCGTCCGAATCGCGATGCACGTATCGAGATTTTCGGCATAATCGATATATCCGATGGCTCCGGCGTAGACGCCGCGCTCGGTCGGCTCCAGTTCGTCGATTATCTGCATCGCTTTGACTTTCGGCGCGCCGGAGACGGTTCCGGCGGGAAAACACGATGCGAGCGCGTCAAAACGGTCTAAATCGGGTTTGAGACGCGCTTTGAGGCTCGTCACGAGATGCTGGACGTGCGAATATTTCTCGATTTTCATTAAGTCCTCAATTTCGACCGAGCCGAAATCGGCGACGCGGCCGAGGTCATTTCGGCCCAAATCGACGAGCATTACGTGCTCGGCGATTTCCTTCATATCCGAGCGTAAATCTTCGCCCAGAATCCAATCGTCGGTTTCGTTCGCGCCGCGTTTTCGTGTTCCGGCAATCGGGCGATATTCCAATTTTTTGCCGTGACAGCGGACGAGCATTTCGGGCGACGCGCCGATTAAAGTTTCCGCGCCGAGCTTTAGAAAAAACATATACGGCGAAGGATTTGTCGTGCGCAGGGCGCGGTAAATATTTATCGGCTCGGCCGAAGTTTCGCGCTTGAATTTCTGCGAAAGAACGGCTTGATAACAATCGCCCGCCAGAATCCGCTGCTTGATGGCGTCGACCGCTTTGAGAAAATCTTCCTTTTTCCAGTTTGACGAAAATTGAGCGGCTTTTTTCTCTTTGGCGGGAGCGAAAACGGGGGCGGAATTTTTTCGCAAAAGATTTTCTATTTTTTCGGTCTCGCCGACCGCCCGCTCGTACAGATTTTTTAATTTTCCCTCGTCGCCCGCGGCTTCGTCCGTAAAAACAATCGAGACGATTTCGATGCGGTGTTTGAGACGGTCGAAAATCAAAATCGTGCGAAAAAACATCCAGACGGCGTCTTCGGTGTTAAAAGTTTTGCCGCTTTCGAGAGTTTTTTCAAACCAGCGCGCCGCGTCGTAGGCCAGAAAACCGACCGCGCCGCCGCACAGCGGAGGAAGATTTTCGCGCCGCGCGAGCCGGTTGGCGGCAAAATGCGCGCGCAGAAAATCGAATAGATTTTCTCCCGTTTGCGTTCGCCTGCCGTCGCCGTTTTCGATGACGGTCTGCGCGTTGAACGAGCGAACGGTCATAAAAGGATTGGCCGCGAGAAAGGAATAGCGCGCCAGTTGCTCGCCGCCTTCGATTGATTCGAACAAAAAAGACTGTTCCGAATCGGCGGAAATTTGCAGAAACGCGCTGACCGGAGTGTGCAAATCGGCGAGAACGCTGCGGACAATCGGCACGACCGTACCGCTGCGCGCCTCGGCGGAAAACTCATCAAATGACTTTGGGCTTATTTCGAGCATCAAAAAATTAATGGTAAAGGAAAGTCGAAAAGTTTCAAAGCCCAAAAATTCGCGCAAATATTTATTTACTATTCGTTCTATTCACATTACTATGGTGACTGACAAATCGCCGGAGGCTCGTATCAAAAAAATGTTTTATAAAAAAGTGCTGACTTTATTTGTGTGCCTTTTGCTCGTCGGGCAAACTCTGGCGCAGAAAAAGACGATTGAAGAACCGAAAAAACTGGAAATTTCAGCCGAGCTGAAAGAAAAATCGATAAATCTGCTGAATACTCTGGCGCGCGAAACCGAACAGTTTTATCTGCCGGAAAATCGCGTCAAATCAAGAATTCTAATCGGCGATTTGCTCTGGGATTACGACGAGAAACAGGCGCGCGCTATTTTTCAAAACGCCGTCGGCGATTTGAATACGATGATCGGGCAGATTTCGCCCGATTCGGAAGATAATCCGGACGAATTTTACGCCGACCTTAATCCGATAAGAGAACTTCGAAGCGAGCTTTTGCTGATTCTGGCCGCGCGCGACGCGAAATTTGCGCTCGAAGTCATGCAAACTTTAAACGGTAAAAATTCCGAAGGCGAAAATCTTTTTACCGAAGACCCGACGCTCGAACTCGGCATCGCATCGCAGATTGTCGAGAAAGACCCGAAACAGGCCTACGAGCTGGCGAAGAAAAATCTCGACGCCGGTTTCGAATACGGCGTTCTTTCGACGCTCGAAGACATTTACAAAAAAGACGCCGAAATCGGGGCGCAGTTTGCAAAAGATATTCTCGGGAAAATTAAGAGCAAAAAAATCAATTCGCCTTACGATTACACGGCAAATTCGAATCTTTCCTCGAATAAAATGACAAACTCGGTAACGATGGGCGAAGGCGCGGTCATCGGCGTCTGGCAGGTTCAGATGTTTCTCGATGCGGTAAAACGCATCAATCGTGTATCCGGAAAAGACGCTAAAACTCCGGTTTTGGGCGAAAGCGACATTAAGGATTTGGTCGAGATGCTGGCGCAGAAATATCTCAATCAGCCGTATCTGACAGTTTATGATGTTTCGAAGATAATGCCCGATATCACCAAATATTTTCCCGCTCTGGCGCAGGCAATCCGGCGCAAACTGGCGACGGGCAGCGGGGCGGGCGAGCTTGATAATCAAATTCGCACGCAGACGATTCAGGAAGAAACCGATGGCAAAACTTCGGAAGAAATCGTTCAAATCGCCGATAAAAAACCGCTTGCCGAAAAGGACGATTTTTACCGGCAGGCGGCGGAAAAAGCTTATGAAGAAGGCGACATCGCCAAGGCAAAAGAAGTTTACGGCAAAGTTAAAAAGAAACAGGAATACGACTATCTCGCCGAACGAATCGAAATTGACCTGCCGCTCGCTCTCGCCAAAAACGGCGATTTGAAGGCGACGCGCGAGGCGCTCGCCAAAATGAAAACGCCCGAAGAGCGCATCGAACTTCTGACGAATTTAGCCGTCAGCGTCGCCGCCAAAGGCGATAAAAAAACGGCGGCGACCTTGATTGAAGAAGCCCGCACGCTGTTTGCCGGGCGAATGAAGCAGCACAAAAACTTAAACTCGGTTTTGCAGCTCGGCTACGGTTATTCGCTGATTGACGCGCCTCAGGGGTTTATGCTGATTGAATCGAACATGCCGTTTGTCAACGACGTCATTGCCGCCGGAATCCTGCTCGACGAATTTAACGAAACGGGTTCGGTTAAATCAGACGAAGTCCGGCTCGAAATCGTCCAGACCGAATCTTATCGGAATTTAAAAAACGGCGTCGCGCTGATAAAAAATCTGGCGGCGGCGGATTTTGAGCGCCTGACTAATCTGGCCGACCGGTTCGCGCGTCCCGAAGCGAGATTTTTCGCCCGCTACCGCATCGTCGAATCTTTGCTCGACCCCAAAGCCGAGGCGGTCGAAAATGAAATACAGTCGAAAGCTACCGAAGGCGAATTCGTTGATTAAAATTAATAAAAAACGGGGAACGGAAAATAAATGAAAGATAGTTTTCTATTTTCCGTTTTTTGTTTATATAAGGAATTATAAAATGTCTCAAAAATTATTTGTGCTCTGCGCGTTACTGTTTTTATCAGTCCAATCCGCTTTTTCTCAAACAATTAAAGACGATAAAAAGGACGAGGAATTAAAAAAGGAAGCGGCCGCCTTTCTGCGCGAAACGGCCGTCGATGTCAGCAATCTGCGAACGCTCGAAAATCGCATCAGCTTTTCGGCGGAAATCGCCAATTTGATGTGGTTCGAGGACGAAAAGGAATCGCAGGCGATGTTTCAAAAGGTAATCGTCGATTTCCGGCAGCTTTTGATGCAGATTGACGTTCAATACACCGCTCTCGATGCGGCCAATGAAGAAGCGGATTACGACGATTTTGACGCATCGCCAAATTCGAAAAGGAATCTTTCCGGAAAGCTTACGAAAGCAATCAGCGTTCGCCAGCAAATTGCGCTTTCGATGGCCGAGCACGAGCCGCAGATGGCTTATGATTTTTTTGTCGGCACGGCGCAGGTCGTGACAAACGCCGAGCTTCGCGCCCAGTTTGAAAGCAGCGACCCGTCTTTCGAGATGAAATTAATAAACGCGCTCGCCGATAAAGACGCCGACCGGGCGCTCGAAGCCGGGCGAAAGATTCTGGCCAAAGGAGTAAATTTCGAGATTATCGGGTTGCTCAAGAAAATTTACGAAAAAGACGCCGACAAAGGCGTAAGTTTCGGCGAGGAAATCATCTCGAAAATAAAATCCGACGGCTCGAAGTCGATAGATTTTTATTTAATCAGCTCGCTGCTCGGCACCGGCGAGGACAATCGGGCTAAATTAAAAGAGAAACCGGGCAAAAAACCGATGTTCAGCGACCAGTCGATGCGCGAGATTGCCGATTTGCTCGGGCAGGAAATCTTAACTCACGACGACACGGACGCTGCCGATTTATCGGGTTATATCGCTCAGGTCGAGAAATATTCCCCGGCGCGCGCCGCGCAGATTCGCCGGAAATTCGGTTTGAAAAATACGTCGAGAGCAGATATGAAAGCGGTCGTCGTGATGGAAGATGCGAAGACGGTCGCAGATACGCTGGTGATGTCGGAAAACGCAGAAAGCGAGGAAAATTTCTACAAGCAGATGCAAAATTTCGGCGGCAAACAGCTTTCAAAAGAAGAAAAAGAGAAACTCGTCGCCGATTCGCGCGCGACGATTGCGAAAATTAAAAGCCGCGACCAGAAAGTTATGGCGCTGAGCATTTTAGCTTCGCAGATTGCGCTCGGTGGCGACAAGGAGTTGGCCGGCGAAATTATGAATGAAGCGCGAAATCTGGTCAATCTCCAGCCGAAAAATTACAGGGATTATCTTCTTGTCTGGCTGCTAGTGAGCGGCTATGCGGCGGCCGACGCCGACAAGGCGTTTCCGATTTTGGAAGATGCGACTTCACGTCTCAACGAAACTATCTCGGCTTTTATAAAGGTCGGTGAATTTATCGACATCGATGAGGAACTTATTGAAGGCGAAGAAGTTCAGCTCGGCAGCTTCGGCGGCGGAATGACGCGCGAATTGATAAGCTCGCTCGATATGGCCGGCCCGACGATGCACAATCTGGCCGTCGCGGATTTCGCCCGCACAAAAGCTCTGACCAACAAATTCGACCGCCCGGAAATTCGAATCCTGGCGAAAATGCTTGTCCTTCGCGCCGTTTTGGGAGACAAGAAAATATCCGCAGTAAACTAAAGAAATATTTTACCGGAGAGCACACAGGACACAGAGATTTTTAAATTTTCTCTATGTCCTCTGTGCTCTCTCCGGTAAATACTTTTTATCCCAGGCTAGTTCCTAAAAGCCATTGTCCGCCGTCGACGACTAGCGTGACGCCGTTGATGTAGCTGGCCGCGTCGGAACATAGAAAAATCGCCGCGTTTTCGATGTCTTTGATGCGCCCGAATCTTTGCAGCGGAATTCTTTTTACCAGTTTTTCTTTCAAAAAATCGGGCAAAAGTCGTTTCATTCCTTCGGTATCTTCAATCGGGCCGGGCGCGATACCGTTGACGCGGATGCCGTGTCTGCCCCATTCGACCGCTAAATTTCGCGTCATCGCATCGACTCCGGCTTTTGCCGCTGAAACGTGAATCTGCATCGGCGTCGCCGCCAGATGAAGCGTCGCGCTGATATTTAAAATCTGCCCGCCGCTCTTTTTCAATTCTTCAAACGCGGCGCGGCAGACGTTGAAAGTTCCTTTCGTGTCGATATCGAGAACAGTTCCGAAACCGTTCGGCGAAAGCTCTTCTGCCTTGCAGAGAAAATTTCCCGCCGCGCCGTTGATGACGATGTTGATTTTGCCGAAATGTTCCGCCGTTTGCGCAATCGCGTTTTCGACCGCCGCAAAATCGCGCACGTCGGCGGCAATCGCGAAACATTCGCCGCCGCTCGCCTCGATTAAATTTTTCATCGCGTCGAGATTTTCCTGCTTGCGGCTGGTAATCGCAATGCGCGCGCCCGCTTCCGACAACGCGCGGGCGATGCCGCCTGTGATTCCCGTCCCGCCGCCTGTTACAAACGCGACTTTACCCTGTAAAATGTTATCAGCAAAAATTTTATCCATATCGCAAGAAATGTTATCACAAAATTTTCAACGCAAAGGCGCGGAGGCGCAAAGACACAAAGAAAAATTATTAAATATCTCTGCGGTTTTGCGCCTCTGCCTCTTTGCGTTTCTATTATTTTTGCTTTCCTGCTCGTCCCCGCCGATTGATTTGCGAACGCTCTTGCCCGCCGAGACGCTCGTTTATCTGGAAACGAGTGATTTGTCGAAAACGCTCGACGCTCTCGCCGAAAATAAAACTTTTATCGAAGCGGCAAAGTCGAAGCCGGATTTTTCTGCGCTTCGACGCGTTCAGTTTGCCGTCGCCGTGACCGGATTCGAAGCATCGGAAAAACAAGTTACGGCGGAAAATGCGGTTTTGAATTTTAAAGCTCATTTCGTCGCCGTCGCCGACACGCACGCCTGGAACTGGCAGGCGCTCAGCTTAACCGAAAATCAAATAAACAATTTTGTCAGAGAGACTTACGGCGACGAAACAAAGCTCGAAAAAAGCGAAAAAGACGGCGGAAAATGGTTTGCCTGGACGGCGAAGGACGAAAGTCAGGTTTTCGCTTTTGTCGAAGGCGGCCGGATTTTTTTCGGCAACGACGCTTCGGCCATCGAAAAATGTCTGGCCGTCAGGCGTGGCGAGGCGGATAGCTTGATAAAAAACGAAGCGTTATCGCGCGTTTATGCGGCAAATTCTGAAGATAAGCTCGTTTTCGGCTACGTGTCGCCGGACGGAATCGCGCAGATTTCAAATATGGCCGGCGTTTCAATTGCGTCAAACGCGACGGAAGAAGCCGAAGGCCAGAGCTTTGTCGCGCGGGTTTTGCCGCAGATTCTGCGAAATACGACGCGCGAAATCGTCTGGACGGCGCAAAAAAACGAAAACCGCATCGAGGATAAGCTTTCTATTTCTTTGACGACGGAAACCGCTTCCGTCATTAAAGAAACTCTCGCGACAGATGCGGAAACTCAAACGAGTTCGGCGGAATTTCTGCCTTCCGAGGTTTTTTCGGCGACCCGTTATAATCTGAAAAATCCTTTAATCGCCTGGCGAAGTCTGCTTTTGCTGGCGGCGAAAAACACGGACGCGGCGAGCGGGAAGCTTTTGATTCAGTTTTCCGGCAAACTGCTCGCGTCTTACGGCATCGCCGACGCCGACACTTTTTTAAGGGCCGTCGATTCCGACATTTTGACCGCTCAGTTTGACGCCGATGCGGAAAAAAGCGTCGTCATAGCGACATTGAAAGACGCGGAAAAAATAAAAAAATCGCTGACGGAAATAAACTTTAAAACGCCGCCCGAAAGCCGCTCGAATGCGGAAATCTGGCAATCGGAAGATAAACAGATTTCGGCGGCTTTCACGGGAAACAAGTTGATTTTGGGCGATTTGGAAAGCGTTCTGAAATGTCTGGAAGCAAAGTCGGGCGGGCAAAATTTTACAAAAAATGCGGATTTTCAGAAATTTGCCGAAAGCAAAGCGGTCGCCGTCACATTCGCCCGCGATTCGGATGCGGCGGAAAAAGTCATTGAAGTTCTGGGCGAAGCAAAAGACGAAAATAAAAAATTTATCACGAGTTATCAAACCGAAACCCGCATTACGGAAAAGGGAATCGAGCGCCGGAGCATTTCGGATTTCGGCTTGATTGGAACGATTCTGGAACAGTTTGAAGAATAGTTTTTCACCACGCAGACACAGAGGCGCAGAGAAAAAGAAACCGCAGATAGACGCAGATAAACGCAGATTGTTTTTAATTTATCTGCGTTCACCTGCGCTCATCTGCGGTTAATTTATCTTAAAAATCTCTGTGTTCTCCGTGCTTCTGTGGTTAATTTCTTTTTTTCGCGTTTCGTTTCAGATTTTTTACGTTTTGCTCAATCCAGTTTTCCGCTTCGTCGAAAAACGCAAATTTTTTCTCGTCGCGGCGAAAGACGGGCGTGTGATTGTATCGCCGGCCGTTGCGGTGCGTCGTCGGGTGATGAATGTGCAGCATTTCGTGATAAACGACATATTCGACGACAAACGACGGAACTTGTTTACTGTCTAAAGAACGGCTGATGACAATCGTCTCGTGCGTCGAATCGTGATGACCTAAAATGCGATAAGTTTTCCGAGTCGACCACGACAAAACGGGTTTCGGAATTTGGTTTTGAAAATAAAGCAGGTTGACGCGCTCGAAAATCAAGTTCAAATCGTAAACTTCGCCTTTGGCCGAAGTGATGATTTTCCGGCCGCGCGCGCGTTTGTTTTCCTGAGCTTTATCTTGAATTTCCTGCGTTTTGATAAAATTCGAATAAATTTTTTGCGCGTCGGCGGGAATTTTTTTTTGCAAAAGCTTGGCGATTAAAATAAAGGCGAGCGCCCGGTGCGCCGGCGCTGTCATCTCGCGGCAGACTTCCGAGATGCGGACGAAAATTTTGCCGTTTCTGACGCGAATCGTATGGTGAATTCCGATATACGGATAAAACGCGATGTCGATTTCCGGCGCGGCGCGGCGCGCGTCAAGCATCGAAAACGCGTTTTTGTAAAGAGTTTTTATCTCGTCTAAATCAGAGAGCAAAACAAGGTTGGGCATAGTTTAACTAATTAATCTTGACAGTTTAGCCGCTAAAGTGCTATTCATTTATAGAGAGCATATCGCGTCCGTGCGATGTGCATCAAACCCACTCGAAAGAAATGTCTGCCAGCGATTTTCACTCAAAATCCGATTATAAATCAGATGTTCCCGACGTTCGCGGGCAAATAATTCTTTCTGCCATCATCAACGAGCATCTCATCACGGGCGAGCCGGTCGGCTCAAAGTCGGTTGCGGAGAAATTTGCCAACGCTTCCGGTTTAAGCTCGGCGACGATTCGGAATGTGATGGGCGAACTCGAAGAAAAAGGTTTGCTCGAACAGCCGCACACGTCAGCCGGCCGCGTCCCGACCGATAAAGGCTATCGCTTTTTTGTCGATAATCTGCTTGGTGTTTTGAGTCTTTCAAACGACGATTTGCACCTTATAAACAACAAATTCAATTTGAATGAATTGAATTTGCCGGATGTGCCCGACCGCCTGATGGAACGAACTTCACAGCTTCTCTCGGCTCTTTCAAATAATGTCGGCATCGTCATTTCGCCATCGCTGGCGAAAGACCGCCTGCAGCACATCGAGTTTGTCAATCTTTCCGAGAAGCGCATTCTCATCATTCTGGTTTCCGCGCCGAATATCATTCACAACAAGATAATCCGGCTCAAGGAAACTTTTTCGAACGATGAACTCGAACGGACGGCGAGATATTTGAACACGGAATTTAGCGGAAAAAGTTTGGCGGAGATTCGCGCCAAAATTCTGAAATTGATGCACGAAGAAACCGCGCTTTTTGACAAAATGCTGCAAACGGCGATGATTCTTTGCTCGGAGAGCATCGAAAGCGACGACGCGACGCAGGGCGAAGTTTACGTCGACGGAACGTCGAATATTTTGACCAAACCCGATTTTGCCGACCTCGAACGTTTGCGGGCGCTGCTCAAGACGATTGAGGAAAAATCGCGTCTCGTGCAAATCCTGACGGGCTGCATCGAGCGCGACACTTCTGTAAAAGACGGCGTGCAGGTCTTGATAGGAAGCGAAAATTCCGCGCCTTCGATGCAAAACTGCACGCTTATCACCGCACCTTACCGAATCGGCGGCGGAGAAGCCGTCGGAACTCTGAGCGTCCTCGGCCCGACCCGAATCGAGTATGCCAGAATGATTTCCATCGTCAGCTACGTGGCACGAGTCATGGAAAAATTGATGGCGAAAGAATACTCAAAATTTAACTAACAAAACACTATAAAATGAATTCCAAAAACAATTCACAAAACGCGGAAGAACTTTCCTCGAAAGATTTCGAATTCGACGATTCGAGCTCGATTGACGATTTTATCAAGGAACTCGAAGCGAAAGAGAAAGACTTGCACATCTCCGGCGAGATGATAATCGAAATCGACGATAACGATTACGATAAAAAGGATTTGCCCGCGTTCTCAAAGTCGGAATTTTCCGCCGAAGCGGCCGCGTCGAAAGCTATTCACCTGTCCGGCCCGGCGTCGATTTCCGGTCTCGAAACCGAAGTTTCCACGCTTCAGGCGCAGATTTCAAAAAACGAAACGGAACGCTCCGATTTGATGAAATTGATGCAGAGCCGGCAGACGGATTTTGAAAATTACAAAAAGCGCGTCGAGCGCGAGCGAAACGACACGTTTTTGAATATTTTGAGCGGTCTCGCAAATCAGATGCTGCCCGTTCTCGACAATATGAACCGCGCGCTCGATTCGGTTTCAAATTTGTCGGACGATTCTCGCGAGCAGGACGTCCAGCATTTTTTCGACGGTATCGTGCTCGTCAACCAGCAATTAAACGAAGTTCTGGCGGAAATGGGCGTCGAGCCGATTAGGGCGGTCGGCGAAAGCTTCGACCCGCATTTTCACGAAGCCGTCGCCGCCGAAGAAACAGATGAATGTCCTCCCCACACCGTAACTGCCGAGTTTTTGCGCGGCTACCGCATCGGCAACAAAGTAGTTCGTCCCGCAATGGTCAAAGTTTCAAAGAGTTGATAGTGAACAGTTGATAGTGGATAGTTTATTTTCTTTACTCTTAACTATCCGCTTACAAAAAATTATGAGCAAAGTCATCGGAATAGATTTAGGCACGACAAACTGCTGCGTTTCGGTTTTGGAAGGCGGAACGGTTCAGATTATATCGAACAAGGAAGGCGGGCGAACGACACCTTCAGTCGTCGGTTTTACGGAAAAAGGCGAGCGCCTCGTCGGGCAAATCGCCAAGCGCCAGGCCGTGACGAACGCCGCCAACACGCTGTATGCCGTCAAACGTCTTATCGGGCGAAAGTTCGACTCGCTCGAAGTCGAAAAAATGCGCGAAACCGTGCCGTTTGAGATAACCGAAGCGCCGAACGGCGACGCGCACATCCGCGTCCTCGACCGCGTTTACAGCCCGCCGGAAATCTCGGCAATCGTTTTGCAGCGCTTAAAGCTGGCGGCCGAAGAATTTTTAGGCGATAAAATCACCGAGGCCATCGTCACCGTTCCGGCGTATTTCGACGATATGCAGCGACAGGCGACGCGCGACGCCGGAAAAATCGCGGGGCTCGAAGTCGAGCGCATCATCAACGAGCCGACGGCCGCCGCGCTCGCCTACGGTTTTGACAAACAAAAGTCGGAGCGCGTCGCCGTTTACGACCTCGGCGGCGGAACATTCGACATCACGATTCTGGAAATCAACGATGGCGTTTTCGAAGTTTTATCGACCTCGGGCAACACGTTTCTCGGCGGCGAAGATTTCGACCAGCGCATCATCGGCTGGCTCGTCGAAAATTTCAAAACCGACAACGGCATTGATTTGCGCGAAGACCGGCTTGCTCTGCAAAGATTGAAAGAAGCGGCTGAGCGCGCCAAATGCGAGTTGTCGAGCGTGACTGAAACGACGATAAACCTGCCGTTTATCGCGGCGGACGCAACCGGGCCGAAACACATCAACACCGTTTTGACGCGTTCGAAATTTGAAGATTTGGTGATGGATTTGGTCGAATCTTCGGTCGAGCCCTGCCAGAAAGCGCTCTGGGACGCAAAGCTTCAGCCGGCAGACGTCGACAAGGTGATTCTCGTCGGCGGCCAGACGCGCTCGCCGCTTATCACGAAAACCGTCAAGGAAGTTTTCGGCAAAGAGCCTTCGGCGGAAATCAACCCGGACGAAGTCGTCGCGATGGGCGCGGCGATTCAAGGCGGCGTTTTGACCGGAGACGTGAAAGACATCGTGCTTCTGGACGTTTTGCCTCTCTCGCTCGGCCTCGAAACGCGCGGCGGTTTGTTTGTCAAATTAATCGCGCGCAACTCGACGATTCCGCTCAAAAACACGATGACGTTTACGACGGTCGTCGATAATCAACAGTCGGTCGAAATTCATATTCTGCAGGGTGAGCGCGAAGTCGTCAGCGGCAACCGAAGTCTTGCAAAATTCGAGCTTGTCGGCATTCCGCCCGCGCCGCGCGGCATTCCGCAGATTGACGTCGCGTTTGAAGTCGATGCCAACGGCATCGTCAACGTCTCGGCGAAAGACAAAATGACCGGACTCGAACAGGCGATGCAGATTACGCCGTCTTCGGGACTCGCGCCGGACGAAATCGACCGCCTGATAATGGAAGCGGAAAATTCGGTCGACAGCGACAAAAAGGCGAAAGACTTGATTATGTCGCGCAACCGGCTCGAATCTTTAATCAAAAACACGCGCAAGGCGATGGTCGAGTTCGGAAAATCGCTGCCGCTCGAACAACAGCAGGAAATCAACGGCGTGCTCGGCGAAGCCGAAGAAAATCTGGTGTCGGAAGAAGAAGAAGTGCTGCAGGAATCGCTGGCAAAAGTCGAAGACGCGGCGAATAAATTGACCGAGGCGCTGATGACGGTAGTTTAAAACTGAAAGCTGAAAACCGAGAGCTGAAAGCGATGCATTTTTTCAGATTCCGCTTTTCACTTGAACAAAAACGCGATTTAGCGCAAAATTAAAGAACGTTGGTTTTTTAGATAAAGCCGACGTTCTTTTTTGTCAGTAGTTCGTCGTCCGTTGTTTGTTGGACACTGGAGTTTTATTTGAGAACACGGTTAAATTTCAAACGGCAACCGGCTATCGAGCGCTGACCACCGACCACTGACTTATGAGTAAGAGAGATTATTACGAAGTTTTAGGCGTTGAAAAAAACGCGAACGATACGGAAATCAAGCGCGCTTATCGCACGCAGGCAATCAAATATCACCCGGACAAAAATCCGGACGACCACACGGCTGAAGAAAAATTCAAGGAAGCCGCCGAAGCTTATTCGGTTTTGTCGGACGCGCAGAAACGCGCTTCATACGACCGTTTCGGCCACGCCGGAGTCGGCAGCGGCGCGGGCGCTGGATTTGGCGGCGCGTCGGGCGCGGGCTTTTCCAATATCGAGGATATTTTCGATTTGTTCGGTTTCGGCGACGTGTTCGGCGGAGGCGGGCGCGGCGGCCGAAGCTCATCGCGCACGGCGGCGCAGCGCGGCGCTGATTTACGCTACGATTTGGAAATTACGCTCGAAGAAGCCGCGACCGGAAAGGAAGAAAAACTGCGCATTCCGCGGCTTGAAAAGTGCGAAGAGTGCGAAGGCAAAGGCGCGGAAAAGGGAAGCGAGCCGGAAACCTGCATTACCTGCAGCGGAAGCGGCCAATCGCGCTACCAGCAAGGTTTTTTCTCGGTCATGCGAACGTGCCCGAACTGCGGCGGAACAGGCCAAATCATCAAAAATCCGTGTAAATCGTGTCACGGCGCGGGACGCCTCGAAAAAGAAAAATCGCTCGAAATAAAAATTCCCGCCGGTGTCGAAACGGGCTCGCGTCTGCGCGTCAGCGGCGAAGGCGAAGCGGGCGCAAACGGCGGGCCGACCGGCGATTTATACGTCGTCATCCACGTTGCCGAACACGAAATGTTTGAGCGGCAGGGCTCGAATCTATACGTCGCTCACCCGATAACCTTCGCGCAGGCGGCGCTCGGCGCGGAAATCAAGGTCAAAACTCTCGACGGCAAAGACGAAGATTTAAAGATTCCCGCCGGAACGCAGACCGGAACGGTTTTTCGCGTCAAATCGCAGGGAATGCCCATCCTCGGCGGCCGCGGCAAAGGCGATATGTTCGTCGCCGTCACCATCATCACACCGAAAACGCTGACCAAAGAGCAGCGAAAACTGCTCGAACAGCTCGCCGAAATCGAGGACGTCGATTTCGAAGACGCGAGCTTTATGGACAAGGTTAGGAATATCTTCGGGTAAGTAAAAACTGAATTTTTTTGCTGTACTCGACCGGCTCGCACCATTTCAGAAGCGCTTTTATAATTTCCCAAATTGTTTTATCTTTTGATTTTAAGCGTTTTCCCCGACGGAAATGCCGACGACTTCTCCGACGACTTTCCATTTACCGGATTTTTTTTGACATTTATACTCGATGACAGCCGAATGACTACTCGATGAATCTCTCTGATTCCAGATAACGGTTATCGAAACTTTTGCCGCTTCGACTCTAAATTCTCTAAATTCGTAATATTCGATTTCGGAATTCTTTTTCGCTTCGACATCGGCCTGTTTGATTAAAACGATGTCGATGCCTTTTATTTCGGGAATTTGTTTTACCGGAAGATTTTCGTCCAGAATGTAAATGATGTTTTGTTTTTTCTTATCCTGCTCTTCGTCGCGCCGGATTTCCTGCTTTAAGATTTCGACGATTATTTGCTCTTTGTCGCCGTCATTAAGCCCGGTATTGTTTTCCGTCTGGGCGAAAACGGGCGCGGCCAGCAGAAATATAAAAAATAAAAACGTTAAATTCAGCTTCATATGATGCAGTTAAAAAGAGTTAATTGAATAAACCGGCGTTTGCTTTGAAAGATTCTAAAACTTCGCAAAATCATTTTGCAGAACCGTTACTGTCGCCCGTGCCGCAACCGCTGCCGAAGCCCGCACCGACGGGTTTCCAGAGCCGGGTTTTTTGTTTCGAGAGACGAAAATACCACGTGTCGCCGCTGGCCGAGCAATCCGGCTCGCCGTAACCGAATCCGATTTCGTATCGGCCGTTTTCAAGCGTGGGCGCTGTAAAAAAGAAAACATTTCCGGATTGTCCGAGTTCTTCGTCAGGTATCAATTGAAAATCGATATTTTTAATTTCCGGCAGCCATGCCTTTTTAATTCCTCTCGAAGAAAGACAAATTTTCTTTGGCTCGCTGCGCGGCTTGAAATACCAGGTTAAAATTCTCCGAACGACTTGCTCCATCGCTTTGTCGGGAACATTGATATCCGAAGTCTGCCCGAAATTCTGAGTCGAAAAACAGAAAATCAGCGAGATAAGAAATAAAAATTTCAGGCGAGTTTTCATATTTTCTAAAAAAATTCGATTGCGCGAAACGTTTTTAGGTTGCAGTCAGGCGATTTTATTGCAGCTTCATTTTTACCGTTTCGCTGACCAATTTTCCGTCAGCCGTTTTGCCCTGCAGTTTGGCGAGCGTCGCTTTCATGACCGCGCCCATTTCCTTCATCGAGCTTGCGCCCGTCTCGGCGATTGCCTCGCCGACCGCCGTTTCGATTTCTTCACGCGATGCGGCCTGCGGCAAATATTCTTCGAGAACGACGATTTCCGCCTGCTCCTTGTCGGCCAGCTCGGCGCGCCCGGCATTTGTGTATTGCTCGATTGAATCTTTGCGCTGTTTGACGAGCGAGAGCAGCGTTTTCGTGATTTCCTCGTCGGTCAATTCATAACCCGCGCCGCGTTTGTTCTGCTCGTTCATCAAAGCCGATTTGGCCATTCGGAGCGTCGAAAGCCGGTTTGCGTCCTTCGCCTTCATCGCGGCGGTCATATCGCTTGTAATTTTGTCCTTTAAGCTCATAAATAAAGTCTAATGTCGAAAGTCTCAAGTCTCAAGTCGAAAAGCAATCTTGGCACAGCATTTTTCTAATCCGCATTTATCTGTGCTAATCTGTGTTTTCCCCGGTCAATTCTTTGACTTCGGACTTCAAACTTTCAAATTATGAAAATACGTTGGCAATTCGGCATCGTCGCCGGAATTTTTCTGGCCATTTTTACGCTTTACCCGCAATTTAAGATGCTCTATCTGCGCGGCGAAGACTGGCAGGGGCATTACGCCTACAACGATATCGACGAAGTGGCTTACGCGTCTTACGTGCGCGCGCTGATTGACGGTCGCCCGCGTAAAAACGACCCGTATACAGGCCGCGACGACGCGCCCGGAAATCCGCAGCCCGAATCGCTTTTTTCGATACAGTTTGCCGCGCCCTACTTGATTGCGATTCCGGCGAGAATTTTCGGCGTCGGCGCGCCCTGGGCGATGACCGCGGCGGGCGCTCTCGCCGGATTTTTCGCGGCGCTGGCGGCGTTCTGGCTAATCGCGCGCGTCACCAAGGATTCGTGGTTTGCGATGGCCGGAAGCCTCGTCGTGCTGGCCGGCGGCGCGCTGGCGGCGGGCGAAGGCGCAATCGGCGAAATTCTCGGAACAGGCTATTCCTACCCGTATTTTCCGGCGTTTCGAAGATATCTGCCGGCCGTTCCGTTTCCGTTTTTTCTGGCGATGTGCGCGCTCGTATGGCTCTTGGTGACGACCGAAGACGTGCGCAAACGCGTAATTTACGGCGCACTGGCTTCTTTCTGCTTTGCGTTTACCGTTTTTTCATATTTTTACACGTGGACGACGGCCGTCGCATGGCTCATTTGCGTTGCCGCGCTGTGGCTGATTGCGCGTCCTGAAGGCGTCCGGAAGGATTTCAAGGCTTTTATCGCGCTCGGCGCGGCTTGTCTCGTTTCGCTCGCGCCGTATGCTTATCTGCTCTCAAAACGCGCGGAAGCGATGGACAACGTGCAGCTGCTCGTCCGCACGCACGCGCCGGATTTGACGCGCTTTCCCGAATACATCAGTTTTGTCGTCATCCTGATGCTCGCTGCCGGCATCGGGCTGAAAGTCATCGAATTTAAAGACCGCTCGACTCTTTTCGCGTTCTCTTTCGCGCTCGTTCCTCTGGTTGTTTTTAACCAGCAGATAATTACCGGTCGCTCGCTTCAGCCGATTCATTACCAGGTTTTTATCGGAAATTACGTCGCCGCGCTCGGTCTGGTCATCACCGTCGGCCTTCTCTGGCGCAGCGTTTCACTGAAAAAGCCGGTTTTTTCAAAAATCGCTGTTGCCTGTCTGGCGATGCTGGCAATCGTCTGGGGTTTTGTCGAATGTCACTACACGGTGCGCATTCTCGACGAAGCGAACGTGGCGCGCGATAAAGCGTTGCCGCTTGCAAAACGACTGGAGGAGCTCGCTAAAACCGACGCTAATCCGCATCAGGCGACCGTTCTGCATTTCGGTTTCGAATCCGACGATTTGCCGACCGTTGCGCCGCAGAACGTTTTATGGGCGCGCCATCAACACGTTTTTGCGGGGCTGACGTGGGAAGAAAGCAAGGAGCGTTACTATCAGTTTTTGTATTATTCAAATCTCGACGCGAGCCAGCTTGAAAGACAACTGATGGAAGGCGATTTCGTCTCGATGATTGCGCTTTTCGGCTGGGGAAGACACACCGACCGCCTGACCAGCGAAGCAAAGCCTCTGACCTACGGCGAGGTTGCGCAGGAAGCGCGTCGATACGGCGAATACTGCCGCACATTCAGTCTCAGACAGGCGACAAATCCGACGCTTTCCTACGTCGTCGTGCCGAGCTATCTGCAAATCGACCTGACCAATCTCGACGCCTGGTACGAGCGCGACTCAGGCGAGCGAATCGGCGATTATACGCTTTATAAAGTGAAGTTGAAGAATTTTTAGGTTTTTGCTTTTGGTTAAAGTCCAAAACCTAAAAATTCTTCATAAAAAAAGACCGCCGTAATCACGGCGGTCAATAATATGTATTGCTAAAATATAAAAAAATAAAACGTTTTAGGCGGCGAGAAGGTCGTTTGACGTTTCCGCAAATACTCTTCTGCCGTTCAGCGCATCATCAATAATTTCGCGCACGGCCGAAGCATCAGGATTGACATCCATACGAGCGCAGGCTCGCAGGTGTCTGATGATTCCTTCCGTCGCTATTTCCAATGCCGCACCGCTCAGTTTTGTAAAACGGCGTGCTTGAATATGGTCAATCTGCAGGATTCTGTCCTGCAAAGTCATAAGTTTAGCTGCTGTTGCCACTTTATATTCTCCTTCGTTCATTAACATTACGCCGTTCTTGTGAAATTTGTCGCAAAGGCGGCAAATTTTTTGAAAAAGTAATTAAATACGATGCTTTTTCATAATTTAGTTGAAATTGCCAACTGAAAAGTTGCTGAAAAATTTGGGTCGTTAATAACTTTTTCCAACGTATGTAAGAGCATATTATCAGAAAAAAATCAATTTGTCATCATTTTTTTTTAAGCGGATTGTAACTTTTTTCTCAAACTGTTGAAAACAAAAAAAGACCGCTGAATCCTGCGATTCGAGCGGTCTTTTTGGTTAAAAAATAAAGAACTATTAACCGACAGAGTCTTTCATAGCTTTGCCGAGACGGAATTTAACGGTTGTTTTGGCAGGAATCTTAATCGGTTTGCCGGTTGCCGGGTTGCGTCCTTCGCGCGCTTTACGCGTTGCTTTGACCAATTTCCCGAATCCCGGAAGATTGAATTCTCCGTTTTTCTTCACTTCGCTGGCCGCAAGCGCTGCCAAAGTGGTAAATAATTCCTTAACCTGTGATTTCTTCAAACCGCCTTTATCAGCCAACTGGTTGATAATTTCCGTTTGTGTTAAACGAGCCATAATTTAATGTAACCTCCAAAATAATTTAGTAAAACTCAATTGCTTAATTAAACATATTTGCCAGCCAATGTGCAAACATTAAAAGAGCCGAAAACCACCGAATTGTAAATCATTGGTCGGGGCGAGATGATTCGAACATCCGACCTCTCGGTCCCAAACCGAGCGCACTACCAGGCTGTGCTACGCCCCGCGCTCGTTTTCGGCGCGTTTCATTCAAGAAACACCTTCAAGTGCCGAATTTTACAGGCGAAAAAGGCAATAGTCAACTGCAAGGGCTGTAAAAATCGCGTAAATATTGAATTATTTTTTTCATTGCGCGCGCGCGATGGCTGATTTTTTGTTTTACCTCGCCGGAAAGCTCCCCGAATGTTTGGTCGAAACCGTCAGGCACAAAAATCGGGTCATAGCCGAAACCTTTTACGCCGCTTGAAGTTAGGGCGATTACGCCGTTGCAGACGCCGGTTGCTTGAAATTTTATATCGCCTGCCTCGTCGGCAAGCGCCACGGCGCAGACAAATCGCGCTCGCCTCGCGCTCGTCTCGCCTAATTCGCCGAGCAGTTTAGCGATTTTTTCTGCGTCGCCCGCGTTTTTACCGGCGTAACGCGCCGAAAAAACGCCGGGCGCGCCGCCGAGCGCATCGACTTCGAGACCGGAATCGTCTGCCAGCGTCCAAAGCCCCGTCTGGACGGCGTAGCCTGTTGCTTTTAAGGCTGCGTTTTCAGTAAAAGTCGAGCCTGTTTCCTCGACTTCGCAAATCTTCGGAAATTCCTTCAAATTGCGCAAAACAAACGGCAAATCGGCTAGAAGCTCTTTCATCTCCGAGACCTTTCCGGCATTTCCGGTCGCTATCAAAATTTGAAAATCGTCAGTCGTTCGTTGTCCGTTGTCCATTGTCATGAGCGTAAAGTTAAGCGTCTCAAAAGTTAAATATTAACAGACGGCAACTGGCAACTGACAACTGACAGCGAACTAAATACACTTTTTTGTTGCCAAAACTTCTCGTTTCAAGGTATAAAATAAGTAGCGGGAATTTTCCGCGCTCGCCTTTATCGCCCAGCAAATCGCTTGAGAGGAAATTAAAGTTTTGGACGCTGCCGTAATCGAAACTTCCGTTTTTAATCCGACAAATCCGCCCGCGACAAACGTCGCCGGGGACGAGTTTGCGCCGATTTCGCCTGCGCCCGATGTGACCGAGTTGATTTTCGAGCTCGGTTTCTGGTTTTCGGGTCTCGAAAGTTTCTTAAATATCCGCAATCACTCGTTTGCCGACGAAAGCCGCACGAAAGCGACTTTGCGCGACTGGGCGAAGGAATTTCGTTTGACGCACTCGACGCTCCTGCTTTGCGCGAGACTGACGACGCAGCTCGGCAAAGCGCTCAAAAATAAAAGGGATGAACCTGAAGCGGCTGAGTTTTCAATCACCCCGGAAGAAATTTTTCGTCTCTCATCGGCTTTAAAAGACGCGGTTTTATTAAATGATGCGATGCTTCGCGCCGCGCCGCTCAAATTCGGCGAGTGGACGGCCTGGAGCGCCACTCTGTCGGGCAAGCTCAAATCAATCGAGTCGATTCAAAAATTGATTGATTTGGCCGAAAAGGCGGGAGAAGACTCCTTGCCCGAAATTTTGCGCAAGCTGCTTGAAACAAAGCGTCTGCCGTTTGCCACCGAAGCCGATTTGCGTCTCATTTTGCCGCGATTCGCCAAAATCCTGAAATGGCTCGGCGTCGTCGAAAAAATGCTCGAGCGCGACGAACCGCTCAAGCCGACGCTACTTATTTTTTCGCGCATATACGAGCAGACGCGCGAGATGATGAACTACATCAATAATCGTCTTTTGCGTTTTTCAAACGAGGACGACGCGCTCTTTGAAGTACTCGACGGCGCGTCTTACGCGGCTTCGATTGAGCTCAGAAAAGTTTATAATTTTGAGCTGGCCGGCCTTTCGGAAATTCGCCAGCTGCCTTTGATTTACGCCAAAATCGAAACCGCATTTGCGCTTCTCAACGATAGTTTTCAACTGACTTTGGTCAATTTTGCGCAGCTGATTGAGCCGGATCTCGAGCCTTTTAAGGTTTTTCCGAGTCTCAAGCGAAAATTTGAGCAGTCGATAGTTTTGCGAAAAGATTTGTGGCGCGTGCTTCAGGAAACGAAAAAGGCGGAAGAAAATCCGGAAAAATATCCGCTGACGCGGCTGCATGAACAGTTGACCGATTTCGGCAAATCGAGCCTGCATTTTTTGTTTTATAAAGACAAGGAAACGGTCGAGCGCTTTATCGAGGAAGTTCTTATAACGACCAACAAAAAAGATTTAGTCCCGATTCTGCATCGCTTCGGCGCATATCTGGAAACGCTTTTCGGACAGGTCAATATGCGCATCGTGCTGGCAGATAATCCTTTCGAATCTCCACAAGAATAATTTTTACCACAAAGACTTTAAAAAGAACTAGCCACGAATTACACAGATAACACGAATAAAAAAAGAATGAGCTTTAACCTTTGAGCTTTGATTCTACTCAATTTCAAAATTCTAAGGTCAAAGTTCAAAAAACAAATTTATTTGTGTAATACGTGTAATTCGTGGCTAATTTTCTTTCTTTTCTGTGGTAAATTTCCCGTGAATTTACTGCGAGCGCAAAGTGGCGAGCGGTTTTCTGAAAAGCACGTCGAAGCTGGCAATCGCGCCGACGGCCATTACCAGAACGGCCGTAATCAAAACGCCCAGCATCATCAGTCCGAAATCGAATTCCCAATCTATCTCGAAAATATATTTGGCGACCGCGTAGGAAAGCGCCGTGGCAAATCCGGCGCCGATAATTCCGGCCAGAACGCCCAAAAGCCCGTATTCGGCGAAAAGAATCGCGGTCAGCGTCAATCGTTTTGCGCCGAGCGTTTTGAGCACCGCGTTTTCGTAAATTCGCTGTGATTTGGTCAGCGCAATCGAACCGATTAAAATCAAAATCCCGCTCAAAATCACGAAGCTTCCGACAAACGAAATCGCCAGCACAAAATTATTGACGAGCTTCTGCACGGCCGAGACAATATCGGCGACGTCGAAAATCTGCACGTTCGGAAATTTATCGATAATGTTTCTCTGCAGGCGCTGGCGGTCAACTTCGGGCAGGCGTTTCAAAACGTTGGCGGCAAACGTGAGCGGTGCTTTTTCGAGAACGTCGGGGCGAAAAACGAAAATAAAAGCCGTCCGCGTGTTGCGCAAATCGAGCGCGCGAACGCTTGTCACCTGCGCGGTGATTTTTCTGCCGGAAACGTCGAAAGTTATCGAATCGCCGATTTTCACTTTCAGACGCCGCGCCATATCTTCTTCGACCGAAACTTCCGGCACGTCTGAATTTTCGTTCCACCAGCGGCCGGCGATAACCGTCTCATTTTCTTCTAAATTGGGACGAAAAGTGACGGCAAATTCGCGCCCGATTTGGCCCTGCTGCTGGCGCGTTTCGCGATTGGCGAAATCAAACGGCTCGCCGTTGACGAACGCGACGCGGGCGCGGGCGGTCGGAATAATCTGCGCCGCTTCGCCGGTTCGGGTTTCGAGAATGGTTTTTAATTCGTCAATCTGGCTGCGCTGAATATCGATGATGAAAAGGCTCGGCAAAGTTTGATTGCGCGTAAAATCGAATTCCCTGACGAGATTTGCCTGCAACGATTGAACCGCGAGGACGACGAACGCGCCGAGCCCGACGGCGAGCAAAATGATGCGCGTCTGATTGCCCGGCCGATAAAGCGAATTGACGGCCTGCTTGACGGAAAACGAGCTGAAATGCTTGATTTGCTTAAGCACGGAAATCAAAGCGAACGCCGCCAGATAAAGCATCAAAGACGTCGCGCCGAGGCCGACCAGAAAAAACGCGCCGACTTTCCACGAACCCGCCTGCCACGCCGATACAGACAAAAGTCCGGCGATAGAGACAATCGAAAAAATCCATTTCGTCAAATCGAGCCGCCGCATTTTTTCGCCCGCCGCGTCGTGCAAAAGCAGGCGCGGTTTGATATTGCGAACCTGCAGAAGCGGCAGCGCGGAAAAAAGAAGCGAAATCAGAACGCCGAGCAGAACACCCTGCCACGCCGACGGGAAATGAATCGTGTAACTCATCGAAGCGGGCAGAGCGTCGATGAAGCGGTAGCGCGCAAACCACAGAAAACACTGCGCCAGAAAAACGCCGAAAAAGCTTCCGAGCAATCCGAGAATCAAAATCTGCAAAAGATAAACGGCGATGATGCGCGTCCCGCTCGCGCCGAGACATTTTAAAACGGCCACAGATTTTCGTTTTTGCTCGACAAAAACGCGCGCCACGTTCCAGACGCCGACGCCGCCCAAAACCAAAATCAAGAGTCCGGTCAGAGAAAGATAATTTTCCGTCCGGTCAAACTGCTCGCTCAAATTTTCCTGCGTTTCGCGATACGACTGGACGTTTAAAATCGTGTCTTTCAAATTTTCGCGCAGCGCCTTGACGAGCTCGGTCGGATTATCCGAAGTCCGGTAGAGAATTCTGCGACGAATCCGGCTCGTATTGCGCGTGATTTCGGCTTCGTCAAACGCCTTTTTCTCGATAAAAACGCGCGGGCCGAGACGAAATCCGCCCGTTCCACCCGGCTCTTCCGAAAAAGTCGCGCGAATCTGAAACTCGGCCTCGCCGATGCGGATTTTGCCGCCGATTTTAATACCCAATTCTTCGAGCAGAAGCGGCGAGACGACCGCGCCGCGATTCTCCAGCAGCTTAAAATCAAAAGGCGCGCCGTCGGAGAGCTTGAAATTTCCGACGAGCGGAAAAGGCGGCTCGATGCCTTTCAGCTCGACGAATGAAAGCGTTTCGGCATTATCGACCGGGCGCGCCATCGTCGCCGTCGTAATCGCTTCGTTTCTCGCCTCGACGATTTGTGATTTGCCGATAACCGCTTCGATTTTCTCAATCTCGGTCGGCGAAAAATCGTTGGTCGAGCTGATTTCGATGTCGGCGGTCATAATCATCCGCGCGTCGCCGCCGACGGTTTTACTCAGATTTTGTATCAAAGACCGGAGAGCAACAATCGAGCCGACGCCGATGGCGATGCACAGAAAAAAGAAAAGCAGGCGCCGCCACGACGAGCGAATTTCGCGAAATGTCAGGTTGAAGATAAAATTCATATTATTTCACCACAGGGACACAAAGAAAAAAGATAAAGTATAAATGGTGAATATTTTAATTCTGCATTCATCATTTATACTTTAATCCTCTATTAAAAAACTCTGAGTCTCCGTGTCTCTGTGGTTAATTTCATCGCTTACAACTCTGCCGTCTCGAAGACGAATCTGCCGTTGCGCTTTGTCGGCCAATCCGGCGTCGTGCGTGACGAGAATCAAAGTCACGTTGTTTTGGCGGTGCAGCGCGGTCATTAAATCGAAAATATGCCCGCCGTTGCGCGAATCGAGATTTCCGGTCGGCTCGTCCGCCAAAAGTATTTTCGGCTGGTTGGCAAAAGCGCGCGCGATGGCGATGCGCTGCTGCTCGCCGCCGGAAAGCTCGGCCGGATAGTGATGCCCGCGATTGGTCAAATCGACGTCGATGAGCAATTGCTCGGCGCGGTCGTGGGCATCTTTCAAACCGAGAATCTCCATCGGAATCAAGACGTTTTCAAACGCCGTCAAGGAAGGAATCAAGTGGAAAGATTGAAAAATAAAGCCGATTTTTTCGCTCCGAAGCTGCGCCAGCGCGTCTTCGCTCATCGCCGTAATTTCCTCGCCGTCGATTAAAATCGTGCCCGCCGAAGGCGCGTCGAGTCCGGCAATCAAGCCCAGAAGCGTCGATTTGCCGCTGCCCGAAGCGCCCGTCACGGCGACAAATTCGCCGTCCGGAATTTCCATCGAAACGTCGTCGAGAATCGTCAAATCTTCCGCGCCCGAGCGCACCGTCTTTGTTAAATTTTTAAGTTGAATCATACTTTGACCAGTTTTCAGAGTATCAAAATTATCTTAAAATCAAAGTGTATGCAGGCTGTTTCAAAATTTTCCCGCGTCGTTTGCGTTTTTATAAGTTTCCTTCTTTTAAGCTTTACGTCGATTCTCGGAAGTTGTTCGGCGTCGCCTTATACATTTGACGAGATAAATTACATCAAAAGCGTCAAGCCGAAAACCGAAAAGCCGCTCATTATCGCATTCGGCGACAGCCTGACGAGCGGTTTCACGCTCGACAAAAATTTATCTTACCCGCACCTGCTCGAAGAACGATTAAACGCGCGAAACTGCCCGCACGAAGTTTTGAATTTCGGCATCAACGGCGACACGACCGGGCGCGCCGTGACGCGTGTCGACGACGCCTTAAATTTCGAGCGCGTGCGGCTGTTTATTCTCGAACTCGGCGCTAACGACGTCGCGAAAAACGCCGACGTGGCGCGCACTAAAGCGAATTTGCAGGAGATTATCAGCGATGTGAAGCGGAAAAACGTGAAAATTCTGCTCTGCGGCTACGAAGCGCCGGCGGCGTCCAGCCGGGAATATCGCGACGCGGTCAGACAAATGTATGCGGATTTGGCGGCGGAAAACGACGTTCCGCTTTTGCCTTCGTTTTTAAGCGGCGTCGGCGGAGATGCAAATTTGATGCTGCCGGACGAAATTCATCCAAACGAAAAGGGGATAAAAATCATCGAAAGAAATGTGTTCGAGAAAATCGAACCGCTTTTGGAGTGCAAATAAAAAAGTTTTCGACGCCCGAAAGTTTTCAAAAAATATGTTTAATTACACGCGTTTTACGACAGTTTTAGGATTTGCGATTTTATCGCTCGCCTTCACCGCGTGCGGCGTCTCGACGGCTGAGAAAAGCTTCGAAGGCAATGCCAACAAACCGCTCGTGTCGCCGAAAGTGACGACCGGCAAGCCGAAAATCGTCGCGTTCGGCGACAGCCTGACGGCCGGTTTCGGCCTGGCCGAGAAAGAATCTTACCCGTATCTTTTGCAGAAACGTCTCGAAGCCGACGGCTACAATTACGAAGTCGTCAACGCGGGCGTTTCGGGCGAAACTTCGCTCGGCGGGCTCGAAAGAGTCGACTGGGTTCTGGAGCAGGAAAACGTCCAGATTCTGATTCTCGAGCTCGGCGCAAACGACCTTCTGCGCGGATTGCCCGTAGCTAAGATGAAACAAAACTTAGCGCAAATCATCAAAAAGGCGCAGGCTAAAAAAATAAACGTTTTGTTTTGCGGAATGCTCGCGCCGCCTTCGTCCGGAGCGCAGTACCAGCGCGATTACACCGCCGCTTTCCCCGATTTGGCGAGCGAATACAAAGTCACGTTTCTGCCGTTTCTGCTCGAAAACATCGCGCTCGAAAAGGATTTGAATCAAGCCGACGGGATTCACCCGAACGCGCGCGGTGAAGTAATTATGACCAACAATGTCTATAAAGCCCTGCTTCCAATGCTGAAAAAGAACTGAAAAGTGAAAGCTGAAAACTGAAATATAAGTTACCACTATCAGCTTTCAGCTTTCACTTTTCAGTTGTCTCAGGCGTTACCGCGTGAAACGGAAATCTATGAATACGACGCGAATATTAAAATTGAAGCTCCGGTAAAATAATTTCCATCGAAACGACTTGCCAGATTAAACAGTACAAAACTTGGAATAATTTCAATAATCTGATAGCCTTTACCTTGCATTTCTGCATCTAAACCGAAAATTTTTTATTCAATCAAGTATAATAAACACATTATGTTCAGTGATAATTTCAGACGCGGCGAGGGCAAAGGCAAAGGGAAAAAAGGCTCGCGCGCAGCATCAAAGCTCGCCGATTTAGGTTGGAAGGCGTTTCAGGCGGTCAATAAAACTCTGCCCGAGGGCGAGTCGATAAAACCCGAATGGGCGGCCGAACCGCTTCTAAAATCATACGAGCGCACCGCGCCGCCGCTCGGTTTCCCGCGCGAAACCGACAGCTTGTGCCCGACGTGCGTAAAGAACGTGCGCAACGGCGTCATCGACAAATCGATTCCGCTCGAAATCTTGATGAACTCGCATCCGGGCGAAATCAAGGCGCAAATTGTCGAGGAAAACGGCCAGGTTTTGATGCGCAAAACATGCCCGACGCACGGCGAGTTCGTCGATGTGCTGGCGACGGACGCGAAGTTTTTAGACCGCATCGAAAAATTGTTTTTCGGGCGCGATTTCAAAGCCGCCGAAGACAAACATGTTCATCATCACGGAACTTCGGACATTAAATACGGGCGCGGAGCGGTTTTGACGGTCGATTTGACGAACCGCTGCAATATGATGTGCAACCCGTGTTTTATGGACGCCAACCAGGTCGGCTACGTCCACGAACCGACTTTCGAGGACACGAAAGCGATTTTAGACCGCGCGATTTCGTTTAAGCCGCGCCGCCAAATCATCATTTTATTCTCGGGCGGCGAGCCGACGATTTCACCGACATTTCTGGATTCGGTCGCATACGCGAAAAAAATCGGCTTCTACCGCATCTTAGCCGCGACCAACGGCATTCGATACGCCGAGGACATCGAGTTTTGCAAAGCGGCGAAAGAAGCCGGGCAGCACGGCGTTTATTTGCAGTTTGACGGCGTTTCGGAAGAAAAAAACAAGCATCGCGGCGTCGGAAATCTGTTTGACGTCAAACTCAAAGCAATTGAAAATCTGGCGTCGGTCGGCATCAAAGTCACGCTCGTGACGACGATTGTCAACACGATTAACAATGACGCCATCGGTGAAATCGTCAAATTCGCCGCGCAGAACATCGACAAAGTTCAAACCATTGCGTTTCAGCCCGTTTCGTTTACCGGCCGCGACGAAGATATTTCCGATAAAGACCGCATCGAGCAGCGCTACACTTTGGCGGGAATGACGCACGATTTGAAAAATCAACTGGACGACAGCCTCGCACTCGAACCGCTCCGCGACTGGTTTCCGCTGTCAAGCTATTCGGCATTCACCAGCGTGATGGATATGCTGCAGGGCGCGGACGCGCCGTGGGGCTGGTCTTCGTGCAACTGTCACCCGAACTGCGGAATTTTTACGCTCGTCGTCGTCAACAAAAAGACCGGCACCATGCGTTCGCTGTTCGAATTTTTCAATTATGAACAATTCATGAAAGACGTCGCCGTCATCACCGACACGGCGCGCGGCAAAAAGCTGACGATGGCGCAGCTCGGCATGGCGATTATGCGAAATTACGACGCTTCGCTTGCGCCAGAAGGCTTTCCGATTTCGCAAATCTTAAATCTTTTCAAACCTTCGTCGGCGGATTCGAACTCGGACAGAAACGATAGAATGAAAGCGCAGCCGAAAAACGAAACCGAAGATATGTGGCGCGTTCTGTGCGTCGAGGGAATGTGGTTTCAGGATTTGTTCAACTACGATTTCCGACGCACCGA
>DASWRI010000086.1:0-75092 GCA_036403235.1 Pyrinomonadaceae bacterium | reverse complement strand
ACGCAGACGCCTAACAAACCGTCAAAGCCGTCTGGTAAAAAGCGTTAGGTTACAACTAAAAGTGCCTAGCCCAAAAGCTAGGCACTTTTACCTAATAGGAGGCAAGAATAATTATGGCAGATATGACAGTAGATTTAGAGCAAAACAGTAAATATCGCGTGGCAATGGATTTGGCACAGGCAATCCACAACGCTGAGAACTTTGATGGTACGCAAGTTACTTTCGTTGAACACAACAAAGCGCGTGAATACTGGCTCACACTTTATGACCAATGTTTAGATATTGTAAAAAGTAGACAAGTAGAAATGGTTATCAACAAGGTAAAATCCCAAAGAGGGTAAAATCTTTTAACCTTTTCCCTTTTGGCAGGTTTACTTTTGGTAAGTTTTCACCCGACGAAGAAATAACTTCAACCGTTGTTTCTTCGTCTTTTGTTTCTATTTCCCTAACTAAAGCAACGTGATTCATATTCACGATTGCCGAACCTAAATGTAGTATTTCTTTTTCTTTCATAATCACCTCTAAAATTTAGTTTTTGTGCAAAACGTTGAGTTTTTGTGCAACTTCTCACGTTTTTGTGCAGGAATCTAGTGTTTTTGTGCAGATTTGAGTTTTTGTGCAAAGCCCATCTCTGTGGCTTTGCACAAAAACACCCCTAAAACACTGAGTTTTTGTGCAGAATATCGAGTTTTTGTGCAAGATTACGAGTTTTTGTGCAGAAATGAAGTTTGCACAAAAACTAAAAAAACCTAGCTTTTAACCAGGCTTAAAATTTGAATTGTTCTTATTTTTTATTCCCTGTAAAAGTCCGTCTCAATTCCTAACTCGTAAATTGATTGGATAACGCAACAGAGGTTATGACAAAGCGCCTTGCAAAGTAACTCATTGATTTGAGCCTTTTCCGTCTTGCTTTTGATGTTTTAGGCTTCATTTTTAATTTTGTTTATTAACTGTTCTGTTATTGTAATAACCTCTGCAATTTTTATTTCATATCCTTGCCGATAGTTTTTTTGCAGTATTTCCTGGTCGAGCGATGTTCGCAGTTCGGCGAGATAAGCGTCGCGGAAAGAGCGGTCGGTGTTTTCCAGTTTGTAGCCGATTTGTTCGAACAAATTCTCGGACGCGCCCGAAAGATAAGCCGCTTTTTCCGGTTGCCGGCTGCGGACGGCGAGCGCGGCGAAACCGTCAAGGGCAATGGCGATGCTGACTTTGTGCCCGAGTTCAAGCGCGATTGTCAGCGCTTTTTGATAATGCGCGAGCGCCGCCGCAGAATTTCCGATACAAAACTCGACCGCGCCCAGGTTGCACAGCGTCGCGCCGGCGCCCTCCTTGTGATTCATTTGCAGGCAAAGCTGCAAAGCTCCTTCGTAAAAAGATTTAGCCTCGGCAAATTCATTTTCCGTGCGGGCTACTTCGCCGAGCGTGCTGAGTGAAAAAGCGATTATGCTTTCGTCGCCAAACTCCCTGCCCAGAGCCAGGCTTTTTTTCAAAAATTTCCGCGCCTCGGCGAGATTGCCTTCAAGACGAGCGACTTGTCCCAGTCCTCTGATTGATTTCGCCGCTTTTTGCTTATCTCCCGATTTTTCGGCGGCCGCCAGACTTTGCTCGAAAAATTTTCGAGCCGATTCGTTATCGCCCTGATACCGCGCCGTCTGCGCGATTGCCAATAAAGCTTTCCAACGTATCGCCGCTTCAACATGGTCGCCTTTTTTGAGCGCCGCTTCGAGCCAGCCGCGCCCTTCGGTCAAATATCCGCGAATATTCCAAAACATGTGTGCCGCGCCGACCAGCCGCAGAGCCGTTTCCGGCTTTTTTTCAATTGACCATTGAAGCGCGGTGCGAAGATTTTCATGTTCTTCGTCGAATTGATTCAGCCACAGCGCCGCGTCCGCTCCGCTAAATTTCCGGTCGGCTTCTTCTTCTGCCAGAGCCAGAAAAAACGCGGCGTGATTTTCGCGCATCGTTTCCGCTTCACCGCACGCTTCCAATTGTTCGAGCGAGTATTCGCGAACGACTTCCAAAAGCCGGAAACGAAATTCGCCGTTTGGCTGTTCGATTTGATTGAGCAAACTGTTTTCGACCAGCGACGTGATGCCGTTGAGCACATCAATCGATAAAGTTTTCGGTTCCGGCATTTCGCAAATCGCTTCCGCCGCCTCAACCGTAAACCCGCCCGCGAAAACTGCCAGACGGCGAAACAAAACCTGTTCTTCCGCCTCGAGCAAATCAAAGCTCCAAGTGATTGCTCCGCGCATCGTTTGCTGGCGTGTCGGAGAGTTTTTCATTCCGCCCGTAAGCAGTTTTAGTCGATTTTCCAGTCGCGCCTGAATTGCTTGCAGAGAAAGGATTTTAATCCGCACGGCGGCAAGCTCGATTGCCAGCGGCAAGCCTTCCAGACGATGGCAAATCTCGGCGATTATCCGCACATTTTCAACCGCAAGCCCAAGCGACGGCTTTATTGCCTGCGCTCGTTCGACGAACAAATTGACCGATTCCGAATGCAGTAAACTTTCCGCGTTGTTATTTAGGTCGGGCAGACCGAGCGGCGGCACGATAAATTCTTTTTCCCGGTCGATGCGCAGCAGGGCGCGGCTCGTTGCCAGAATTCTCAAATGCGCTGCGTTTGAAGCGAGTTCGGCTAAAACCGGCGCGGCTTTTAGAACTTGCTCGAAGTTGTCAACGACGAGCAGAAGTTGTTTTTCGCTTAGAAAATCGAGAATCGTTTCAAGCAGCGATTTGCCTCCCGATTCCTTCAAACCGAGCGTTTGAGCGATGGTTGAGATGACAAGCTCCGTTTGGCGAATGTCCGCCAGTTCGGCAAAAAAAACGCCGTCGGCAAAATCCGGCAGAGCGCGACGGGCGATTTCCAACGCAAGTCTGGTTTTTCCCGTTCCGCCGACGCCGGTCAAAGTTACAAAACGATTTTTTTGTAAAAGATTCAGGACTTCTTCAATCTCTTTTTCGCGCCCGACGAGCCGCGCTCTCGGCGGCGGAAGATTGTTCGGAACAGAGGTTAGAAAAAGCGCGAATTCGTCCCGTTCGACTTCGTCCGCGTCTTCGACGATTTGCCGCAAATGCATTTTTACGCGGCGCGTTAATTTTATTTCCGCGTTGTCGGCGATTTCTTTCACGTCGGCCGAAAAGCGATAGCCGCGTTTGGGAAAAGTTTCGATGAATTTTTCGCCGCTTTCTTCCTGAAAAAATTTTCTGAGGCGCGAGATATTTGACGTGAGATTGGTTTCCTCGACAAACGAATCTGCCCAAACCGTCTGCATAATCTCATCTTTCGAGACTATTTGCCCGTTGTTTTCGACGAGCAGTAAAAGAGTTTCGAAAACTTTCGGCGTGAGCGCGACAATCTCGCCCTCCGAGCGCAGAATCTGTTCGCGGGCATTAATCTCAAATCGTCCGAAACGATAAATTGCCGTATGTTTTCCGCCAGCTTCCTTCATCAATAAAATTCCAAGATTTTTCCAAGAAATTTGCAAAGACTTTCGTTCGCATCGTGAACGATTATGTAGACACGCTTTCGGAATCTGAACGGATTGTAACCTTGAATCCGTTTGAGACGCAAGCAAAATTTCGCGGGCTAAACGCAAAGAATAAACGCGAATTTATCAAACAGGAATTTTTTAGCGGCGGCATTAAGTCGCTCCGATTTTGAATAAAAACCAAACAGGAGAAAATATGAAAAAAATTAAATTATTGTCAATTTTTATTACGGGCTGCCTATTATTAGCCGGCACAACACATATTTTAGGACAGGCGGCTTCGGTTTTCACGACCGGATTACAGGCGCCGACTAAAATCATAACCGCCGGCGAGTCGCATCTGCTGGTGGCGGAAACCGGAACAGGCGCGCCGAACACGAGCCGAATTTCGATGGTTGACCGCACGACGGGAGCGCGTCAAACCTTGATTGACGGCCTGCCCTCGGCATTTAACACGGTCGAGCAGTCGCCGTCCGGCGCATCGGGCATAAAACTCGCCGGTCTGAAACTTTATTTGACTTTCGGACAGGGCGACTCGGTTATTTCGGGCAGGCGCGGCGGCACGGTGGCAAATCCGAATCCGGCGACGCCGCTTAATAACTCGATTCTGGAACTGACCCTGCCCGCCGATTACGAAGCGCTGGCCGGCAATTTTTCGCTTTCGCTGAATAATCAAACGGCGCTGGCAGGCGGCAGCCAGGTGATTTTGCAAAATTCGGAAGGAAAATTTTTGACCGTTCGATTAGTTGCTAATCTGCCCGACTATGCGACTGAGAATCTTCCCTTTCTGCCGCAGGGCAACGTTCGTCCGGCTAACGTTTTCGGTATCGAGATGGCAAACGGCAGCTTGTATGTCATCGACGCGAGCTTTAATCAACTTTACAAAGTAAATCCGGCGACGGGCGAATACAGCACGTTTGCGGTTTTCCCGCCGAAACCAAATCCTTTGCCGTTCGGCCCGCCGTTTTCCGAAGCGGTTCCGAACAACGTTCGTTTATTCGGCAATCAGCTTCTCGTCAGTTTTCTGACCGGATTTCCGTTTGCTACCGGCAACGCGGAAATCCAAAGCGTCGATTTAACAAACGGCTCGCGCCAGGTGTTTCGAGGCAATCTGACCTCGGCGATGGATATTCTGCCCGTTCCGCTTACAAATAATAATCATTCGTTTTACGTCTTGGAATTTTCGGCAAATATGCTCGGCAACCCGCCGCCGCCGGGAAAATTGAAGCTCATCACGTCCGCCGGTGAAACGGTCGTCTCTTCGAGTTTGATTTCACCGACGAGCGTGGCGCGCGACGGCGATACCGGCGACTTGTTCGTTACGGAAATATTTACGGGCAGAATTATTCGTATTTCAGCGACGATAAGCCAGTAATCCGCAGATTTCGCGGGAAGCGGAAATTAAAAAACGCGGGGCGGCAAGTATGCTCCGCGTTTTCAGTTGGCGTGAAATCAATCAATCAAAAATTTTTCGCCGACAGTAAAATTCCAAGATTTTTCCAAGAAGTTTGCAAAGACTTTCAAATGCTTCCCGGAAGATGATATTCACGTCGGATTTTTTTCCGTGCCGCAGCGCTAAGGCCGTTTAAGAAGCAATTTACTTTAAGAAAAATGAAAAGAACTATTACAGAAATTTTTATCGAAGTCGAGGAAATGATTTCAGTCAGTTTGCCGGAGCTTGATTCCTCGATTGTCGAAAGCGAAGAATCCGCAGTTCGGACAACTGAGCCGGTTACGGTTTGTCCATTTTGCAGACAGGCGATTGCCGAGTTTGACGAAAAGAAAATTGAAAAGAAAACCAACTAATTAAAATTTATAGGAGCATACAAATGAGGAACCGAATACAGATTAGAAAAACGAATTTTATATCAACCTGCAAGAAAAACAAATCGCGGAAACAAATACTCGGCCGGCAAAGTTTAAGATTAACAAAAATCGCGGGCTTATTACTGATTTTACTGATTTCGGCGATTGTCTTCAGCGCGGGGATTTCCGCCGAGAGCAATAACGACTCGATTGCGGCAGCGGAAAATCCGGCTGCGGACGATGCGACTGCGGCGCCGGCGGCTACTTTTACCGTCAACAGTCTCGCCGACACAAACGACGGAGCCTGCACGACCGCCGCGAACGGCTGCACTCTGCGCGAAGCGATTATTGCCGCCAACAACAGCGCGGGCGCGGACATGATTCAATTCGGGCTGCCATCAAATCCCGGCGTTATAAACATCGGCAGCAGCGGTCTCGGAGCATTGCCCGTGATAACCGGAGCGGTAACAATCAACGGCAGTCAGGGCGGCAGCACGGCTCGCGTCGAGTTAAACGGTGCAAGTGCGGGCGCGGGCGCACGCGGTTTATACGTCACGGCGGGCGGCAGCACAATCAGCTACTTATTCATCAATCGCTTTAGCAGCGATGGAATTCGGCTCGAAACGGGCGGCGGCAATACAGTTAAAAACTGCATTATCGGAACGAACAGCACGAATACCGCCGGCATCGGCAACGGCGAGGGACTTTATATTTTAAATTCCGCGAACAACATCGTCGGCGGTACGTCTTATCTTTCAGCCAACATCGTTTCGGGCAATAACGTCGACGGCGTCCGAATCGAAGGCGCGGGTGCGACCGGCAACACGGTTCAAGGCAATTACATCGGCACCACCAGCAGCGGCTCGGCAGATTTGGGAAATGCTTTTAACGGAGTAGTAATAGTCAGTGCGAGCAGCAACACAATCGGCAATGCGACACAGGGCAACATCATTTCCGGTAATAACACGAACGGTTTGGCGATGACCGGAACTTCGTCGAACAATTCGGTCGGCAATAACATTATCGGTTTGAATTTCAGTTCCGACGCCGCGATTCCGAACAGTAACGACGGCATTTTTATCACCGGCGGCGCGACGAACAATACAATCGGCGGCGTGTCGGATACGAACGGAAACGTAATTTCGGGCAACGCAGTTGACGGCGTGCGGGTAGATGGCGCGACGACGACCGGAAACAAAGTTTTCGGGAATTTCATCGGTATGACGCGCGACTACAGCTCAAGCTTCGGCAACGGCTTTAACGGCGTGGTGATAACCAATGCGCCGAATAATTTTATCGGCGCGCCCGACGCTTCGGGTTTTCGCGGCAACTGGATTGCCGGAAACCAGAAAAACGGCATCGCCATTTCCGGCAGCACGGCGACGGGAAATTTAATCCAGCAGAACGTCAATAACGCCTTTACCGGAAACGTTCTGAACGGTTTGATTATCACAAATTCTGCCAGCAACAACATTATCGGCGGAAATACTGTAGGCGAGCGCAATGTTTTTCGACATAACGGCGGCGACGGAATTTACGCCGATTCCGGGACGGGCAACAAAATAATCAATAACGACATTTACTTGAACGACGGCCTGGGAATCGATTTAGGTACTGACGGCGTAACACCGAACGACGCGGGCGACGGCGATACGGGCGCGAACAATCTGCAAAACTTTCCCGTCTTGACTTCGGCTCTCGCGAGAAGCGGCGGGCCGACCAACGTTTCGGGAAATCTCAACAGCGCTCCGAACGGAAATTTTATTTTGCAGTTTTATACAAATAATGATTGCGATTCGTCAGGCTACGGCGAAGCATATATAAATTTAGGCGCGTTTCAAATAACGACGGACGCGGGCGGAAACGCCGCTTTTAATATCAACTTAGACGGAACCAACGCATACGCCGGACAATACATTACAGCCATCGCCACCGACGCGAGCGGAAATTCTTCGGAGATTTCGCAATGCCGCCAGGTCACAAACGAACCGGCAGGCGCGCTTCAATTTTATTCAGCCGCCTACAGCGTCAACGAATCGAACTCCGGCGTTCTCGTGAGAGTAACGAGAACCGGCGGCGCAAACGGAACGGTTTACGTAAATTATTCCACTTCAAACGGCACGGCGACCGAGGGACAAGATTACACGGGAGCAAACGGATTGCTAACCTTTGCGTCGGGCGAAACGGACAAAACTTTTACAATACCGATTATCAACGACACGCTCGACGAAGCGAACGAAACATTCAACGTAACGCTGAGCAATCCGCAGGGCGGCGCGACTATCGGAAGTCCGGGCACGACAAGCGTTACGATTGCCGACGACGACACCGCCGGAACGGTTCAGTTTAGCAGCGCAGTTTACGGCGTCGGCGAAGCGGGCGGCGAAGTTGTCATTACGATTACGCGCACAGGCGGCGCGGCATCCGGCGTTTCGGTAGATTATCAAACAGACAACGGAACGGCTGTTGTGGGATTGGATTTCACCGACATTTTCGGCGCGGTTACATTCGGCGCAAACGAGACGAGTAAAACTTTTTCCGTTCCGATTATCAATGATACTCTCGACGAACCCGACGAAACATTCAGCGTGTCGTTAAGCAGCCCGACGGGCGGCGCGACCATCGGAACTCCGAATCCGGCCGTCGTCACGATTGCCGACGACGACACGGCGGGCGCTCTGCAATTCAGCGCGGCAAATTATGATTTCGGCGAAGCAGGCGGCGCGGCCGTCATCACCGTTACAAGAGCGGGCGGCGCGGCATCGGGCGTTTCGGTCAACTATGCGACATCAAGCGGCACGGCGACCGCGGGAATCGACTACACGGCGACAAGCGGAACTTTGACCTTTGCGGCAAATGAGACCAGCAAATCTTTCGCCGTGCCGATTATCAGCGACGCGCTCGACGAGCCGAACGAAACAATTAATTTAACTTTGAGCAGTCCGACGGGCGGTGCGACTCCGGGCAATCCGAATCAAGCGATTCTGACGATTGTTGACGACGACCCGACGCCGTCACTCTCAATCAACGACGTAAGCGTTACCGAAGGCAGCGCGGGAACGGTCAACGCGACTTTCACCGTCTCGCTTTCGGCGGCGAGCGGTCAAACCGTTTCGGTCAATTTTGCGACCGCCGACGGCACTGCAACTGCGCCGAGCGATTATGTTGCGGGAAGCGGAAGCGTAACTTTCAACGCGGGCGAGACGAGCAAGCAAATCAGCGTCGCGGTCAACGGCGACACGGTTGTCGAGGGAAACGAAACTTTTTCGGTTAATCTTTCCGGCGCGACGAACGCCGTTATTTCGGACGCGCAAGGCATCGGCACAATCGTTAACGACGATGCGGGCGGCGCGATTCAATTCTCCGCTTCGACCGCAACCGTCGGCGAAGGCGCGGGCGGCATCTCTTTAACCGTAACCAGAACGGGCGGCGCGGCATCGGGCGTTTCGATAAATTTCGGAACGGCTAACGGCACGGCGACCGGAGGAGTCGATTACACGGCAACGAGCGGAACTTTGACTTTTGCGGCGAACGAGACCAGCAAGACAATTATAGTTCCGATTCTCGAAGACGCACTTGTCGAAGGCAACGAGAATTTCACCGTGAATTTGACTTCGCCGACCGGCGGCGCGACACTCGGCACGCCCGCGAGTCTTACGGTTACGATTACCGATAACGACACTTGCAGTTATTTAATAAATCCGACATCGCAAAGCGTTCCGGCAAGCGGCGCGAGCGGCAGCGTCAACGTTACCGCGCAAGGCGGCTGCGCCTGGACGGCGTCGAGCAATGCGGCCTGGATAAGCGTAACGGGCGGAGCCTCGGGCAGCGGCGGCGGCGCAGTAAGTTTTAGCGTCGCAGTCAATAGCGGCGCGGCGCGAACGGGAACGATTACGGCCGCCGGACAAACTTTCACCGTTACGCAGGCAGGCGCGACCGCGCAAACGCATAAGCCGTTCGACTTTGACGGCGACGGTAAAACCGACATTTCAATCTTTCGCCCGTCAGCCGGAGAATGGTGGTGTTTGAGAAGTTCAGACGGACAAAACCGTGCTTTTCAATTCGGTAGTTCGTCAGACAAATTAACGCCCGCTGATTACACCGGAGACGGCAAAACCGATGTTGCCTTCTGGCGACCATCAACCGGCGAATGGTTTATTCTTCGCAGTGAAGATAACAGCTACTATTCTTTCCCGTTCGGCACTTCGGGCGACATTCCAATAGTCGGAGATTTCGATGCTGACGGAAAAGCCGATGCGGCGGTGTTTCGTCCTTCAAATTCAACCTGGTATATCAATAAATCAACGGGCGGAACAATCATTCAGCAGTTCGGACAAACCGGAGATGTTCCCGTAGTTGCCGATTACGACGCAGACGGCAAATCTGATATTGCCATTTATCGAGTATCAGCCGGAGAATGGTGGATAAACAGAAGCAGTTTAGGATTGATTGCTTTTCAATTCGGAAACAGCACAGATAAACCCGTGCAGGGAGATTATACAGGCGACGGAAAAGCAGATGTTGCTTTGTTCAGACCTTCGACGGGAGAATGGTTTGTTTTGAGAAGCGAGAATCAAAGCTATTTCTCTTTCCCGTTTGGAACAAATGGAGACATTCCCGCTCCGGGGGATTACGACGGAGACGGTAAATTTGATGCGACTGTTTTCAGAACATCGACAAACATCTGGTATTCGCAGAGAACAACGGCCGGAACTTTGATTCAAAGCTTTGGTCAATCGGGCGATAAACCTGTTCCCAACGCTTTTGTTCCTTGAGTATGGAAGAAGGCTGAAGATTTAAGATAAATCTTCAGCCTTCTTTACTTTCGGCTTCAACACCGAAATATCTGCTATTTTGTTAGTGTCCTAATCTTGTGGTGTTATACTTCTAAAGTCTCAAAACGCCCCCTTTTGAGACAATGGATTAAAGTAACTCTTCGATTATTTTAAAGCTCAAAACTAATGAATGTTATCGAAACGGAAAGGTTAATTCTGAGGCGCTTGAGAGTTGAAGATGCGGAAGATTTATATCGCATTTATTCTAATCCCGAAACTATGAAATTTATGGGTCAGGGTTCTGCTTCGGTTGAAGAAACACGCGGTCATATTCAAAAACATATCGAAAAGTATTACAACAATTACGGATTCGGATTATGGGCGACCCTGCTCAAAGAAAATAACAGTTTGATTGGACGGTGCGGATTATTGTACGAAGACATTGAAGGTATAAAAGACTTGGAATTAGCTTATTTGTTAGACAGCAATTACTGGGGTCAGGGGTTAGCGACGGAAGTTGCCCGGTCAATCGTAAAGATTGGATTTGATGGATATAATTTCAATCGGATTATTGCACTTATCAATCCACAAAATACAGCTTCTATTCGAGTAGCTGAAAAAGTTGGAATGAATTATGAAAGAGAAATAGCGCATTACAAAGACTTTGGCGCCGTATCGCTTTACGCACTTAACTCATAAGCTTATTTAATATGCACGATTTAATCGTTGAATCGTCTCGAAAACGCCCGTTCGTTTGTCGTTCGGCGACCTGCGTCAAAAAGTTCAAAATCTTATCGAGAGGTTTACCGATTTCGCTCGGCGGTCTCGGGCTTTTGGGACGACTCCGGCGCAAAACGCGATGAAAAACTGCGACGCGATTTTTCTCGTTCGTCGACATTTATGCCGAGCTCTTTTTGTCTGGCGGGCGAAAAATCCTTTGGCGGAAAACTGAGCGCGATACGTTTTTCGCGCCATTGCAGCTTGATGTCGCGCTAGAAATGGCGGCCGTCTAATCGAAAACTATTGTAAATGTATATTGCGCAAAAATTCGGTCGAAAAATTTATTTTCGTCAGAATGCTCAGTTATTCCAAATATTTTATTTATCCGGTCAAAATTTTGTAGCGCAGAGCTTGCCAATAATGATATATTGTTATCAGAGGCAGTTTCCGCACTGCATTTAGAACACCAATTCACGCTTAATAATCTAAACCCGAGTTAGCTTCAATAATCTTTCCGACTCTCAACTTTGCCTTTTAACTACAAAGTGAAAATTATCGAATACTTAAAATATATAATTATTACTCTGGGAGTTTTTTGTCTCGGTTTTGCCTTGATAAATCTTCCGGCGGAAATAATCAGCTGGAATTTTCTGCTTCTTCTGGCCTTTGCGGTGCTGGTCGCGCCGAAGATGATTCTGACGCTGCCGCGCTCGAGATTTTCCGTCAGTTTTTCCGATTCGATAATTTTTCTTTCATTTTTGATTTTCGGCGGCGCGTCGGCGATACTTCTGGCGGGAATGGAGATGCTCGCCACCTGCTACTACATCCAGTCGAAAGGCAAGATGAAATTCGGCCGTCTGATGATTCCGACAAATACGTCGATTGCCGTCATCACGACGACCTTCGCCTTTCTCATCTGGACGATTTTTTCTCACGTGTTCGCCGCCGAGCTGGTCGCGACCGGCACAAATTATCTGATTTCGGCTCTCGGAATACTGGCTTTTTCGCAATTTTTTGTGTCTTCGATTCTGGCGACGACTTTTCACTCGCTAAAAAACGACGCGAGTTTCTGGGAAACCTGGAAAAACGAGTGTTTTTCGAGCTCGATAACTCAAATCGTCGGCGCGGCTCTGGCCGGCATCGTTTACAAATTAATAAATCAGGCTGATTTTTTGACGATGGTGATTGCGTTTCTGACGTTCGGCATCGCTTATATGAGCTATCGTCAATCCATTGCCGAAATCAACGGCGCGATTGACAAAGCCGAGCAGGCCGAGCGCGATAAGGCGGAAGTCGAACGAATCCGCGCCGAGCAGGCCGAAAAATACGCCGCCGAGCTTTCGCTTCTGCTCGAAAAGGAAGAGCAGACGAGCGAGGCGCTGCGCAAAAGCAAAGAAGCGTTTCAGCATTCGGCGATGCACGATACGCTGACAAATCTCGCCAATCGCGCCAATTTCGCGGGCGCGCTGCGCGGCCTTATCGAAAAATGCAAAACAAGCGTTTCGAGCTCGTTTTTTGTTTTATTTTTAGACATCAGCCGTTTCAAAAACATCAACGACAGTCTCGGTCACACCATCGGCGACAAGGTTTTGATAATCGTCGCCAAACGTCTTTTACGAATTATTCGCCCGAACGACACGGTCGCGCGGCTCGGCGGCGACGAGTTTGCGATTATTCTCAATGACCTCGCTTCGGTCGAGGTTGGCGAAAATCTGGCGCGCAAAATCCACCAGAAAATGTCGGAAACTTTTTCCCTGAGCGGCAACAATATTTTTATCGATTTGAACATCGGAATCGCGCCGTTTGAACTCGAATACAACAGTCCCGAAGAAATTTTGCGCGACGCCGACATCGCGATGCATTACGCGAAAGAAAAAGGAACGGGCGTCGCGGTTTTTGATAAAGAGCTGCGCTCGCGTTTTCTCGACCGCGTCAACCTCGAATCGGATTTACGCTTTGCCGTCGAGCGCGGCGAGCTTTCGATGCATTATCAACCGCTGATTGCCTTGAAAGACGGCGAGATTATCGGCTTCGAAGCGCTTCTCCGCTGGCAGCACCCGACGCGCGGCAATATCTCGCCCGCGCAGTTTATCCCGATTGCCGAAGATTCGGGTTTGATAATCCCGATAACCTCCTGGATTTTGAACGAAACCTGCTTGCAGATTGCAAAATGGCGGCAGCTCGCGCCGAATTACAGCGAATTGATTGTCAGCGTAAACATTTCCGGCAAGCATCTCGCCAAGGAAAGTTTGATTGAAGACGTCGAGAAATCTCTCAAATCGGCGAATCTTTCGCCTTCGTCTCTAAAGCTCGAAATCACCGAAAGCACGGCGATGGAAAACGCCGAGCGCACGATACAAATTCTCAATAAGCTCAAAGAGCTCGGCGTGATGCTTTCAATCGACGATTTCGGTACGGGTTATTCCAGTTTGAGCTATCTCCACCGCCTGCCGTTCGACACGCTCAAAATCGACCGCTCGTTTGTTTACAGCGTCGGCGAAAACGGCGAAAACTCGGAAATTCTGCAAACCATCATGTCGCTCGCGAAAAATCTGAAAATGCGCGTCATCGCCGAAGGCATCGAAACCGAAAATCAGCTCGCGCTTCTGCAAAACCTCGGCTGCGATTACGGCCAGGGCTATCTGATGTCGAAACCACAGCCCGCCGACGTGATGGAAAAGCTTTTATATCAAAAACACAACTGGTTTCCGCAAACCGAAGCCGCCGAACCGCAAAAATCTTTCGACGATAAATCAAAAAACGAGAATCTGCCGGTTTTCTAAACGATATTTTGAGGTTGAAAACCCGAAATTTGACGTTCCGAGCCCCAAATTTGAGGTTCAGAGCCTCAAGTTTGACGTCCTGAGCCCCAAATTTGACGTCCTGAACCCCAAATTTGAGGTCTGGAACATCAAACTTGAGGTTAGCAACGTCAAATTTGGGGTAGACTAACCCCAAACTTGAGGCTACAGACCTCAAATTTGGGGTTTTTAACCTCAAGTTTGGGGTTTTAGCGGCCAAATTATGATTAATAGACCTCTGATTTTGCAGATTACGCTTCAAGTTTCCGTTTGAGTTACAATTTGCTTATGCAAAGCGAGTTTTTAAATAACCGGGTAATCGTAAAAGTCGGCGATATTACAAGAGAAAACGTTGACGCAATCGTCAATGCGGCCAACTCGACTTTGCTCGGCGGCGGCGGCGTCGACGGCGCGATTCACCGCGCGGGCGGCGGGCAAATCCTCGAAGAATGCAGGGAAATTCGTCGCTCAAAGTATCCGGACGGACTTCCGGCGGGCGAAGCCGTCATCACCAACGGCGGGCTTTTAATCGCCGAACACGTGATTCACACGGTCGGGCCGATTTACGGGCGCGACCGCGAAACGGAAGCCGCGCTTTTAGCCGACTGCTATCAAAATTCGCTTGCTCTGGCCGCTGAAAACGATTTGCGGTCGATTGCCTTTCCGTCGATTTCAACCGGCGCTTACGGCTACCCGAAACGCGAAGCGGCGGAAATTTCTTCCCAGGCAATAAAAAATTTCCTCAACGCTGACGGGCGGATAAAAGAAGTTCGGCTCGTCTTTTTTTCCGAAACGGACGCCGAAAACTTTCTGCGGCATCAGGATTTTTGACGAATTTGATAGTTTTCCTTCGATGGTTTATAGTTTTTCAGTCGCATACCTTTTATAATCAAACAAAAAAAACGACGAATTTTATGAAGGAGATTTCATCCGAAATTGTGTTAGATATGCAGCCTGCAATTGGTTTGGAAAAAAACGAAAACTTTAGAAAAGACTTTTACTTTACGCGCGAACTGCCCGAAAATCTCAAATTTTTAGAAACGCTCTCGTGGAATTATTTCTGGTCATGGCGACCGGAAGGCGCAAGTCTCTGGCGCGAGCTCGACGCATCGCTCTGGGAAAAATGCGAGCAAAATCCGCGCCTGATGCTGAAAAAAATCAGCGATTTCCGGCTCTGGCAAAAGGCGAACGACGCCGATTATGTCGAAAAGCTCCGGCGTTTTGCCGCCGAGTTTGAAGAATATCTGTCGCAGACGGCAAATTCTTTCGGACGCATCACGGCGGAAAATCCGGCGGCGTATTTCTGCGCCGAATACGGCGTCCACAATTCCCTGCCGATTTATTCGGGCGGGCTCGGCATCCTGGCGGGCGACCACCTGAAATCGGCGAGCGACATGAACGTTCCGCTCGTCGCCGTCGGCCTGTTTTATCGCTACGGCTATTTTCGCCAGAAATTTACGCGCGACGGCTGGCAGGTCGAAGATTACAAGGACGTTTTTGAAAACGAACAGGCGCTGATTCCCGTTTTGAACGATTCGGGCGAAAGAATTCTGGTGATGATTCATATGCGCGGCCGCGAGGTTTACGCGCAGGCGTGGCTCGCGCAAATCGGCAGAATCTCGCTGTACCTGCTCGACACGAACGTCGCGGAAAACGATGAAGTCGACCGCCTCGTGACCGGCCATCTCTACGGTGGCGATACCGAAACGCGCATCGTGCAGGAAAAAATCCTCGGCATCGGCGGCGTTCGCCTGCTCCGGCAGCTCGGCGTCGAGCCTTCGGTTTATCATCTCAACGAAGGCCATTCGGCGTTTTTAACTTTGGAGCTGGCGCGCGAATTTCTGGCCGAACGGGAAGATGCGAGCTTTGCCGACGCGGCCGGCGCCGTCACAGAAAAATGCGTTTTTACGACGCACACGCCCGTCGCCGCCGGAAACGATTCGTTTCCGCCCGAACAGATTGAAGGCTGCTTTGACGAAGACTTTATCAAGGGGCTGAAAATTTCGAAAGAAGAATTATTCGCGCTCGGAAAAACCAATCCGGCCGACGAAAGGGAATGGTTCGGAATGACGCCGCTCGCGATTCGGATGACGCGCTCGGCCAACGGCGTCAGCGAAAAACACGGCGAAGTTTCGCGAAATCTGTGGCTGAAAATGTTTCCCGAAAAACAAAATGCGGCGGAAGTTCCGATTACTTTTATCACCAACGGAGTTCACGCGCCGACGTGGATTGCGCCGACCTTGCAGAAACTTTACGAAAAGCACATCGGCGCAAACTGGCCGGAGATTTTAAGGGACGAAGCGCAATGGCGCGCGGGCGTCGAAAAAATTCCCGGCGCGGAAATTCTGAAAACGCATCTCGCGCTGAAACAACTGCTCATCGCGTTTATGCGCCAAAAAACTTTCTCGAAAGCAGCCGGGCTGCACGACACAATCAACGAGCACGAAGACACGACCAGGCTTTTTTCGGCTGACGTTCTGACCATCGGATTTGCGCGCCGCGTGGCGGGCTACAAACGCTGGAATCTGCTCTTGTCTGATTTGGAGCGGCTGCTGAAAATGATAACTGACGAGGAAAAACCGGTGCAGTTTGTCTTCGCCGGAAAAGCGCACCCGCAGGACAATCAGGGCAAAGTTCTGTTGCAGAAATTGATGGGTCTCGAAAATCCGGAATGGCAGGCGCGCGCCGTTTTTATCGAAGATTACGACCAGGAAGTCGCGCGTTATCTCGTTCAGGGCGTCGACGTCTGGCTCAACGTTCCGCGTCGTCCGCTGGAAGCTTCGGGCACGAGCGGTCAAAAATCGGCGATGAACGGCGGTTTGAATTTATCGATTCTCGACGGCTGGTGGATTGAAGGCTACAACGATATAAACGGTTTCGCCATCGGCGATTTAAGCGAAGCGGACGAAGATGTGATGGACGCGCAGGACGCCGAATCGCTTTATCGAGTTCTGGAAACCAAAGTTATTCCGGCTTTTTACGCGAAAGACGAAAACAACTTTCAAAGCGAATGGATTGGGCGCATGAAAAATGCGCTCGCTACCTTAACGCCGCAGTTTTCGAGCGACCGGATGCTGAAAGATTACATCGAGAAAATTTATTCAACTGAAAAATAGGTTTTCGGCTTTCGGCTAAAATCCAGAAGCCGAAACCCAAAACCGAATATTTTAATTTTCACTTAAAAAATAATAATGGAAATAGAATTCAGAACTGGCGTAATTCATCCGGTCGAATGTTTTAAGGAAGGCTGGGAATTGATAAAAGACCAATACTGGCTTCTTTTCGGCATCACGCTGGTCGGCGCAATGATGGGCGGCGCAAGTTTTTATATCGTCCTCGGCGCGATGATTTGCGGGATTTTTTACTGCTATTTTCAAAAAATCGACGGAAAGCCAGTCCGTTTCGACGACCTTTTCAAAGGCTTCGAGTATTTTTCGGCGAGCATTTTGCTGGTGCTCATCATAGTTTTGCCGACGCTCGTCGTGCTGGCGATTGTCTACGCTCCGTTTGTCGCCGCGCTCATCGTCGGACAGAATCTGAGCGGCGACGGGTTTTTATCGCTTCTCGTCGGAGGTTTTGCGGTCGATTTTATCGCGATAGTTCTGATGACGTGCTTTCATACTCTTCTGATTTTTGCGTTTCCGCTTCTGGTTGACCGCAAAGTGCCCGCGTGGCAGGCGGTAAAGACGAGCGCGCGCGCCGTTTGGGCAAATTTGAGCGGCGTCGCCGGACTTTTCGGCATCGGATTTCTTCTCAATATCGTCGGGCTTTTAGTCTGTTTCGTCGGCGTTTATTTTACGATTCCGATTATTATCGCCGGAAACGTCGTCGCTTACCGCAAAATTTTCCCCGCCGGACAAAATTCCAATCAGCCTCCGCCGCCTGATGCATATCGCGGCGCGGGAAGCTATAATTGAAAAATGAATGCCAGATTTAAAGAGATATACGACTCAAACGAACTCGAAGACCTTTTCCAAAAATCCTTTGACACGCCGGTTTTGCTTTTCAAACACAGTCTGACCTGCCCGATTAGCGCAAGCGCTTATCACGAAATCTCAAACGCCGATGCCGACGTAAATATAATCGTCGTCCAGCACGCGCGCGAAGTTTCAAACGCGATTGCCGAAAAAACCGGAATCCGGCACGAATCGCCGCAGGCCATCGTCTTAAAAGACGGCGAAGTGATTTATCACGCTTCGCATTACAATATCACTCCGAATGAAGTGGAAAAGAATTTAGAGGCCGGAAATTAGGGGTCAGAGATTAGAGGCTAGTGAAAACAAAGAAAATTCTTTACCAACCTCTCACCTCTGGCTTTTCAAACTTATGATTGAACCAACCCAAATTATCGAAGAAAGCGACCGCGAGCTTTCGATAAAATGGTCGGACGATGCGGAAACCGTTTACAACGCGCCGCAGCTCCGACGCGTTTGCCCGTGCGCTTCGTGCATCAACGAGTGGACGGGCGAAAAAATGCTCAAAGACGAAAGCGTTCCTGAAGATTTAACATTTTCGAGCATCGCGGTCGTCGGGCGTTACGCACTGAATTTCAACTTCTCCGACGGGCACGACACCGGCATCTACAGCTACAAATTTCTGCGCGATTTATCGGAAAGGAAATAGTTTATCGCCGGGAAATTTTCACCACAGAGAAAAACAATTATAAAAAAATCTCTGTGTCTCTGTGGTGAATTCTCTTTTTCGCTGATTTTTTTTGCGAATTATCTGCTTCCGAATCTCCGCAAATGGTTTATAATAATATTAACTTTTATGCACGAACGCGATATTTTTGACGAAAAACAGGAAACGAAAAAAGCGAGTTTTGTCTGCCCTTTTTGCCGCGAGCGCGCCGAATACGACGTGCGCTGGCTCAAGCGCGTCAAGAAAAAGCAGACGCCGCGACACATCAACGAGCACGACCGCGCGCGTTTTGAAAAATCACGCGACTATATGGTTCGCGTCGATGACCAGTTAATGTGCAAAAATATGCGCTGTCGCCGCCGGTTCGAGATTCCTTCATCGCAAACCGTCGTCTTTATCTAACTGCGCGAAGTGAGATAATTAGCACTTTTCACTTCTCACCTAATTTTGTTATTCTTTAAGTATGGAAAGCAACGAGGACAAAGATATGATTTCAGGCAAGGATTTGGAGTTTTACGAAAAAGAGCCGCCGCCGGACGAGGAAATCCAGCAGTTTATGGACGAAGAAATCGCCCACGCGCCGCAGGCTCCGAACGAACTTATCGAGCGCCTGCACGAGCATCACTCGACTTCACCGGCTGACTCGGGCGGCGACATCGACGCCAGCTGGGAAGAAGCAAACGACGACGGCGCGGAAGCTTTCGCCGGACATATGCCGACGCCCGACCAATCCGACGTCGAAGAAAACGCGCACGCTTACGGCGTCGATTTTCAGGACAACGAACCGCTCGATTTGCTTGAAAAAATGGAAAAGCGCGACCGCGACCGTTTTGAATTGGACGAAAATTCAAAAGATAAAGGAAATATGATTTGATAGTGAAAACTAAAAGTGAAAAGTGAAAAGTTGAAGAAATAAATTTTCCTAAACTTTTCACTTTTCACTTTTCACTTTTTACTTTCTTCGCTTCCAGCCAGATGCGCGGCATTGAAAACAGTTTTTGTATTTTGGTCGTATGCGCGCGGCGCTTGAAAACGTCGTAATTTTGTTTTTCTATCTCGTCTAAAATTTTCGCGTAGATTCTCGAAGCCAGCAGAACCGTAAAACGCGCGTCCTTTTCAAGCAGAACTATTCCCTTTTCGCCTTTCCGGTAAAAATCTCTCGCTCTCGCGATTTGAAATTTCATCAGATTTGCAAAATTTTCGTTCATTTCACCGGCAAAAATCTGCTCTTCAGTGACGCTAAATTCGCTTAAATCCTCCTGCGGCAGATAAATTCTACCCATCTCGGCGTCTTCCCTGACGTCGCGCAAAATGTTTGTGAGCTGCATCCCGATGCCCATCGCTTCGGCGTATTCGAGAGCTTTTCGGTCAGCGTAACCGAGAATTTCGGACGACATCAGACCGACGGTCGAAGCGACGCGATAACAGTAAACGTAAAGCTCTTCGAATGTCTCGTAACGCTTAATCCGTGTATCCATCAAAACGCCCTGAATCAGTTCGAGCGGCAGATTTTGCGGAATTTTGTAAGTTTTCAGAAGGTCTTGCAAAGCTAAAAGAACAAAGTTTTGCCCGTCGCCGGTCATCGTTTGCCGGTTGTTTGCATCGCTTTCGTAGGTTTCTTTTAATTTAGCTTTCCAATTTTCGACCGCCCGGATTGCTTCGCTTTCGTCTTCTTCGGCGGATTCGTCGATTTCGTCGTCGACTTTTCGGCAGAAGGCGTAAATCGGGTAGACGGCCTTTTGCTTGCGTCTCGGCAAAAATCCGGCGGCGAAATAAAAACTTTTGGCGTGTTTTTTGGTGACGGCTTCGCAGTATTTATAGGCTTTTTCGATTTCGGACATTCAATTTTAGGCTTTTCTTTCGGCCAGATAATCCGTCAGTTGAATGAGACAGGTTCGTGCCTCGGACGAGGGAAAGTTCTCGATTAAAAGACGTTTCGCCTGGTCGACAATCGATTTTAATTTTAATTCGGCGGTTTCCAGCGTCTGATTTAAGGCAAAGGTTTTGTCGGCGAAAATCTCGCCGTCTTCTTCCAAATCAAGCAAGTCGTCCGACAGCTGATAAGCGTCACCGAGCAGTCCGGCAAAGCGCGAAAGCTGTGCCAGCTCGAGATAATTTGCTCCGGCCAGGATAGCACCGATGCGCATTGCGAGCCGCATCAAAGCCGAAGTTTTCAAATTTCTGATTGATTCCGAATTGTAATCTTCCGCCGAATATTCGCTTGCGTTGGCGCTTTTCGCCAGCGCCAAATCGATTGACTGGCCGCCAATCATTCCCGACGCGCCGACGCATTCGACGATTTCGGCGTGCGCCTGCATAGCGCGTTCGGGCAGGCCGTTGTGATTGACGAAAACCAGCTGGTAAGAAGCGTTTAGAAAACCGATGGCGACCAGAATCGCCAGTCCTTCACCGAATTTTTCGTGAACCGAGGTTTTTCCGCGCCGCTCGGGCGCGTTGTCCATACACGGCAAATCGTCAAAAATCAGAGAGCTCGTGTGAACGAATTCGACCGCCGCCGCCGCCGGAAGAATCGTTTCCGCGCGACCGCCGAAAAGCTCCGCGCCGAGCAAAGTCAGAACCGGGCGCAGGCGTTTTCCGCCCGAAAACAAGGCGTATCGAACCGCTTCGTTAAACTCGGTTTCGATATGCGGCGGCGCGAGCGGCAAATGCTCGTGCAAAGCTTCTTCGATTTGGCCGCGATATTTTTCGGCGTATTGCCGGAACTCGGATTTTTCTATCTTCTCTTCAATCATTTTCGAGCGAATCTAAATAAAATTGTTTTGCCCTTTCGGCCGTACCGTTCGAAACGGTCACGCGAAACGGGTGTTTGGCGACAAAGCTCGGCACGCGCTTTACTCTCGAATCGAGCCTTTCCAGATTTTCGGCTATTTTTTCGTCCGAAAATTCCGCCACGCCGAATTTTTCGCACGCCCGTTTGAATGCGCCGCGCAGACGGTCGAGAGCCAGCTCGCGCTCGGCCAGAACTTTTCCGCGCGATTGAAATTCGCCGAGAGCGTAAAGAAAAATTTTCTCAATCTGCGCGGTTTTCGTATTTTCTTCAAAAAGAGTCGGCTGGTTTGGCATTTCCTCAGCCGAATTTTATCACAGACAGGGCGAAGTTTTATCAAAAATTTTAACGCCGCTATGCAAAGTCACGAAGCCGCAAAGTCTTTAAACCAATTTGGAATAGTAATTAGCTTTTTATATTTTCCTTCTTTGCGTCCTTCGCGTCTCTGCGCCTTTGCGTTAAAATTCCCTTGAGGATTATGCCTGAAAACAAAAAATATGCGATAGGTCTCGGAGTTTGCGGCGGGATTGCGGCGTATAAAGCGGTTGAGGTTATGCGGCTTTTGCAGAAATCCGGCTGCGAGGTCAGCGTCGCGATGACAAAACACGCGACCGAATTCGTCCGGCCTTTAACGTTTCGCGCGCTCTCTGGAAATTACGTTCTGGTTGACGATTACGAACCGGAAAATCCCGACCCGATTGCTCACATAAATTTTTCGCAGACGATTGATTTGCTTTTAATTGTTCCGGCGACGGCCAATATTATCGCCAAATTTGCGAACGGAATCGCCGACGATTTTCTTTCTTCGACTTATCTCGCCTCGAACGCGCCCGTTTTGATTGCGCCCGCGATGAATACGACGATGTGGGAAAACGCCTCGACGCAGCGCAACATCGAGCAATTAAAAAAAGACGGCGTCCATTTTGTCGAACCCGTCGCGGGCGAGCTGGCCTGCAAAACGGTCGGAACTGGCAAGCTCGAAGACGTCGAGAATATTGTCAATCAGTCGTTGAGCCTGCTTAATTCGAAATTCGTAATTCAAAATTCAAAATTAGAAAACGATATTCCGTATTCAAATGATTTGGCCGGCGAAAAAATCCTGATAACCGTCGGCGGAACGCGCGAGGCGATTGACCCGGTGCGTTTTATTTCCAACCACTCGTCGGGCAAAATGGGTTTCGCCGTCGCCAAAGCCGCCGCCGAACGCGGCGCGCGCGTGACCGTCGTTTGCGGCGTGACGACCGTTCCGCCGCCCGCAAATGTGGAAGTCGTCCGCGCCGTCTCAGCGGCGGAAATGTATCGAGCGGTAATGCGGAAACTGTCTGATGCGACCGTTTTTATCGGCGCGGCGGCGGTCGCCGATTATCGGCCGAAAACCGTTTCGGACGCGAAAATCAAAAAAACGAATCACGACGTTTTAACTCTCGAGCTTGAAAAAACGCCCGATATTTTGTCGAGCGTTTCAAACAATCGTCACGGCCGATTGCTCGTCGTCGGTTTTGCGGCGGAGACGAACGACGTCGTAAATTACGCGCGCTCGAAAATGGAGAAAAAAAATCTCGATTTGGTCATCGCCAACGACATCACGCAACAAGGCGCGGGCTTTGATACGGACACGAACATTGCGACGATAATTTCGCGCGAAAACGAATTTGATTTGCCCTTAATGCCGAAACGCGAATTAGCGGACAAAATTTTAGACGAAGTGATAAAATTAAGAGACAAGGGACGAGAGACAAGTGGCGAGTGAAATAGACATATTATTGGCTGATGTAAAGGAGCAGATTTTGTATCTGCGCGAGCTCGGCGTGGAAAATTTCGCCGCCGATTTGCCGGAATTTGATGCTTCGAAATTCCAGGTTCAAAGCGCAAAACCGGAGATTTCGCGCGCCAAATTAGAGAAATTCGTTCCGGCTGATATTTTGCCGCCAATCGCCGCGGAAAAGCCGAAAATTGCAACAAACGAAGTAAAACCAAACCGGAGCAGCATTTTAGAATCGACGAAGCTTTCGCGACTGCCGCAGCTTCCGAAAAGGAATTCATTTATTTCAAAATTTGAAGAACAAGGGGAAAACAAAGAAATGCCAAAACAAAAAACGACCGCGCCGGCGGAAGATTTGAGCAGTTCGCTGTTCGGCGACATTTCGCAGACTTTGCCGGACGCCACCGAGACGATTGAAGACATTCGCAGTGACTGCGGTAACTGCACGCGCTGCCCGCTTTGGGAAGGGCGGACAAAAATCGTCCATACGACCGGAAATTTCGAAGCCGATTTGATGTTTATCGGCGAAGCGCCGGGCGCCAACGAAGACGCGCAGGGCGAGCCTTTCGTCGGGCGCGCCGGGCAATTGCTCGACAAAATCATCGAAGCCATCGGGCAAAAACGGAAAGACGTGGCAATCGGCAACGTCAATCGCTGCCGGCCGCCGGGAAACCGCCAGCCGCTTCAGGTCGAGGCCGACATCTGCAAACAGTTTTTAATCCGCGAGATTGCCGTCATACGCCCGAAAGTTATCGTCGTTCTGGGAAATACGGCGATGCAGAATCTGCTCAACATCAAAGTCGGAATCACAAAGATGCGCGGCAATTTTCAGGACTATTACGGCGTCAAAGTAATGCCGACATTTCATCCGGCATATCTTCTGCGTGACCCTTCGAAAAAGCGCGAAACGTGGGAAGATATGAAAAAAGTGCGGGATTATTTGAACCACATCGCATCAAAGTAAAATATGAAAAGAATTTTACTCTTTCTGGGTTTAATTATTTTGCTTTGCGTTTCGGTTCCTTCGCAAAAGCTGCAAAATAAAAAATTTATCGGGGTTTTCCGAAGCTGTCTCATTCATTGCTCGACATACAAAATCAAAGCCGATTTTACGTTCGAGTATACGGCAAAAGGCGATATGTTTAATATCACCCGCGAAGGAACGTGGCAGTATGTCGATAAAGACAAAATTCACCTTTTTGCTCCCGGCAGAAGATATGAACCCGATACTTTGATATTGAAACAAAATGACGGAACAGAAATTGAAGCATTTGATTTGCCCAAGCCCGACATCCTGACGATTAACAAAACTTCAATCATAAAAAACGAGAAACTCTGCATAATGGAAGAAGACGGTGAAATTCTGTTTTGTTTTCCGCGAGTAAAATCTAAAAATGAATAATCCTTCGCTTTTCGATTTTCAAGAAGATTTTGCGTCAACCGAATCGGTCGATGCAATAAACCAGGAGCTGCTCGAAAAAGGCAAAGCCGTTTTTCCCGATAAATTCTTTATTTTCGGAACGGGCAAAACGGACGCTGACGTCGTTGTCGTCGGCGAATCGCCGGGACTTCCCGACGCCGATTCGGAAAAGCCTTTTATGGGCCCGGTCGGCGAGTTTCTGACAAAAATTCTCGCTTCAATCAATCTCAAACGCGACGACGTTTATCTGACAAATGTCGTCAAGTTTATTTCGCAGGGCGACGAGCTTTCGCCGGAGATTTTGAAGTTTTTCACGCCGTTTCTCCATCGCGAGATGCTGGCGGTAAATCCGAAAGTTATAATTTCGTTAGGAAATACGCCGACCAAAGCGCTTTTGAACACGAAAAAATCCATAACGCAGATGCGCGGCGAGTTTTACGATTACAGCGGCATAAAATTGATGCCGACATTTAATCCGGCGTATCTGCTCAGAGACGCTTCGAAAAAACGCGAGGTTTGGGAAGATATGAAAAAGGTTCGCGAGTTTTTGTCGAACTCCTGATTTTTAACCGTGGACGACGGTTTTTCTTCTCGATTTTGTTTTTACAGCAAGCATTATGCTAGCCGCGATAAAAAACAAAGCGCAGAAAAACAGTGCGGTTCTGAACCAGTCCGGGTTATACATTCCGATAACGAAACTTGCCAGAGCCGCGATATAAAGAAATGCGGATTCGATACCAATTTTTAACATAAAGCCTCCTTTTTTGCTGTTCCTTTATTTTATACCGCTTTTCGCGCTTTCCAAAGTTTTTTTTCGCACGCGTTCGGTTATTATTCTCGTATGGCTGAAAATTTTGATAAACCCGAAGTCATTTCGACCGAAGAAATTTATAAAGGCAAGATTTTCGACGTTTTCGAAGCGGACATTAGGGACGGCGCGGTTGCATACAAGCGCGAGATTGTTAGGCACAAAGGAAGCGCCGTCATCGTTCCAATTTTTGCCGACAAAACCGTCGCTCTCGTCCGCCAGTACCGGCACGCCGCAGAAGCGTTTCTTCTGGAAATTCCCGCCGGAACTTTGAATAAAACCGAGCCGCCGGAAATCGGCGCGGCGCGCGAGCTCGAAGAAGAAATCGGCGTCACGGCCGACAAAATCGAAAAGCTCACCGAATTTTACGTTTCGCCCGGTTTTCTGACCGAAAAAATGCACGTTTATATGGCGACCGGTTTGGTGGAAACCGCGCAGAATCTGGAAGAAGACGAAATTCTTTACGTCGAAAGATATTCTTTTCCCGAAGCGTTCGAAAAAATCAAAAACGGCGAAATTCAGGACGCAAAAACGATTGTCGGATTGATTTTTGCGGGCGCGCGTTTCGGTTTTCGCTTCTAACTGTCTGCCTTTGCTTGACCGAAAGACGGTTTTCCGATATTCTATCAGTTCGCTTTTTGGCGATAATTCTAAACATAGCAGGCATTATGAGTACTTATTTTCCAAGCGGAAAGGGTTTAGCGGAAAGCCGCAAGTGGTTCGTCGTTGACGCAAATGGCAAAACTGTCGGGCGTCTGGCGACGGAAGTCGCGCGTATTTTGTCGGGTAAAAACAATCCGGCTTACACGCCTTTTATGGATATGGGCGACCACGTCATCGTTATCAACGCGCGGCTGGCGGTCTTCACCGGCTCGAAAAACGACCAGAAAATGTATCGTCATCACACGCTTTATCCGGGCGGTTTGCGCGAATTTACCGTGAAAGAGATGCTTGAGAAAAAGCCCGAGCGCATTCTCGAACTCGCTATCAAAGGTATGCTCCCGAAAAACAAGCTCGGCAAAGCAATGGCGAAAAAATTAAAGGTTTATGCGGACGGCGACCATCGCCACACGGCACAGCAACCCGAAGCTATAGAAATTGAAACAAAATAAAAATTAGCGGTCAGCTGTCAGAAAAGACAAAAACTGACCGCTGACCACTTTATAAATATGGCAGACATTCAGTATTACGGAACAGGTCGCAGAAAAACTTCGACGGCGCGCGTTTACCTTCGTCCCGGAAACGGCGATATTAAGGTCAACAGACGCGGTTTTGAAGAGTATTTTCCAAATGAAGCACTGCGGATGATTATTTTTCAGCCGCTGCGTTTAACCGATACAGCCGGAAAGTTCAACATTTTGGTAAATGTTGACGGCGGCGGAACGGCCGGACAAGCCGGTGCGGTGCGCCACGGGATTACGCGCGCTTTATTGGAATACAACGCGGATTTGCGCTCGGTTCTGAAGAAAGCGGGATTGGTAACGCGTGACCCGCGCAAGAAAGAGCGTAAAAAATACGGTCAGAAAGGCGCGCGCAAACGCTTCCAGTTCTCGAAACGTTAATAGTTCGGTTTTTAGTTTTGGGCTTTTGGTCTTTGTAAAAACAAAGACCAAAAGCCCAAAATCGAAAGCCTTAAACCATCGTCAAAGTTCATTGGTTTGTAAATCCTGATTTTGGCGAGTACAAAAACCAATAAGTTAAGGAGATTTCAAGTTTTGGCAAATGTTACCATGAAGGAACTTCTCGAAGCGGGAGTTCACTTTGGACACCAAGTTCGCCGTTGGAATCCGAAAATGAAAGAATACATTTTCGGCGAGCGCAACGGCATTTATATTATTGACCTGCAGAAAACGCAGAAATTGTTTCGCGACGCGCTTAATTATGTTACGGAAGCCGTAACCGAGCGTCCGAACATGAAAATCCTTTTTGTCGGCACTAAACGACAGGCGCAGGACGCGATTAAAGAAGAAGCCGAACGCGCCGGACAGTATTACATTAATAATCGATGGCTCGGCGGCTTGATGACGAATTTTCAAACCGTTCAGCAGTCGGTCAAAAAATTAAAAGATATCGAAGTGATGCGCGAAGACGGGCGCTACGATATGCTGACCAAAAAAGAACGCCTCGGCCTCGACCGGACGCACGAAAGCCTGATGAAAAATCTGGCGGGTATTAAAGAGATGACTCGACTGCCCGACATGCTTTTCATTATCGATGTGCGCAAGGAAGAAATCGCCGTTGCCGAAGCCAATCGTCTCGGAATTCCGGTCGTTGCGGTTGTCGATACAAACTGCTCGCCCGAAGGCGTCGACCACGTAATTCCGGGCAATGACGACGCGCTTCGAGCGATTCGTCTGTTTGCCTCGCGTATTGCCGACGCAATTCTCGAAGGTCAAAACGTCGGAACGGAAGGCATGGGCGGCGAAACTTCGGAGGCTTCGGAAGAAGGCGCCGAAGGCGATGCGACCGCCGCTGCCGCCACGACACCTGATACGACGCTTGAACCGGAAGTCGTTGTTGCCGACCGGTCATTTCATTCGGCGGAAGCAACACACACCGATTCGACGGCGGCCGGCGCTGCTCCGGCTGACGGCGCAGACAGTTTGCCCGAAGTTAAATCCGAAATTGAAAAAAGTGCGTCTTTCTCGGAAGACATGGTCGAAGCGCGCGAAGGTGTTACGGGCGGCGAAATTATCGAATCTCAGGACAAAGATTCGGACGAGGAATCAAACGAAGCAGCCGCAAGCTAAACATTAAATTTTATATCAGACAAGCGCAGCTCCAATTCGTTTTGAGAAAAGACGGGCTGCGCTTTTTTACAAATTTTTTAAGAAATTATTGGAGTTATTATGGCAGAAATCACAGCAAGTGCAGTAAAATCCCTGCGCGAAAAAACTGGCGCGGGAATGATTGATTGTAAAAACGCATTAACCGAAGCCAGCGGCGACGAATCGCAAGCCGTCGAGATTCTTCGCAAAAGAGGCATGGCGACCGCCGGCAAAAAAGCCGGACGCGTAACGGCGGAAGGCGTCGTCGGCTCGTATATTCACATGGGCGGAAAAGTCGGAGTTCTGGTGGAAATCAACTGTGAATCCGATTTCGTCGCCCGCGGCGATGAATTTCAGCAGCTCGTCAAAGACATCGCAATGCACATTGCGGCGACCGACCCGAAATATTTGAAACGCGAAGAAGTTCCGTCAGGCGAGCTCGACAAAGAACGCGAGATTTTGCTGGAACAATTAAAAAACGACCCGAAAAACGCCAGCAAGCCCGAAGAAGTTTTGAATAAAATCATCGAAGGCCGCTTGAACAAATATTTCGAGGAAAACGTGCTGCTCGACCAGCCTTTTGTCAAAGACCCGAGCAAAACGGTCGGCGAGCTCGTCACTGAAAAAGTCGCTTCGATTAAGGAAAACATTTCGGTTCGCCGCTACACGCGCTACAAAATGGGCGAAGGCATCGAAAAACGCCAGGACGATTTCGCCGCCGAAGTCGCTTCGATGGTCGGTTAACTTTAAAGTAGCCGGTAGTCAGTTGTCGGAAAAAGACAAAAACTGACGACTGACCACCGGCCACTGACCACTTTTTTTATGGCTTATAAAAGAATTTTGCTCAAACTCTCCGGCGAAGCCTTGATGGGCGAGCAAAGTTACGGCATCGATACGGCTGTCGCGCAGTCGGTCGCCGAGGAAATCAAAGCGGTTTACCAACTCGGCATCGAAGTTGCGGTCGTCGTCGGCGGCGGCAATATTTTTCGCGGCGTTTCTAAATCGGCCGGAAACATGGACCGCTCGAGCGCCGATTATATCGGAATGCTCGCCACGGTAATGAACGCCGTCGTTTTGCAGGACGCACTCGAAAAGCAGAATGTTTACACGCGCGCGCTTTCGGCGATTGACATTCCGCAGCTGGCCGAGCCGTTTATACGCCGCCGCGCGATTCGCCATCTGGAAAAAAAACGCGTCGTGATTTTCGCCGCCGGAACGGGAAATCCTTTTTTCACGACCGATTCCGCCGCCGCGCTTCGCGCGCTCGAAATCAAAGCCGATATAATCTTGAAAGGCACGAAGGTAGACGGCATTTATTCGGCTGACCCGTTTCTGATTCCGGACGCGACCCGATTCACGGAAATTTCCTATCAGGAAGTTTTGGAAAAACATCTCAAGGTGATGGACGCTTCGTCGATTTCGCTTTGTATGGAAAATAATCTGCCGATTATGGTTTTCAATATGCGCGTCAAGGGCAACATCTTAAAAGCCGTGCAGGGCGATTTGTCGATTGGAACGATGGTCACCGTGACGGGCAAAACGCAGACGGCGCAATGAAGGATGTCAGATGCTGGATTTTAGATTTTAGTTAAAGAGATTATACGGACATCTAACATCCGGCATCTTTTACAAAATACTTAAGAATAAATATGAGCTTAGATAATTTATTAAAAGAAACGAAACCGAAAATGGAAGCGGTCGTCGAAGATTTGAAGCGAAAGCTGTCCAATGTTCGCACGGGGCGCGCTTCGATTGGCCTGCTCGACGGAATAATGGTCGATTATTACGGCGTTCCGACGCCCTTGAGCCAGATGGCTTCGGTCAATGTGCCCGAGCCGCAGATGCTGACCGTACAGCCCTGGGACGCGACGCAAATCGGCGCGATTGAAAAAGCGATAAACTCGGCAAATCTCGGTCTGAATCCTTCAAACGACGGGAAAATGATTCGTCTTCCGATTCCGCCTTTGACGGAGGAACGCCGCCGGCAGATGGCCAAACAGGTTCACGAAATCGCCGAAGAACACAAAGTCGCCGTTCGCGGCGTGCGTCACGCGGCAAACGACAACTTGAAGAAAATGTCTAAGGACAAAACGATTTCCGAAGACGACGAGCGTTACGGTCTCGAAGAAATCCAGAAAATGACCAACTCGACGACCGGCAAAATCGACGAGCTGGCCAAAAACAAAGAGCACGAGATTATGAGCGTCTAAAAAGCAGAAAAGTAAAAAGTGAAAAGGTGAAAAAGTAACGTGTACTTTTTCACCTTTTCTTTTATTCTGACTTTTGCCCTTTGTTTAATTCATTACGAAAACATCGTCGGCGACGGCTGTGTTAACGAGGATTTCCTTTGCTTTAAAATTCGCATACATCGTCAATTGTCCGAGCTCGAAGCGCTGCGAATATTTTTCGGGAATCAAAATCCCGTCGACGTCTTTGAGCTTATCAATCTCGACCGACGTCGTTATCTCATGGCCTCTGACTTCGTATTTGGCCGAATAGCTTTTTACCTGAGCGGTTTTTTCATCGAGAAAAAAGTCTGTGTAGTAACCTTCGGGCGAGGTAATGCGAAAACCTAAATTTTTGCCTTTTTCGGGCAATTCGCTGACCGTAAAGCCTTTTTCCTCGATTTTCGGCAGCAGCGGAAGGCCGAGCCGGTTGAGCGGCGGCAGCTGAAAGTTCGGCATCGAAGAATAGGTCTGCTGACCGTCGTAAACCTGCTTGAACGGCTGCATCGGGTTGATTATCTCCAGACGATATTTGTCGCCGGAAAAAACCGTGTCGAAAGTCGCCGATATAACCTGTGTCGGCGAGCCGGAGATTTCCGCCGAGCCGCGAACAATCAAGGTTTTCATATTCTTGAATTTATCGCCGCCGTGCGCCGCCAGCGCGGCTTTGGCCAGCTCCATCGGCGTTGATGTCTTGGAAATCGCAACGGTTGTCGCCGTCGTCGTTTGCTTATCTTTATCTTCCTTTTTTTGCTTGTCGTCCTTTTGCGCGAACGAATTGGCCGCAAATGCGAAGATAAGCAGCAGAATAGAATACTTTTTCATATTGTTTTTCCTTTGAACCAGAATTATATGCGAAATGGTTGACGCTACCAAGTACGAAAAAAGAAGGATAAAAGTTTAACTTTTATCCTTCGAGGTTTTATTTTTATTAATATTACCAGTTAAACCGCAACTGTAATTCAACTCTGCGATTACCGGCGTTTCCACCGCCGCCTCCGAACCCGAAGCTGCTGGCGGTCGAAGTTGATTGTCCAAAACGGCTCGAACTGAGGCTTCCGATTGGCGTGTTCAAGTTTACGTTATTAAACAAATTTGTGACCTGGACGCCGACGGTCAGATTATACGGGCTGTCCGTTCCGCCGCCACCGCCGAAACCGCCGAAGCCGCCGCCGCCGCCGCCGCCCGCTGTGCGATTACCGCCGCCGTTTCCACCGCCGCGACGATTGCCGCCTTGCGTATTTTGTCCGTCGCCCTGAGTCTTATTGTCGGTCGTGGTCGCGACTTTTTTCTCGCCCCCGCCGAAACCGAACGTTTTGCTGAAGTTCATATTAACGCTGAAAAACGAAGGGCCTCTACCGTAATTGCGCGGGATAATCGCGTTGACGTCCGAAACAGCGCTGATGTCGCAGAAAGCATTGGTCAGGCCAAGCTGGTTGCAGCGAGCGTTTACCTGCGCGAATGTCGGGCGTTCGGTCTGAACCGAATCTCCGTTCGGGTCGCCGCCAAGCGTGATATTAAACGGTCGGCCCGACATCATTATGATAAACGGGCTGACGCGCACCGCCCACGGCAGCGTAATCGAACCGCCGATAAACGCGTTATGTCTGATATCGAGCGCGGAAGTTCCGTATTCGTTCGATAAATCATATGAATAAGCCGGGAAGCTGTTTACGCTGTCGGTGTCGCTCTTGGCAAAGGCAAGGCGATAATTTCCGAACAAACTGACTTTATTGGACAGCGTCGTGCGGAAATTGACAATTACCTGATGCTGATTGAGCACGCCGGTCGATTCGTATTCGTAAACATTTCCGAGCGCGGGATTAGGCCTGAGCGCGCCGATACAGTTAAGCTGAGACGCGCAAACCGGCGCGTTGATGTTTCGCGTGCGAAGCAGATTGTTCGTGCGCGAGCCGATGTAGAAAACCGCCATCGTCGTCTTAAACGGCAGTTGGCGCTCGACTCCGAGCGCGGTCTGAATCGTGTAGGGCGCCTGCAAATCACCGGAAACCTGCCGAATCGTGCTGGAAAAAGGCACCGCCGACGCGATTTGCGCAGTGGTCGGAAGATTGCTCACACCGCTTAGCGAAAATACCGGCTGGCTGAGCAGCGCAATCGCCGCCGCTCTCTGAACCGGGTCGGTTTCAGCCGAGAAAATATTGAAATTCAACTGCTGCGCGCCGTCAAAACGATTCGCCTGCAAAGTCAGATTTTCGCTGAAACGGTCATAGAAAATACCGATTCCGCCGCGAAAAACCGTTTTCGGCTGTTTCGCGCCGCCCGCGCCGGGCGACCAAGCAAAGCTGAAACGGGGCGCAAAATTAAAATTGCTGTCGATGTTCGTCTGATTTTCGTAGCGCAAGCCAAAGCCGAGCGTTAAAGCCGGGCTGATGCGCCAGTCGTCCGAAACGAACGCGCCCACGTCAAACTGCGTAACGTCGGCCAGCGGATTGCCCGCCGTAATGATAAAGCTGTTCGGGTTATAACGCGGGTCGGGGTTGCCCAGAAGCTTCTGGCGATACTGCTCAATCGGCGAGACGAAAATATCGTCGGCCGGATTGTCCGGCGTTCCGTTCTGGTCAACGAATCCGAAAAAGTTGAACGTGCCGCCGAAATTCGATTCCGAGCGGTCTTTCAAGGTAATGCCGCGCAGACGGAAACCGAATTTAACCGAATGCTCGTTTTTAGCGCCGAGCGCGGTCGTCGTGTAATTTTGCAACTCCCAACTGCTCTGCCGATTGTAATTTAATCCGATTTGCGCGCCGCCGCCGGTAAAAGCCGACGTGACATTTATCGTCGGAACGCTGTTGTCGCCGTTTTGCTCGCGATTGTCGAATTCATACTGAAAACGCGTTTCGTTGACGGTTTTCGGATTTACAATCCAGGTTTCCGTCAGGCGAATATTGTGTTCGGTCGTCGTCGTCGCATAACCGCGGCTCGGCAGGGAAATATCGCCGATGCCCTGATTTTGCGTCGTCGTGCGCGTGAAACTGTAGCGCGCAATCAATGTGTTGGCGCTGTTGAGCTGGTAGTCAAAACGCGGGCTGACCGAAAAACGCCGGTTCGGAATCGTAAATTCTTCGTTGAACGGGATGACGTTAAACGCCGGGTCGAGAATCAAAGCGTTGACAATCGCCGAATTATCGACCGCGCGGTTGCTGATGTCGAGGAAAAACGACGATTTTCCCTTTTGAATCGGGCCGGAAAGGTTTCCGCCGTAAAATCTCGTCTGGCTCGACGCGCGATTTAACGCAAACGGATTGCGCGAGTTCAGGCTTTCGTCGTTAAAATTGAAAAACGCCTGACCGCGCCATTTGTCCGAGCCGGGCTTGGTCAAAATCTCGATGCGGCCGAAACCCAAACGGTCGTATTCGGCCGAAAACGGATTTTGGTTGATGCGGATTTCGCGAATCGCTTCTTTCGGCGGGATTCTGCCGCCGGTAAAGCCGTCGATATAAATCTGACCGCCGTTCGGGCCGGCCGAAGGCCCGGCGAGCGCCTGGAGCGCAGCTTCGAGCTCGGTCGGGTCGTCCGGCAAAGCCTGTAAATCTTCTTCCTTCAAAACGGTCGCGCTCTTATTCGTGTCCGAATCGGTGTTGACTCCGGCATCGACGGCAACGTCGACCTGTGCGTTGACTTCCTCGACCGAGAGCGCGACGGTTAACTCTTCACGCTGACCGGCTTTTACTTCTACTTCCGTATTTTCGTAAAGCGCAAACTTCGGCGCGGCAACGCGGATAATATATTTTCCGGCCGCAAGTCCGCTGATAGTAAACGCGCCCTGACCGTTTGTCACGGCCGTTTTTTCTTTCTTGGCCGCATCGACCGCCGTTACGTTCGCGCCGACGACGACCGCGCCGAGACTGTCAAAGACCTGCCCGGTGACGCTTCCCGTCGATTGCGCAAACACCGCCGAATTTATAAATAATGTAAAAAGACTGATTAATAAAAATAATTTTAAGTTTTTCATAGAAAATTTCGGAAGATAGAAGCTCGTAAATTAAAAATAAAACTTTTATAAAACAAACTTCTGAATATAAATTATTGGTTGACTTCTATCTTCCGTCTCCTGTTTTGAGGACTCCGGCAAATTAGTTGCCGTCGAGTCCCGGTATTGTAAAGCTCGAGCTGACGCCGCTTCCCTGCCGGTTGCCTCCGCCGCCGGTTGTCATTTGCGGAACTTTCGTAAACGGCTCGACGCCGGATACCAATTTAATTGCCGTAATGCGTTCCTGATTGGCAGTTTTCGAACTGTTGACGGCTATCATCTCGCCGACTTTCAAATCGGCAACCGTAATTGTCGGAAAACGCTCGAGCATATCGTCGAGGCTTCCGCCGCGATTTCCACCGCCCATCTGATTCGGATTTTGCTGCGTATTTTGATTTCCCTGCTGATTTCCCGCGCCTTGCGGCGGGCGAATCATATTGCCGCCGCCTGCCTGCATCATCGCCATTCGCTGCGCCATTTCAGCCGGAAACTGCTTCAGAAGCGAGTTTTTATCGACGACGACCGTTATATCTTTTTTGGTCTGAATATTACTGATGGTTACTTCGCCTTTTTCGGCGTTGACGGCCTTAACCGTTCCGACAATGGTTTGAAACGCGCCCGTGACGAGTTTCTCCGCCTTGAACGTCGCTCCGTCTTCGCTCTTATCGCCGACGGCTTTAATCAAATCGCCGACCGCGATTTCGCTGAAAGAACTTTTTTTCGCTTCGTTAAAACTGACCGAATCCTGCGCGTAACGCAAAAACTGGGCGCTCTCTTTCGGCGTTAAAACCGTTGTTTTCGCTCCCATCAAGCCCGGCGTCGTAATCGTTATTTCCTTTGTCTGCGGATTGACGGCGGTGATTTTTCCGGCAACGCCGCGCGTGCGCCATTCCTGCTGTTCTTTGGTCTGTTTGCTGGTGATGTCGGCTTTCGACATCAGATAGACGGTTCTGACGGGCTGCGCTTTTTTGTCTGCGCCGAAAAGCACCGAGACGACGACTTTATCGCCGACACTGATTTCCGAAAAGCTCGAATCGACCTTTGTCTGCGGATTTTCCGGCGGAACGCGCTTGTAAACGGTTTTGTCGTTTAAGACAAAATCCGCCGCACCGCTGGCCGTCTGCAAAGAAATTTTCTCGGTGCTGACAGCCGTCACGTCGCCGCTTATCAAGCTCGGTTTCATCGCATCGGTCTGCGCCGAAACGTTCGAAACAAAACTTAGAAATAAAGCTAAAAAGAATGATAAAAATATTGATTTTCGCATTTCTGATTCTCTCAAATAAAAATAAAAATAATTTACTGCTTAAAACACGCAACCGACAGGAAAATAGTTGCTTTTTCGATACTTTTATAAAGACGCTATTTTATCAGGAAAGGTTTGCATAAATTTGTAAAGAATTGTAAATGTTAGTGGATAACCGATAGTGAAAAAAAGAACTATCAACTTTCCACCATCAGTTATCCACTAATTTTAAGTTTTTTGCCAGTTGGTTGATGTTCTAGCGGTTAAAACGAGTCCGATGCTAGCGGAAAAAAGCGTCATCAGGGCGACGACCCAGAGATATGGAACGGAAAGAAAAATCGACCAGACGACGACGCCGATTAAAAGCGCGACGGTTTCGGATTGTTTATTTTCGCGGAAAAGGCGTTTTTGAATGATTTTACCGAGACTCATCTGCAAAGCGACGCGCCCGAAAACGTAGCCGAGAATCAACAAAATCAAGGCCATCAGGCTGATGATGGTGCTCAGATAATCGGGCAGAAAGTTTAATCCGGCGACGACTCCGATAATTGTCACCCAAAATCCGAAAAAGCCGATGGCAAAGACTTTCAAAGTCGAAAGCTGGAAACGCGCGACGGCGCGACTGATTGCGCCGGGCGAAATCGTGGTCAAAGCCAATGAAATGATGAACCAGAAAAGAATCGACAGTATTCTTTGCGCCAGAAACGACCAGCTCAAACTCGGCGAGAGAATCTGCGCGGGATTTTGTCCGAAGCTCCGTAATTGCTCTTCAAACATCGCAATCATCACGGTTTGCTTTCCTTCGCTGCGAAGCGGCTGTGAGCTTTCGGCGCGATACGCTCCGCCGAAAACTATCACGTCGCCGCCGATAAAAGCGCCGTCTTTTTGAATGATATTGCCGCCGATAGCGGCAACGTCGCCGTCGACTTTTCCCTCGATGATAATATCGCCGCCGAAAGAAAAAACTTCTTTCGCGTGTTTTTCGATGATGACTTTTTTACCGAAGGAAATAATCTGCTGCTCGGGCGAATCGCCGACCGTGACGGTTTCTTCATCGACTTTGGGAATATTTGTCTGGGCGTAAAGGGCGAAAGCGGCGAACAAAATAAAAACAAATCCCAAAATTATCTGTTTGAAAGGGATTTGTATTTTTGTAGAAAGATTTGTCCGTGTCGCTGTATAAATCACTTTTTCTGAGCCTGCATTTTTTATGCGCGGTTAAATCGTAAGACCAAGCGCGAAAGAGCAAAAACGGAAATTAGAAACAAAACGGCCATCAGACCAAACGAAACAGCCGAATTAAAAAAGACCTGATTACTCAAGGAACGTAAAATAACGATTAGCCCGACGGAAACGTCATAAATCAGATGGGCGACGAAACCGACAACGACCACAAACTGCTCGCCGATTTTTCCGAAAGTGCCGAGAATCGAATCGGCTTCTTCGCCGAGTCCGAGCAAAACGAGCAGAAACAAGGCCGAGCAGATAAACAGAGCTTTGCGGCGTTCCTGCGGGCGACGCAGGCCGCTGACGTGGCTTTCGGCCGTCGTGACGACGACTTTCGTGAAATTTTCCGGCAACTCGATTTCTTTTTCGTTCAGACAAAACGAATCGAGCGCGCAAAGCAGTTTTTTCTGTGTGTTGAGTTCTTCGGCGCAAATTTTGCAGCCCGCAAAATGCATCTCAAGGTCGAGCTCCTCGCGCGGACTGATTTCGCCGTCGATATATGCGGCAATATCGTCTCGCGGGCAGGAGGCTTCAATTTTTGCGGTTTCCTCAATCATTTTGTCAGTGGCGCGAAGCGTTGGTCAGTAATCAGTGGTCAGCTTTTGATTGCTGACGGTTGAACGCTGACAACCTGCTACATTCCCGTAAATCCTCGTTCAACAAAAATTTCGCGCATCATCTCGCGGGCGCGGAAAAGTCTATTTTTTACCGTTCCGAGCGGAAGATTCGTAATCTCCGCAATCTCGTCGTAGCTCAAATCCTGCGCGTGACGCAGCATAATCAATTCGCGGTAAACCGCCGGCAGACATTTGACGACCGATTCGATTTCCGTTCGCCATTCGCTGCGCTCGCGCTCCTGTTCGGGCGTCGGGCGCGGGCTTTCGATTTGCAGCTGATAGCTTCCGTCGGCGTTTTCCGCCTCGATGCTCTGCTCGTTGACCGAATGACGGCGCATATAATCGATGGCCGCGTTGTGCGCGATGCGATAAAGCCAAGTCGAAAATTTGTAATCCGAGCTGTAGCGCGCGAGCGAATTATAAACTTTTATAAAGACTTCCTGCGTTACGTCGAGCGACGCATCATAATCGCTCAACATCCGGTAAACGTAATTCGTAATCGGACGCTGGTAACGGCGGACGAGTTCTTCGAAACTGTCCTCGCGACCGCTGATTGCCGTTTCAATCAACTCAACGTCAGTCAGACTTTTTATTTTTTCCAGCGCAAGTGCTTGTAACATCATGATGCAAAGGTATTACGGTATTGTTTCCGAAATAGTTTCAGTATGCAAGGTAAAAAAAGTGAAAAACTAAAAGCGAAAAGTGAAAGCGTTAGAAGGATTTTCCTTCTTCAACTTTTCACTTTTCACTAAAATTTATTTCCAGCCGTAAGTGGCGAGTCCGGCGGGCGCGGCGAGGTCGTCAAAGTTTAAATCCCGAGCCGGAAGATTTAAGCCGATGTCTTCGGGACGCAGAACGTTTAACGATTTTCCGAGCGCTTCGTTGGCAATTTCCGTCAGCTTACCGGGAGCAAATTCTCTGCCGGTGACGAGCAGTTTTTCCAGAAAATTGGCGCTCGACTGCTCAACCGCCAGACGGTCGCGATAAAACATCAGCAGGCGGTAAATCTCATCGTCTCTTTCGCCTTCCGTACACGTTACGCTGCGCACCACCGTCGGTTCGTCGCCGCGCAAAAGAAGCGCGGTAAAACCGTCGGCCTGCGAGCTTATCAGGAGCGAATCGGTTGGATTTTTCGTATCGGCCAGCCATTTCGCCTCGCTGACGGCGCGCGGCAGAATAAGCCCGGCGCGCCAGCCGTTTCTTTCAAAAAGAGTTTCGTATTCGTCAATCACGCTCAATTTGACCGCGGTCGCAAAATATCTGGATTTTCCGCTCGCGTCCGGCGAGATTTTTCGCTGCGAAATTCGAAGCTCGCCCGCCGCGACGCCGAAAGTGTTTTCGGCCTTCCAATCGAGCAGCTCCGAAAGCTCAGAGGCGGAAGCAGGCTCGGTTTCAAGCGTCAGAATCGCGGTTCGCGCCGTGTTGCTCGGCAGTGATACAGACCAGCGTTTTTGACTTCTCAAGCCCGCTTTGGTCACGGCTTCGTCGAGCAAAACCAGCATTTCTTCGGAACTTGCGATATTTACTTCGGTAAAACTCGGCGTCAGGAGACGTTCGGGCAAAACAATGGTCGCGGCTTGTTTGATGCCGAATCGTCCTCTGCCTTCTTTTTGCAAGGCCAGCGCCGTCACGCTTTCCTGTTCGATTCCAAGCGCTGCTTTCGGATAATTCGGTTCGAGTAAAGTTTCTAACATCTTTATAACTGATAGTTGAAAGTTGAAAGTGGATAACTGATAGTTCTTTTCCTTTCAACTAATTTAATATTCTGCGAATTTTTTCCCGTCGCTGTCTTCGCCTTCGGCGAGGCTTTTCACGTCTTTGAGGCCCTGATTACCATCGACGGAATTTACGTCCTGGCCTTGAACTTCGCTCCATTCGGCTTTTTCAGAAATCGGGTCAACCGGCTTTTCGCGCAGATAATTGTTGGTTACAAGGTCGTCGAGCGATTGCGGGAGCTTGCCTTTATCGGCCGAATACTGGTCGATGGCGCGGCGCATCTGCCAGAGATTTTCCTTCAAAACGGTTTCGCGCGCCTGCTGAACGCTTCGCTGATAAGTCGGAACCGCGACCGAAAGCAAAATTATCAGGATAAACATCGCAATCAGCAATTCGAGCAGCGAAAAGCCCGCTTCGATTTTGGATTTCGGATTTTGGATTTCGGATTGGTCTTTCGTCTTAGGTCTTACTGACCGCTGACCGCTGACCGCTGTCCACTTTCTACCAATCACTGTATTTTTCTCCGTTTAAGGCTTCTGTGTCGGAACTTGAGCGCACGTCGAAAACGTTTACTTCGTCCCAGTTTCCCGAATCTTTCTCCTGATATGAAGACCGCAGACGCCAATTCGACTCGCCCGTCATCGGGTCAATCGGCTTTTCGCGCAGATAAACCTTTTTTAATTCCTTTGTCTCGTTTACCTCGGTCGCGTTCGTATCGGAAAAAGCGCCGTTACTTCTGACATTAACTCCGCGCGCCCTGACTTTCACGCCTTCGACCAGAATATCCAGCGTCGGCGGGTAGCGGTCAAGATTTTCGGTGTCGAAAACCGTGCAGTCGTCAATTACGACGCGGCTTCGCGGGTCGGGCGGAATATTCGTCGCGCCCCTGACGCCGCCGACGTCGTTTGACACAGCGCCCTGCGGGCACGAGCCAATCGTGTCGCGCTTAAACTCGTCAATCGCGCCGCGAATCTCGCGCAGAGTTTCGCGCAGACGCAGTTCTTTCTGGCGCTTGACCGCATTCTCGGCGAGCGGAATCGTTCCCATCACCAGAATCGCGAGCACAGTGAGCGTGACAATCAATTCGAGCAGGGTGAAGCCGCCGACCGAATGCGGATTGCGGATTGCGGATTGCGGATTTCTTGCCTGCTCTCTGTTCATCGGTTTTTATTCGCTCCTAGAATTTCACGTTGAAATTCTTGCCGTCCGCCGTCAAAAAACTCAAAACGTCGGTATCAAACGCGATTTCCGGCTTTCCGTCGGCCAACGCTTCGATTTCGATATAAGCCAAAATGCCCGAGCTGTTTTCCGCCACGTCTTTCGATGTGAAAAGCGAAACGAACATTTTGCCGTTTTGATTCATAAACGGCGTGACGGGCGTTTGAACTAATTCCTTGCCGAACACGTCGCCGAAACTGACTCCGCGAACCGCAACTTTTTGCGCGTCGAATTTCAGCCCGATAACCGCCGAGCGAAACGCCGTCGCGCTTCTGACTAAAACGGCGAGTTTTGCTTTCTCGCCGTTTTTCATCTCGGAAAGCGTCGGCAGAATCTGCAGGCTGGCCGTCGGCGCGTTGGCAGCTGCAGCTTCGGCAATTTTGTTTTCCGATTTCAGAGAAGTTTCCTGCACCGCGACATTATTTTCGGTCGAATCGACGGTCGGCGTAATTTTCAAAGTCTGCACGCTCGTGTCAATCGGTTTCAGATTTGTCGCAACGGTGCTCGTATTGACCGTCGCGCTGGTCTGATTTACGGCTACAGGCTTTTGATTTTCCGTCGTCGTATCGGTCGAAGCGTTTGTGTCCGCGGAAACGTTGGTCGCCGGATTCGTTTTCACGTAAGTCGGCATATCCGGTTTCTGGTCGGGAAGCTGAACCTGAATGTTTGTCGGAATTTTGCGCGCCAGAGCGAGCTGTTCGTCGATTTCTTCCTGAATAATCATCGCTTCGAGCGAACCGTTGGTCGGCGTCGCCAGACTTCCCGTCGGGCGTTCGGCTTCGTCTTCCGGCAGAATTGACGGCGCGCGGATAACGCGCGGCGTGATGCCGATAACAATGTCGACCTGTCGGTTATCTTTCGTCGGCGCGGTAAAAAGTCGGCCCAAAATCGGAATCAGACCGAGCAGCGGCAAGCCCGTGCGGCCGTTGCTCTGGACGTTTTGCGCGACGCTCGCCAAAAGCAGAGTTTTATTGTTCTGCACGCGCGCCGTTCCCTTAATCGTGCGCTCGGTAAAAGTCGGCGTCAAGGTCTGTGCTCCGGCAACGTCTTTCGATTCGATTTCCATCGTCACCTGAACGTCCTGATTCGGAAAGACGATGGGTTTGAATTTCAAAGTCAGACCGACCTGCTCGTAGTTGATAACGTCCGAGACGACGCCGCTGCCGGTGTTGGTCGTATTTCCCGTCTGAAAAGTCGCCGTTCTGACCGGCACGCGCTGACCGATGCGCGCCGACGAATCTTCGTTGTTAAATGCGTGAATCTGCGTCGAGGCGAGCAGCTTCGTGTTCTGCTTGTTTTGCAGTGCGACAAGGTTTATCGACGGAATAATCAAACCGACGCCGAACGTTTCGCGGACGATATTTCCCGCCTGACTAAAGACGTTGTCGCTGCCGTTGGCCAAAACGACGCCGCTCGTCGAGCCGCCTAAATTTTGCAGTGACGCCGAAGTTCCGACCTGATTGCCGAGCTGCAGCAAATCGTTTTTCGTAACTTCGTAAATCTGGACGTCCATCACGACCTCGGCGCGGTCTTTGTCGAGCGCCTTAATCAAGTCGGCGATGATTTTGATGTTTTCCGACGTGTCGCGCAAAGTGATGCTGTTGGTCGCTTTATCAATCAAAGGAATCGTCGGCGTGCGGCCGGGCTGCGCCGGAATCGCCGATTGAATGACTTTCGCGACTTCGGTCGGGTCGGCGTTCGCCAGATAAAACGTGCGCAGAACCAATTGCTGGAATTTTGTGCGCTGGTTGTTGGTGGCGACGATAATCGTGCGCGGCCCGACTTTCTGGAAAAACAGATTTTCCTGTAAAAAGATATAATCGAGCGCTTTGGCCGCCGTCACGTTTTTCAGCTCGATTTTAACTTTGCGATTATCAAGCCTCGATTCCTGGTCAAACAACACATTCAAATCCAAATCTTTCGCCAGTTCCTTGATGAGAAACTGCAAATCGACGCCGCTCGGAAACGGCACGTCGCGCAGCTTTTCGAGCTGCTGCGGAATGGTGACGCCGTTCGGCAAATTCTGCTTCGAATAACCGGTCGGAATGAGCTTGACGCCGTCGCCGTTGGTTTTATCGTCCGTTTTCCCGCCGCTGTTGACCAATCCCTGCTGAAGGCGCACCATTCTTTCCATCTCGGCTTTGGCCAGCTCGTTGACCGGGTCGTAGCCGTAAGCCGCGCGAAAAGCGTTGTATGCGCCGACGTAGTCCTTCTGGTCGGCCAGCATCGTGCCGCGTTTTATATACATCTGCGAAGCGTTAAAAAGCGCACGCTGAAGATGCAGGCGATATTCGGGATTTTTCGGATTTTCGACGACCGCTTTGGCAAACTGTTCGACGGCCTTGTCCCATTCTTCGGAAACTTCGTATTTCAAACCGTCGCTAAAGAATTTTTTCCCGTCTCCGGCCAAAACCGCCAAAGGTGAAAATAGAGAGATGAGAAGAAGCAAAGTAATCGAGAATCGGACGTATGCAGAATTTTTCATAGTGTTGTATGCGAATTGGTTGTTTTTTCGTTTAATTTAGATGCAAAAAATCTGAATCCGGTTTTTTACACGCGGACTGAGATGCAAAGTTTCAAAAATTGCAGCCGAAACAATCAATATTTTCGATTGTTTCAGCGCAAATTGCAAATTTTATCGAACTTCCTCGACGAACGTGACGCGGTTTATCTCGTAAAGCGTCGTCATGCCGGCAAAAACTTTTTTGACGGCCGATTCGCGCAGACTGGAAAGGCCTTCTTTTTCGGCCTGACGGCGAATTTCCGAACCCGGACGGCGCTCGATAATCATTTCGCGAATCGCGTCCGACATATCCAGCAGCTCGTGAATCGCCGTTCTTCCGCGATAGCCCGTGTGATTGCAGGCGTCGCAGCCGACGTTCATAAAAAAGTCCTTGTTTTTCGTGTCTTCCGGCCGGAAGCCCGATTCGACCAGCTCGCTTTCCGAAGGCTGATAATGACGTTTGCAGGTCGGGCACAAAAGCCGCACGAGCCGCTGCGCGAGAACGCAGTTCAAAGAGGAAACAAAATTGTATGGCTCGACGCCCATGTTCAGAAAACGCCCGATAACGTCAATCACGTTGTTGGCGTGGACGGTCGTAAAAACAAGGTGTCCGGTGAGCGCCGACTGAATCGCAATCTGTGCGGTTTCTTCGTCGCGGATTTCTCCAACCATTATCTTGTCCGGGTCGTGACGCAAAATCGAGCGCAGGCCGCGCGCAAACGTGAGACCTTTTTTCTCGTTGACCGGAATCTGCATAATGCCCTGAAGCTGGTATTCGACCGGGTCTTCAATCGTGATGATTTTGTCTTCGATGTTGCGGATTTCGTTGAGCGCGCCGTAAAGCGTCGTCGTTTTACCCGAACCGGTCGGGCCGGTCACCAAAACCATTCCGTAGGGCTCTTTGATATAAATTCGAAAGCGGCGCAAATCTTCCTCGTCAAAACCGACGACTTCGAGACTCAAATTTTTGAATTCCTCGGAAATCTGCTCTTTATCCAGAATACGAATAACGCAGTTTTCGCCGTAGGCCGAAGGCAGAATCGAAACGCGGAAATCGACCGTGCGGCCTTTGTAACGAACGCGAAAACGCCCGTCCTGCGGAATTCGACGCTCGGCGATGTCGAGCTCGGACATAACCTTGATACGCGAAATCAAAGTCTGGTGATAAGCGATATCAATCGGGTCGACTTTCTGGTAGAGCGCGCCGTCGATGCGAAATTTAACCGAAACGTCGCGGTCGCCCGCTTCGATGTGAATATCGGAGGCGCGCGATTCCATCGCGTTATAGACAATCGTGTCGACCAATTTGATAATCGGCGACATGTCGGCATCGTTCGCCAGACGGTCTAAATCGAGAACTTCTTCGCCCTGGTCGGTTTCCTTGACGAGCGAGATTTTGAAAGTCGAAGCCGCTTCCTGCAAAACTCTCTGCGTCGCGTCGCCTTTTTTCAAAACGACGTCGATTGCGCCCTGCGTCGCGACATACGGCACGATGCGAACGTTCAAAACGTTTTCGAGCTCGTCGAGACGTTCGAGATTCGTCGGGTCGGCCATCGCCGCATGCAGATTTCGACCTTCACGTTTGAGCGGAATAAAATGATTGCGAAGCATCAAATCGACCGGAATCTTAGCGAGTTCCTCATAATCAATCGGCGATTCCTTATCGGGCGGAAGCAAATCGATGTAAGGCAGGCGATACCGCTGCGCGAGCTGTTTCGCCTGAACGACTTCGGGCGGCTCGTTGTCCAAAAAACCGGAAACTTCAATCTTCGGTAAGGAAGTTGTCGGCGTGTAAGTTGCTGTATTAGTTTCGTTACTCATAAAATAGCGGTCAGTAGTCAGCTATCAGCCATCAGCTTTTAGTTTTTGAATGCAGCTAACATTTTTTTAATTTCCGGAAGCAAATCTTCTAGTTTTTTATAATTTTCCAAATTTAACATTTTCAGGTCATATGCAAGAAGTGTTAGCTGATGTGATTTCTCCCAAACCTTCAAATCTCTAAAACTTCTCATAATTTTTCAACACTCATCTGATTGCTGAAAGCTGACGGCTGAAAATTTTTACTTTTTGCCTCCGAACGGCCCTGACGAAATAGTCTGGATAATCGGCAGATAGATAGCGAGCAGAATCGTGATGACGATTCCGGCCATAAAAACCAGAATTGTCGGTTCGAGCAGCGTCGTCAGTTGTTCGAGACGAACTTCGGATTCGGCGTCGTAAAAGTTCGCGACTTCATCGAGCATCTCGCGCAGGCTTCCCGATTTTTCGCCGATTCCAATCATATCGAGCGCGAGTTCGGGCATCCAGTTGGCTTTGTCCAAAGCTTCGGTAAACATTCTGCCTTCGCGAATCAGCGGCAAAACCGCCTGACTGCGGCGGCGAAGCTCGAAATTCGTAATCGACTGCGAAGCGATGTCCCACGCGTCCGGAACAGTAATTCCGCCCGACAGCAGCGTCGAGAGCGAGCGCGCCAGCTGCGCCATCGTCATCTGCTTGATAAGCGTGCCGCCAATCGGCAGGCGAAGCAGAAAATTATGAAAAATAAGCTTTCCGCCCGGCGTTCTGAGCCAGATGACGAGCGAAAAAACCAAAATCAGAAGCATCGGCAAAAGCCAGAAAATATTATTCGCAACCGTCGTCGAAATAGTTAAAACGACGACCGTCACGGTCGGCAAACCTTTATTTGCGCTGAGACCTTTGAACAAATCCGACATGCGCGGCACGATGTAAAGCGTCAGAAACGCGACCATAAACGAAGACGCGACCATCAAAAACGCCGGATAGGCGAGCGCGCCGCGCAATTTGCGGGCGACGGCGACGCTTCGCTTCAAATAATCGACGTAGCGCGCCAGAACGTCGTCGAGCGCGCCCGATTTTTCGCCCGCAAACAGCGAAGCCGTATAAATTTTCGGAAAAGTTCCCTGCGCTTCAAACGCTTCGGAGAGCGGAACGCCGCTTTTGATTTTCTCCTCGACATCGGCCAGAGTCTCGCGGAGCGCCGACGAACCCGAGCGCGCTTTTAACAAATTAATCGACTGCAAAACCGGAATTCCCGCTCGCAAAAGCGCGGAAAGCTGTTGATTAAAAAGCAAAAAGTCGCCCTGCTTGACGCGATTTTTCTTTCCTCCGCCAAACGGTAAAATAGCGGACAAGCCTTTTTCGGCGGAAGAAATCGCAAACACGCGGAAGCCTTCGCTTTCGAGCTTCACACGCGCATCGCTGGCGGCGGTCGCCTCAACGATGCGCGTCATAATTTCGCCCGAAGGCGTTCCCAATCGACAAATAAATTCAGCCATTAGTTTTGTTTCAAGTTGAAAGTTTCAAGTTTCAGGCTCGAAATGTTCTTAACTTGAAACTTTGAACCTGAAACTTGAAACTTGGTTGTATTATATCACGCCTTTTTCTATCAAATGTTGCATACAAAAACAAGCCAATAAATTTTGCCGTCGACGCAACGAAAAATCCTTTCGTAACATCAAAAAAATATCTTGCGGAAATAATTGACGTTTCTATAGAATATACAATTAGACAGGAGAATTTATGGCTGTGAAATATTTTCAGGACTTCAGCCGCTTGTGCTTCGTGCATCGGTTGGGTCTTTTGCTTCTCGTACTATCACTAAGCTCACACGCTTTTGCTCAAACGCCGCAACCGACACCTCAGGACGATTCAAAGCCGATTAACGTAAAAACCGATTTGGTTACGCTCACCTTAACCGTTACGGATATTTACGGTCGCTACGTTTCCGGTTTGGGAAAAGACGCCTTTACAATTTTCGACAACAACGAGGAGCAGGAAATAACGTTTTTCAGCGACACGGACGCGCCGGTTTCGGTCGGAATTCTTTTTGACGTTTCCGATTCGATGAGCGGCGAGAAAATCGTCAAGGCGCGCACCGCGCTCGAACGCTTTATCAACACCAGCCACCCGTCGGACGAATATTTTTTGATTGCCTTTAACAATCGCGCGCAGCTTCTGCTGGATAAAACGCGCGACGGCGAAGCGGTTCTGCGAAAGCTGACGCTGGTCGAGCCGAAAAACAACACGGCGCTCTACGACGCGACTTATCTCGGCATCGAAAGAGTGACGCGCGGCACGCATCAGAAAAAAGCTCTGCTCATCATCAGCGACGGTCAGGACAATGCTTCGCGCTACAACTTCGGCGAAGTCCGTCGTCTTTTGAAAGAATCCGACGTCGTCGTCTACGCCGTCGGAATTCTTGACGGCTCGGATTCTTCGAGCATTACCGGAATACAGGGACAGGCGTTTCTCGACGAGCTGACGAGCGTTACGGGCGGAAAGGCATTCTACCCGCAGACCAACGTCGAGATGGACGAAATTTTCGAACGCATCGCGCTCGAGCTCCGCCATCAATATTCAATCGGCTACACGCCGAAGAATTTTACGCCGGACGGAAAATATCACAAGGTAAAAGTTAAGGTCAAACCTCCGCGCGGTCTTCCGCGTCTAACGGTCAGAAGTCGCGAAGGCTATTTTGCAACGCCGAACACGAACTATCGTTAGAATTTCTATTTTGAGATTGGAAGAAAAATGAAAAGAAAGAATTTTTATATCTTGTCGCTTGTTTTCTGTTTTGTAACGGCCTCGGCGTTTTCCGGCTTTTTCAAGACCGGCGCGCAAATCGTTTCGTCGAAACCGCCGGTCACTCCGCTGAAAACAGCGACGCCGCCGAAAATCGTTTCGCCGACCGCCGAGCCGACGCCCGAAGAAGACAACACCCCGATTACGATTGATACGGAAGTCGTCAATTTGAACGTTCGCGTCGTCGACCGCAACAATCGTCCGGTTAACACGCTGACGGCCAACGATTTTAAGGTTTACGAAGACAATGTGCTTCAGCCAATCGATTCTTTCACCAAATCGGAAGTTCCGACCAATTATTCGCTCGTCATCGACAATTCCGGCTCGCTCCGCCTGCAGCTCGATAAAGTTATCGAAGCGAGCAAAATCATCGTTGGCACAAATCGTCCGGACGACGAGACGAGCGTCATCCGGTTTGTCAGCTCGGACAAAATCGAAATCACGCAATCGTTTACATCAAATAAAGAAGACCTCAACTACGCGCTCGACCAGCTTTTTGTCGAAGGCGGGCAGACGGCGATTATCGACGCCGTCTATCTGGCCGCGCAACAGGTCAACGAATACGAAAAATCGAGCGGCAGTAAAGACGACAAAAAGCGGCGCGCGCTGATTTTGGTTTCCGACGGCGAAGACCGCGACAGTTTTTACAACGAACAGCAGCTTTTCGAACTTCTACGCGAATCCGACGTGCAGATTTACACCATCGGCTTTGTCAGCGAATTGAGCAAGGAAGGCGGATTTATCAGCAAAAGCCCGCAGACGAAAGCAAAAGCGTTTTTAGAGCGCCTGGCGCAGGAAACCGGCGGCAAATCGTATTTTCCGACGACTTTGAGCGAGCTGAACGGTATCGCCAGCGACATCGCGAGCGAGCTCAGAACGCAGTATCTGGTCAGCTATTACCCGACGAATGACAAAAAAGACGGAGCATTTCACGCGATAAAAGTGGTCGTCAATGACGGGCCGGACAAGCAGAAACGCATCGCCGTTACTCGAACCGGCAGAAAGGCGGGCGAAAATTCGCCTTCCAACCAACCTGTCACTAAACCCGTAAAAAAACAGTAGATTTAAAGTAAAAAGTAAAAGGCAAAAGTGAAGATGATTCTCACTTTTGCCTTTTACTTTTTACTTTTTACTTTTTATTTTTCCGGTACTGAGCCGGAAATTTTCTTGCGCGTCGTCTCGCCGGTGTCGATGACCGGAATCCCGTCGCCGACTTCCGAGTGCGGGCGCGCGATAACGTGAACCGCCGTCACCGTCCCGATTCGGCGCGCCGCCGCCGCTCCGGCATCGACCGCCGCCTTGACCGCACCGACTTCGCCGCGAACGATTGCCGTCACCAGCCCGGCGTCGATTTTTTCGTAACCGACGAGCCGCACGTTCGCCGCCTTGACCATCGCGTCGGCGGCTTCAATCATCGCCACCAAACCCATACATTCGACCATTCCGAGTGCTTCCATAATTATCTTTATATTAACAGCGCCGCAGTTTAAAACCAAAATCGGCTAAAAAATTCAGTCTGCAAATTCTATTTCAACCACATCGCCAGCCAGAAAATACCGAGCGCGCCGAGCGTCAAAACGAGCGCGATGACAATAAACCAGCCGTTCGGCGCGTTTTCGTGTCCCGTCCAGACGACTTCTTCGATTCTCTGCTTTTGCGGGGTTTTTGATTTTCGGCGAAGCGAAGCGGCCGTTTTGAGTTTGGCTTCTTCGAACATATCCGGCTTTTTAACCGGGGCGTCGGCAGCTTCCGCGACTTCCGTTTTTTTCTCGGGAATTTTATCGATTTCCTTTAAATTTTCATCGACAAATTGTTCCTGAAAAACTTCTTCGCCGTTCGTTTCCTGATTTTCCGGCGCGGGAATGTCCGGCGCGACCGAGCCGCCGCAGTTATAACAAAAAAGCGCGCCCTTTCGCACGTCAACGCCGCATTTGCTGCAAGTTCGATTTTCGACTAATGTTTCTGCCATTAAATAGTCAGCAATCAGCAATCAGCTGTCAGCAAAATCAGAATTAACTGATAGCTGACTACTGACAGCTGACCGCTATTTCTTTGCAAAGATTTCCTTTTCCTCGCCCAAATCACGCGCCGAAGGTGTAATGATGGTTTTTGCCGTGATGTAAATTTTTTCGCCCTTTTCGACGGCTTTCCGCACATCGTCTTCACTGACGAAATCGACCGGTTTCGCTCCGTTTGTCGAGCTTTCGGTTCGAAGCTCGTGAATAATTGTCTTGACGGGCGATTCGGCGACCGGTTTCCGGTCTTCAACCTTCGGCTCTTGGACTTCGACAATCGGCGTTTCGGCAATTTTCCGGCTCAAAAACTTATCGACCAGCGCGGCGATGTCTTCGCGTTTGACGTTTTGCCGGCTTGGCTGTTTTTGCCCGCCGCTCGCCGCTACGACAATCGGCTGACGACCGGCGGCCGAACGCTGACCGCCGACCGGTTTTGTTTCAAACGCGACGCGCTTGATGTCCATCAGATGAATCGGCGAAACATTGTCCGACGTAACGTTTCCGCCCCATGAGCCGCAGCCCAAAGTCATCGACGGAGCTAAATCGGTGGAAAATCCGATTGCGCCGTGCGTCGTCGGCGAATTTATGACGACGCGCGATGCAGGCATCTGTTCGCCGTATCTGATTGCCGCCTCGCGATTTTGCGTGTGCATCCCGGCGGTGTGCCCCATTCCTCCGAACTGCAAAACTTCCAGACATTTTTGCGCGCCCTGTTCGACGCCGTCAACCACGAAAAAAGCGAGCGTCGGTGAAAGCTTTTCAATCGACCACGGAAAATCGCGCCCGACGCCGCCGCAATCGGCCAGCAGACAGCGCGTTCCCGACGGAATCGAAACTCCGGCCAGATTGGCTATAAACTCGGCTGATTTGCCGACGATTTTCGGATTCAAAGTTCTCTGCGGCGTCAATAAAACGGCGGCGACTTTATCGGCTTCCGCCGGATTCAAAAAATGCGCGCCCTGCGCCTTAAACTGTTCGCGGACTTCCGCTTCAATCGCTTTATCGACGACGACCGACTGCTCGGACGCGCAAATCGTGCCGTTGTCAAAACACGTCGAAGTCAAAATATCCGAAACCGCTTTTCGCGTGTCGGCCGTTTTTTCGATAAAAACCGGAACGTTTCCCGGCCCGACGCCGAACGCCGGTTTGCCCGACGAATAAGCCGCGCGCACCAGGCCGATTCCGCCCGTCGCCAAAATTACGGCCGTTCGCTTGTGCTTCATCAACGTTTCCGTCCCTTCGAGACTCGAAGTCGTCAAACAGTAAATCGCGGCGGGCGGCAGTCCTTCCCTAACGCCCGCCTCGCGCATCACGCGCGCCGTTTCAGCGATGCAGCGCGCGGCCGAAGGATGCGGCGAAAGGACGATGGTGTTGCGCGATTTGATGGCGATGATGATTTTGAAAATCGCCGTCGAAGTCGGGTTGGTCGAAGGAATGATGGCCGCGACGACGCCGCGCGGCGATGCGATTTCGACGATGCTGCCGTTGTCATTGACGACGCCGACGGTTTTTAAGCTTTTGAAATAATTCCAGACGTCTTCCGCCGCAAAACGATTTTTCTCGCGCTTGTCTTCCGCCTTGCCGAAACCCGTTTCTTCGTTCGCCATCTGACCGAGCCGAGCCGATTTGCGAAGCGCGGCCTGAGCCATCGCTTCGCAAATCCGGTCGATTTTCGCCTGGTCAAATTTCGCGACCGCGCTCCACGCCAGATGCGCGGCTTCCACCGCGTCGCGCGCTTCCTGTTGTGAAATTAAGTCTTTATGTTCGGGCATTGAAATTCAATTACGAATTACGAATTAAAAAATATCTTCCGACATTCGCAATTCGTAATTCGCAATTCGTAATTCTCTATTTATTTCTCGATTTCGTTCTGTCGTTGGCAGAGATTTCTCCGCCGCCCGAGCCTGAGCCGAGCTGACGGCCGCCGCCGCCCTGCAGAGCTTTTTCGTCCGGGCTGTAGCCGGTCGCGCCGCCTCTCGGCAAAACTCTCTCGACTTCGCCGTGCGGGCGCGGGATAACGTGAACCGAAATCAGTTCGCCGACGCGCCGCGCCGCCGCTGCGCCAGCGTCCGTCGCCGCCTTGACTGCGCCGACGTCGCCGCGCACAAAAATCGTCACGTAGCCCGCGCCGATGTATTCTTTTCCAATCAACTGAACATTGGCGGCTTTGACCATCGCGTCGGCCGCTTCGACAGCGCCGACAAAGCCTTTGGTTTCAACCATTCCGAGTGCTTCAAGAGACATTTTTTGTTCCTCACCTAAAAAGTTTGTTTGTTAATTTTAATATAAGACCTGAGTAAAAGCTAAACGTATCACGCCAAATTTCGAATATCAAGCGAAAACAATGGTATAAAAAACTTGAAACGATTGACACGCGCTATATATCAACGATATATTTCAATTTTAAGCAAGGCTCACGGCATTCAATCCGTCAGCAGCAAAACAGCAAAGACAAAATGTCATTAACTCTCGGCGAAAAACTGCAACAAGCACGTGAAGCGCGCGGTATTACTATAAGCGAAGTCGCTGAACAAACCCGCATTTCCGGGCTTTATCTTGAAGCAATCGAAAATAACGATTATCGAACTCTGCCCGGCGGAATTTTTAATAAAGGTTTTGTCAAATCCTACGCTCGATACGTCGGCGTTGACGAGCAGGAAGCCCTGCAGGATTACAATCGCCTGATTGTCGAGCAGCAGGGCGACCAGGCCGACGAACCGAAAACATACAAACCCCAGGTTTTAACCGACGAAAAAAGGTCTTCGTCGTTGATGACCATAATTTTCGCCGTCGTTATTTTAGGTTTAATGACCTGGGGAATTTTGGCGCTCGTCAATTATCTGCAAAGCGAGAAAACAAGCAGCGTCGCCAACAACACGAACACCAACCAGAACGCGAATAACGCTGTCAACACGAACGCAAACCCGGTAGTTACGGCCGCGCCTGCGCTCGAAAGCGCCAAAATCGAATTTAAAGCGTCCGGCGACGAAGTATCTCTAACTTCAGCGGTTGACGGAGGTAAAAGCATCTCGACGCTTGTCGCCGCCGATAAGTCGGTGGTTTTCGAGCCGAAATCGAATGTAAAACTAAGCTATGCGACCGCGCGCGCGCAGTTTGCGCGCTTAACGATAAACGGTAAAGCGATTACGCTTCCGAACGCATCGTCTAAAAATAAAGTGGAGTTTGAAATCAATAAAGAAAATCTGCCGCAGATATGGCAAAGCGGGCAGATTACAGCGAGCGATGCAAATAATTCCAATATCGGCCCGCGTCCGAGATAATGATTTGTATGAGGCTTTTTTATAAGCTAAAATCAAAGAAGCTTATTTTTGAAAACAATCTCCAAGCGAAATCGCGCCCGCAAGTTTTGTGCGGGCTTTTTGTTTACAGAAATTAAATTAAGGCGTTTGTTCGAAAACTTGTAGCTTTATGTCCTGAACTTGTATGTTTTGTTAGTGAACTTGGAACTTTTATCCGCAAACTTGGAACTTTTGTCCCAAAGTTTGTAACTGTTTTATTAAATCTTGTAAGTATTAGTCCTAAAGTTGTAACTTTTGTCCGAAAGTTTGTAACTGTATTTTTGAAGTTTGTAATAATTGTCCGGAAACTTGTAACAATTGTTCGGGAACTTGTAAGTGCGGCTTCAAAACTTGTAAGTGCGGTGCTGAACCCGCTAAATATTTTAGATATATGTTGATTGAAGAAATAAAAGAAGGCTTAACTTTTGACGATATTCTGCTCGTTCCGGCGTTTTCGGAAATTCTGCCGAGCGAGACCGACACGGCGACGCTTTTTTCGCGCAATATTCGTCTGAACATTCCACTCTGCTCGTCGGCGATGGACACGGTGACGGAAGCGAGTCTGGCAATCGCGCTCGCCCAGCAGGGCGGCATCGGCGTCATTCACAAAAATCTGTCAATCGCGCATCAGGCCGAAGAAGTCGATAAAGTAAAACGCTCGGAATCGGGAATGATTGTCGACCCGGTGACGATTCACGACGGCGCGCTCGTCTCGGAGGCGCTCGAAATCATGGAGCGCTTTAAAATCAGCGGCGTGCCCGTGCTCGACGAAAACGGTTTTCTCGTCGGCATCATCACCAACCGCGATTTGCGTTTTGAGACGCGTTTCGACATTCCCGTCTCGGAAGTAATGACAAAACAGCCGCTCGTCACCGTTTCGGTCGGCACGACGCTCGACGAAGCAAAGGTAAAGCTGCAAAAACACCGCATCGAAAAACTTCTGGTCGTCGATGACGACGGGCATCTGAAAGGGTTGATTACGGTCAAAGACATTCAAAAAGCCATCAAATATCCGTTTGCGGCGAAAGACGATTTAGGCCGCCTGCGCTGCGCTGCGGCAATCGGCGCAACCGGAGATTTTATGGAGCGCGCCGCCGCTTTAATCGAATCGCGCGTCGACGCCATCGTCATCGACACGGCTCACGGCCACAGCTCGCGCGTTATCGAAGCTGTTAAAAAGGTCAAAGCGACATTTTCCGGCATCGAAGTCGTCGCCGGAAATATCGCGACGGCCGAAGCGACAAAAGCTCTGATTGACGCGGGCGTCGATGCGATAAAAGTCGGCATCGGCCCGGGTTCGATTTGCACGACGCGCGTCGTCACGGGCGCGGGCGTGCCGCAAATTACGGCGATTACCGAATGCGTCGGCGCGGCCAAAGGCACGGGCGTTCCGGTTATCGCCGACGGCGGCGTGAAATTTTCCGGCGACGTTGTCAAGGCAATCGCTTCGGGCGCGGATTCGGTGATGATTGGCTCGCTTTTCGCGGGAACCGAAGAAGCGCCGGGCGAAGTTATCTTGTTTCAGGGACGTAATTTCAAAACGTATCGCGGAATGGGCTCAATCGGCGCGATGAAACAAGGCTCATCCGACCGCTACGCGCAGGAAGGAACGGTCGCCGATTCGAAATACGTGCCCGAAGGCATCGAAGGCCGCGTCGCTTACAAAGGCACAATCGCCGAAATGGTCACGCAGCTCATCGGCGGCCTGCGTTCGGGAATGGGCTACACCGGCTGCAAAGACATCAAGGAGTTGCAGGAAAACGCCAAATTCGTACGCATCACGTCGGCCGGTTTGCGCGAATCGCACGTTCACGACGTGATTATCACAAAAGAAGCGCCGAATTATCGTCTGGAAAGCTGATTTATTTGATTTAACACAATGAAATGCGGGCTGACAGCGTGAAAATATCTGCTGACATGATGTAAATGCCGCTTGACACAATGAAAATGTGGGCTGACACGATTTAATTGTTAATTTCTTCGCTCAAGGCTTCCCATTCTTCATAAAGCTTTTGGATTTTTTTCTCAATCTGCTCGAATTGCCGTGAGACTTCCTGCAGCTTTTCGTGATTTGCCGCTATCTCGGGCAGGCTCATCTGAAACGAAAACTTTGAAATTTCTTCTTCGAGGAGCGGAATTTCCGCCTCGATTTCCTTTATCCGGTTCTCGATTCTCTGCCGTTGATTTTTTGAAAGAGTCGATTTGTTCGTCGCCGATTGTTCGTTATCAGTTGCAGGATTTGTATTCGATTCGACTGACGATTGACGGCCGGCAGCGGACGATTGCCGATTTTTCCAATCGTGAAATTCCGTGTAATTCCCTTCGTAAATTTCGACTCCGCCGTCGTCTTCAAACGAAAAAATCTGCGTCGCCACTTTGTCGAGAAAAAAACGGTCGTGGCTGACAGTAAAAATCGTCCCGGCGTAAGCGTCGAGCGCGTTTTCCAGAGCTTCGCGCGAAGGAATATCGAGATGATTGGTCGGCTCGTCGAGGACGAGCACGTTTTTATTTGAATAAATCAATTTCGCCAGCGCGAGTCTTCCCTTTTCGCCGCCGGAAAGATTTTTGACCTGATTGAAAACGTCTTCGCCGACAAACAAAAATCTCGCCAGGAATGAACGAAGCTCGCCGTTTTCGGCCATCGGCGCGACGCGGCGAAGCTCCTGTATGACCTCGTTTCGCTCGTATAAATCTTCCAGATTTTGCGAGTAATAACCGATGTCGGTTTTTGTTCCCCAGTTGATTTTGCCGGAAAGCTCGCGGATTTGTCCGAGGATAGTTTTCAGAAAAGTCGTTTTGCCCGTTCCGTTTCCGCCGATAATTCCGAGACATTCGCCGCGCGTCAAAGTAAAATTTATGTCGCGCGCCAAAACGTTTTCGCCGTAGCCGATGGATAAATCCTCGACCGTCAGGACATTCTGCCCGGCGCGCTCGACTTTTTTGAGCTGGAAATTCCCGCTCGGTTTATCGCTTGAAATCGCTTCGACGCGCTCCATCCGCGCGAGCAAAGTGCGGCGCGATTTCGCCTGTTTCGTTTTTTGTCCCTCGAGATTACGGCGAATAAATTCCTCGGTTTTGGCGATAAACGCCCGCTGGTTTTCAAATTCGCGTCGCTGTTGTTCGCGTCGTTCTTCGCGCTCGACGAGAAATTCCGAATAATTTCCCTTGTAAGTTACCGCCTTTCCGTTTTCGATTTCGATAATCCGGCGCGCCGCACGGTCGAGAAAATAACGGTCGTGGCTGATGATGACATACGTTTTTTCATACGTCTGGAGAAAGTTTTCGAGCCATTCGACCGCTTCGACGTCCAGATGATTGGTCGGCTCGTCCAATAATAAAACGTCGGCGCCGGAGAGCAAAAGCCGCGCCATTCCGAGTCGATTTTTCTGTCCGCCCGAAAGATTTTTTGTTTCGAGCTGCCATGCTTCCCTTTCGAATCCCAAACCCTGCAAAATCGCTTCGGCGCGCGCCGTGTAAGAAAAACCGTCGTTTCGCTCAAATTCAATTTGAAGCTCGGCGTATTTTTCGAGAATTTCTTCGGAAACTGTCTCGGCCATCTGTTTTTCGAGAAGGCGCATCTCGGCTTCGATGTCGTGCAAAACTTGAAAGGCCGAAAGCGCGGCGGTGTGGACGGTTTCGTCAGCGGAAAAATCGACGTGCTGCTGGAGAAGACCGATTTTCAGATTGTTTATTTTAACGACATCGCCTTCATCGGCCGTTTCTTCGCCCGTAATCAGGCGAAAAACGGTCGTTTTGCCCGCGCCGTTGCGACCGACGAGGCCGACTTTTTCAGATTGATTTATCTGAAACGAAACGCCGCGCAAAACTTCGTTTCCGCTGTAGGATTTTTGAACGTCGGACAATCTGAAAAGCATAAAATCAGAGATGAGAGACAAGTGACGAGGGACGAGAGAAAAGAAAATTCTTTCACTCGTCCCTCGTCACTGATTAATAGTCGCTCTAACGAATTTATTTCGTATTCGTGTTGGCGTTGGCTTTCGCCGCCGGTTTCACGTTGGCGTTTGCATTCGCATTTTTCGGAGCGATGTTAGCGTTTACATTCGCGTTCGTATTGGCGTTTGCATTCGCGTTGGTGTTCGTGTTTGCCGGAGTCATCGCGCCCGCCGGACGAGCGCCGCTCAGTTCGTTCGGATTATTGATGACCTTCTGCGCGAGGAAGTTTTCGACCTTCGCTTCGTTCATCGCAATCGCCATATATGACTGCCACAAAAGATTTTTGCGCGCATTAATCAAAAGCTCGGTGACGCGCTGGCGCGTGCCCGGCGTTTCCAAAGTCACATCCTCGTCTTTTTCCTGCTTGCGCTGGAGCTTGATGATGAGAATTTTTCCTTCGAGCGGAATCGCCTGCGGGATAATCTGGCCGTTTTGCATTTTGTTCATAATGAAATCGGCAACGCCCGCGCCGAGAGTTTGTTTCAGCTCGTCTTCGGTAAAATAGCGCCAGTCGCCGCCGTTCGAGCGCGTCTGCAGGTCTTCGCTGTTTTCACGCGCGAGCGTCGCAAAATCGCTGCCGGTCAAGGCGCGCGAGCCAATTTCCTTGGCCTTCAGATTAGCTTCGGCTTCGTCTCTCGTCGTGTCGCCTTCGCCGCTGTTGGTCGGGTCAATCACGATGGCGGCGAGCTGCGCGCCGCGCTTGTTTTTGAACTGGTCTTTGTTGCCTTCGTAAAACGCTTTGATTTCGTCTTCCTTCGGCGATTCGACCTTGTTCGTTATTTTGTCCTGAAGCTTTTGCAGCGCGAGCTCTCTTTTCACGTTTTCGCGCCAGCTTTGCTCGGTTTCGCCCGCTTCTTTCATCTGGCGTTCAAATTCTTCCTGCGACAGGCCGCTTGCGTTTTTTCGCTTGTTGACTTCCGCATTTACATCTTCGTCGTTCGGAACGGCTTGTTCCTTTTCGGCTTTCTGATATAAAACTTCGGCTTGAATCAACTGCTGCAAAACGCTCAGACGCGCCGACGCCAGTTCGAGCGGCGAAAATTTCGCTTCCTGTCCCTGGCCCTGCGCCTTGACGGCTTTTTCGACTTCTTCGAGCTTAATCGCTTTTCCATTGACGCTGGCCGCGGTTTCGTTCGGGTCGGGCGGCCCGGTGGTCGAACCGTTGCCCGAACCGCCGGTCGGGCAGCCCGTCAAAGCTAAGATAACAAAAGCTAAAACAGCGATTGTTAAAAACCTAAAATTAGTATTTCGCACTGTGGCTTTTACTCCTCTAAAATTAACTGTATCTATCATTACTTGACTTAACCTTAAACTTTTTGTTATAAATCTTGTTTTTGAGTTTGTACGCAAACTCGTTCTTATATACCTCGGTATTATTTTTTTGGAGGCTTTTAAATAATTATGGCAAAACGATGCGATGTCTGCGGAAAAGGTCCGCAATTCGGAAACAATGTTTCACATGCTAACAACAAAACTCGTCGTCGCTTTAATCCGAACCTGCAATCGATTCGCGTTCAACTGCCTGCCGGCGGAAACGGACGAATGAAAGTTTGCACTCGCTGTATTAAATCCGGCAAAATTGTCAAAGCTGTGTAAATCTTTGAGATTTAACTTTTTAATTTGGTTGCCAAGTGTGAGAAATATTTCACGTTTGGCATTTTCATTTTGTCGAAAGTTTAATGTCTTACGTCGAAGTCAATTAATTTTGACCTTTGACTTTCGACCTGACGCTTGCGACTTACACTACGGCGATGCATTCAATCTCGACGCGCGCGTCTCGCGGCAGACGTGCTGCCTGAACCGTCGCCCGCGCCGGTTTGTTTTCGCTGAAATACTTCGTGTAAACCTCGTTCATCGCCGTGAAATCGTTCATATCGGCTAAAAACACGGTCGTCTTGACGACGTTATTCAAGCTCGTTCCCGCCGCTTCGAGCACGGCACTCAAATTTTTCAAAACCTGTTCGGTCTGTTCCGCCGCGTCCTCCGAGACGAATTGTCCCGTTTTCGGGTCAATCGGGATTTGTCCCGAACAAAAAACCATGTTTCCCGTCTTTACGGCTTGCGAATAAGGCCCGATTGCGCCCGGCGCGTTTTCAGTCGAAATTATCTCTTTCATCGTCATACGGTTTGCTCTTTTTTTACTCAAGCAAAAGGCGAATTTTAACAGATTAAAAGCTAAAAGCAAAGTTAGCAGACGGGACTTGGGGTTTTAGGCGTTTACTCTTTCGACATCAATCACGCCCGGAACTTGTTCAATGGAGCTGATTACGCGGTCGAGATGTTTTTTGTCGAAAACCTCGACCGTCACTTCGATTAGGCCGATGTCGTCTTTGGAAACGTTGGCGCGCGCGTCGCGAATTCCGGTTTTGATTTCGGCAATCGCGTTTGTGATTCCGGCGAGCATTCCCGTACGGTTTTCGGTCGTCGCCAGAAGTCTGATTGATTGAATCTCGTCCTTGTCGTTTTTCGCCCATTCGACATCGACGATGCGTTCTTTATTGGTCATCAGATGCGAGACGTTTTTGCAGCGCTTATTGTGAACGATGATGCCTTTCCCGAGCGAAATATAACCGATAATTTCCTCGCCGCGAAGCGGATTGCAGCAATTGGCGCGCGTCGTCATCAGATTATCGACGCCTTTGACGACAATCGCGTCCTCGCCCATGCCGATAAATTTCTTGACGGCTTTCATTCCGCTTTGCAGACGCGTCTCGGCTTTCTTTTCCGGGTCGAGCTCGGCAAATTTTTCAGGCCCGAGGAATTTCGCTAAAACGTTTCGCGGCAGAGTTTTGCCGTAGCCGATTGAGGCCAGCAAATCGTCCGGTCGGCCGAGGCCGTATTCGTTGGCGATGCGTTTCATTTCATCGTCGTTATTAATCAGTTTTTTTGATGAAATACGAAATTTTTCGGCTTCTTTCTCCAAAAGCTTGCGCCCGATTTCGATTGATTCGATGCGCTGCTGCTCGGAAATCCAGTGACGAATATGATTTCGCGCGCGCGACGTAACCACGTGATTGAGCCAGTCGGACGAAGGCCTTGAGCCTTTCGTCGTCAAAATTTCAACCACGTCGCCGTTTTGCAAATCGCTTCTCAAGGTCGCGATTCGCCCGTTTATCTTTGCGCCGGTGCAGGTGTCGCCGACTTCCGAGTGAATCGCGTATGCAAAATCAATCGGCGTGGCGCCGCGCGGAAGCTGTATAACTTTGCCCATCGGCGTAAACGCGTAAACGTCTTTCGGATAAAGGTCGAGCTTTAACGATTCGATAAAATCTTCCGAATCTTCGTTTTCTTCGGTCGTCTCGACCAGTGGAAGAAGCAGTTTTTCGACCGTTTTGCGAAGCTCGTCGAGACTTTCGTCCTCGTCGCGCTTGCCGAGTTTCTTTTCTTTGTATTTCCAGTGCGCCGCGACGCCTTCTTCGGCAATCTGGTGCATTTCCTCGGTTCGAATCTGGACTTCGAACGATTGCCCGCTTTCGCCGATTACGGACGTGTGGAGCGATTGATACAGATTATCGCGCGGAATCGCAATCCAGTCCTTAAAACGCTCGGGAACGGGCGTCCAGATGTCGTGTATGACGCTCAGAGTGAGGTAACAATTCTTTCTGTCGTTTTCGGTAATGATTCGGGCGGCGATTAAATCGTAAACGCGGTCAATCGTGATTTTCTGCTTTTTCAGCTTTTTCCAGAGCGAATAGAGACGCTTGACGCGACCTTCGATTTTTATAAAAGGCACGTCGTTTTCGTTCAATTTATCGTGAATCGTGTTTTGTATTTTTTGCAGCGTCGCTTCGAGCTCCGGCCGGCGCGCGTCGACTTCCTTGGCGAGCTTTTTGTATTCGTCGGGATAGAGATTTTGAAACGACAAATCTTCGAGTTCGCTGCGCACTTTACCCATTCCGAGACGGTGCGCAATCGGCGCGTATATGTCGAGCGTTTCCTGCGAGATACGGGCGCGCTTCTCGGGTTTCAGAAACTGCATCGTACGCATATTATGCAGACGGTCGGCGAGCTTGATAAGCACGACGCGGACGTCCGTCGTCATCGCCAGAACCATCTTGCGAACGTTTTCCGCCTGCTGTTTTTCTTTCGAGAGATTGCTGATGTGCGCAATTTTGGTCAAACCGTCGACCAGACGCGTGATTTCATCGCCGAAATATTCGCGCAGAAAATCCAAATCGACCAGCGTATCTTCGACCACGTCGTGCAGCAGGCCGGTCGAGACGCTCGTTTCATCGAGCCGCATCTCGGCCAGAATATCCGCGACGGCGAGAGGATGAACGAGGTAAGGTTCGCCCGAAGCGCGCTTTTGACCGCTGTGATATTTTGCGGAAAAAAAATACGCGCGCCGAATCAAATCGATGTCCGGTTCGGGACGATTTCTTTCGACTTTCTCGATGATGTCTTCGATGCGAATCATAAATTAAGGGCTGAAAGAATGAGAGATGAAGGATGAATAAGAAATGTTGCTCTTATTCATCCTTCCGCCCTTTTCCCTCATCCCTGAAAAAAAAGTGATGCTCAATTTTATTGTAATTGAGCATCACTTTTTATAAAAGTTGAATTAAAAAATTTACTTTTTATTGGCCGCTTCTTCAGCCGCTTTCTTCTTGGCTTCTTCTTCGTCCTGTTTCTTTTTCTTTTCGGCCGCCAAAACAGTAAACTTTTCTTTAGCCGCTTCGGCATCTTTCTTTATGGCTTCTTTTTCATCGATCTTGCCGTCCATTTCGGCGAGACGCATTTTCTGAACCAGCAAATTTGCCTTATACGACCATGTCGAATCCGATTCGACGCCCGCTTTTTTGTCAAATTCCAAAGCCCTGTCAATCAATGCCATTCCATCCGTAGTGCATTGTTTCAAAGTTTCGTAATCTTCGGGTTTTTCGGGTTTCTTAAATTCATAAACCTTCGTTGTTCCCTTGGTTACTTCTTTTTTGACTTCCGGCGTGTCCGAAATATCGTTGGCGCAGCTGTATTTTCTGGCTGCCAGCGATGTCAAAGCTTCGGCGCGCTGGTCGGGCGGAACCTGTTCGTTATTTGTCCGGTCGGTTACCCATTTAAGCCATTCGTCATTCTTATTAAGATTTTCATAAAGATTGGCGACTGCCTTAAAAGAGCTGTTATCGGATACGTTTTCCGCCAGAACTTTTTTATATGCATCGATAGCCTGTTCGGCTAAACTCGTTTCCGAACGATTACCGACATACTGCGAATGAAGCGTGCGCGCCAGAAAGAGCTGTGCGGTTTTACCTTCGTCGCTCGTTCCCTGCGGGTCGCGGTTAACGGCAGCGCGGAAAAGCTGTTCGGCTTCCTTAAACTTTCTGTCCTTGTAGGCTTTCGCCCCGTCAACCAGATTTTTTCTGGCGACAATGCGGTTGTAATATCCACAATTACTTCCGATTAAAACTGATAATGAAATTAAGATTAATATCCCTGCACGAGAGATTCTCATTGTTCGACTCCATTTCCCGCTTAAAATAACAGAAACCGAAGGTCTTCGCCTCAAGTTTCCGTTATTTATTTAAGCTAAATTTATTCCTGCAAATCATCAATCTGCAATCCGATAGGTTCTGCGCCGGCGAATTTAACGCCGTCAATAACTTTGACGACATTACCGTAGCTGACAGTTTTCGGCGATTTGATAAAAACCGTTTTCTCGACCTCATTCGTTCCTTCGCGGATAACACCGTTGTTTTCTCTATCCTTGAAGATTTGCTGAAGTTTATTGGTCAAAAGCTCCGTATTTGAGACGTCTCCGGCATCTTCGTTGTTCAAAGTAACCTTCAAGTCGCCTTTATTGATAGACACGACCAAAGTCAAAGGATTCGGTTTTGATGCTGTCTGTTCGTCGGGCTTCGGTTCGGCCGGAACCTGTGCCTTAAATCGGCTCGGTTTTGAGGGCGCGATAATCATAAAAATAATTAAAAGCACCAGCAAAACGTCAATCAACGGCGTTACATTAATGTTTGGCGACGCTCCCTTGCCGCCACCTGATGACATTCCCATATTTTTTACTCCCTAAAAGCTTTGCTTCGTTATTTCGGCACACCTTTTTTCTTATCGGCGATTAAACCGATTTTATCCACGTCCTGTTTGCGAATCACATCGATGGCTTTAACGACCGTGCCGTAATTTACCTCGACGCTGCTCTTGATATAAACAATTCGCCTTTCGGGCGGCATGTTTTTCATTTTAGCTTCGATTTTCTTCGCCAGTTCCTCAAGCGGATAAGGGTCTTTGCCAATATAAAAATTGTTGTTATCAGGAATTGCAATCACAACTGACGTATCTTTGGTGATTTCCTGATCTTCTTCGGGACTATTCATCTCGCGCGGAATATCAACTGATACGCCTTGCTGCAAAAGCGGCGTGACAATCATAAAGATAATCAGCAAAACCAGCATCACATCAACCATCGGAGTTACGTTAATCTCCGAATTATACTCTTCGGCTCCGCCGACTTGCATTGCCATAGCAAATATTCTCCCTTGTTTATACTTCTTAAAAGGTCTAAGATTAGCCGCCGCTACCTATGCGTTTTGAGCGCTGTTTGATGAAATAATCCACTAATTCCGAAGCGGAGTTTTCCATTTCGACGCCAAAGCTCGTAACTTTATTGGTAAACCAGTTAAACAGCCAAACCGCCGGAACCGCCACCAAAATACCGAACGCCGTCGCAATCAAAGCTTCCGCAATCGCGCCGCCGACCGTTCCGATACCCGCGTTTCCTTCATTTGCTTTCAAAGCTTGGAACGCGCCGATAATACCGACGACCGTTCCGAACAAACCGACGAACGGAGCAGTCGAACCGACCGTCGCGAGTCCTGCGAGCCCGCGTTTGAGCTCGGCCGTTTTAACCGCGATGGCGCGTTCTAAAGCGCGTTTCGAAGCTTCCATTTCATCAGCCGAAATATCGGTATTGCCCTGATGCGCCGCAAATTCTTTCAAGCCCGACGAAACAACCATCGCCAGATGCGAATCCTTGTGCTTGTCGCTGATGTTTATGGCTTCGTCGATATTGCTGTTTTTCAACGCCTGCGCTACTTTCGGAGCGTATTGGCGCGATTGCGTTTTGGCTTTGCTGTAAGTCAAATAGCGCTCGATGCCAACGGCTATCATATATACCGATTGCAGCAGCAAAACGGTGATAACGCCGACGCCCGCCCACGTTAAACTTCTCCAAATTTCATAGGGGCTGAACATTGATGTTTGTGCGCCGCTTTCGGCAAACATTAAGAAAAAGCCCAAAAGGCTAACTAAAAAAGTCATGATTTTTCCTCCAAAGAAATCAAAAAAATATTATGATTGCAGATTAAAATTTTGACGGTGAGAAGTCAATTAACCTCTCACCGTCGATTGTCGTTCTTTTTACGGAACGAAATTATAAACTATAACTCCGGTAACTTTTACGGGTTGTCCCGAAAGCAGCGTCGGACTAAATTTTGATGAGCGAGCTGCCTGCTCGGCCGCCTGTCGCAGAAGCGGATGACCGCTGACCGCGCTCGCTGAAATAACGCTTCCGGTTTCGCTGATGGTCACCTGAACGTTGACCGCGCCGCTGGCGCGCACGGCACGTGCCGCCTGCGGATATGCCGGCTTAACCAGATTGGTCGCCTTACTGTTGACGACGCCGCCCGAAACTATTTTCGGAACGGGTTTTTCGGTCGGCTTCGGCGTCGGCGTCGCAATTTTCGGCTCGTCGTCGTTGGTATCGGTCGGCTGTTTTGAATTATCCGTGTCGCCGACACCTTTGGTTTCGGTAACAATTCTTTCATTCGGATTCGTCATCGGCCGGTCGGTGTTCGAATCTCTGTCACCGAGAACCGTCGTCACATCCTTACGAACCGTGTTGACCTTGACCGCCTGGGTTTCGACTTTATCCGGAATTTTCGTCGATTGCGAAACATCAAAAATGATTTCCTTACGGACATCCACGTTTTGCTCGACCTTGGTCGGCTTCTCTTCCTTAATCTCCGGCGGAGGTGGCTCTTCCGCTTGCACCGGAACCGGCGCGACCAGAGCCGTCAGCTCCAAATCTCCACCCATTCCCTCGCTCAGATATGATCTGAACAATTTACTCAAATCCCAAAGGATTCCGCCGAAAACAGCACTGACCATAAGAATCAGGATAACAGCTAAAATACCGGCTTTACGTGTATTTTCCTGGGTATTGCTTTTCGACTCAACTAATTGATCTAACATCTTAAATTTCCTCCCTCTTTCCGGTGCCAATCGGGTCAAGATTTACGAAACCTTTATTGTCTTTGATGATATTTTTCAAACATCAAGTTGTCATCGCTTTCAATAAATTTGACGATTCAACCTGATAAATCTTACTTTTAACGTTTTGGACTGCTTTTCTAAAGTGCGGGATTAAACGGACTTCTGCCGGTCTTTCATTACAAAAGTTCCGCCGCCTCTGCCGCCGTGTTCCAACAAACGAACAAAAAGCAGATACAAACTATTTAATTGACCAGCAACGTATTGAAGTCTAAAGTTTTACGTCTTAAAAGTCAAGAAATAATTATGTACTTTCAAGGGAATTTTCAATTTTTATTTGAAAATTCCCTCTCTTGATAATCAACCCTTTAAATCAAAAATTTCCGGCGCTAAAGAGACGCCGGAAATCCTGTAAGCCAAGTTTTACCTTGCAGCCGGGCGGCGAGTGACGGAGCGCCGCGAAGCCGAAGCAAGCTTTTCGGCCTGCGCCGCTTCGGGCAGTTTCATTTTCGCCTCGCCGAGTTTATCCTGCCACCAGATTGCAATCGGGCTGGCGATGGCGATGGTCGAATACGTTCCCAGAGTCACGCCGACGAGCAGCGCCAGCGAGAAGCTGTGCAGAACTTCGCCGCCGAACAAAACCAGCGCCAAAACCGACAAAAGCACAAGGCCCGCCGTAATAACCGTTCTGGAAAGCGTCTGGTTAATTGAATCGTTTGTAATCTTAAATAGCGAATCCGTCCGATTCGCAACCAGGTTTTCGCGGATTCGGTCGAAAATAACAATCGAATCGTTGACGGAAAAACCGACGATGGTTAAGACCGCCGCGATGACCGTTAAATTTATTTCCCATTGAAAAACGGAGAAAAACGCGAGCACCATCAAAACGTCGTGAAAAACGGCGATAACCGCGCCCGCCGCATAAGTCCAGTCATAGCGAAACGCGATAAAAAACAAGATGCCGAGCAAACCTAAAAGCGTCGCCGCGACCGCCTGATTTCTGAGCTGCGAGCCGGCGATTGCGCCGACCGAATCCGTGCCGATAATTTTATAAGCGGCGTCCGGAACCGAATCGAGCGTATTTTCGCCTTCGGCTTCTTTGCCGAAAGTATCGAGCGCAGTTTTAACGGTCATGCGTCCAGCCTGAACCTGCGCGGCGACTGCCTGCTCGTTATTGGACGCGTCGGCCGACGTTTGCGCCGTGCTTTCAAGCAACGGAATTTTTATCAAAACTTCGTCGGGTTTACTGGTCGAACTCTGAATTACCGCATCTTTGATGCGGACATTATTCAGCGCGCTGCGAATATCGTCGTCAGCCGGTTTCTGGCCTTTGAATTTTGCCGTAACGACCGTTCCGCCCTTAAAATCGACGCCGAGATTAAAGGCGTCCGTTCCGCCCGGAGTAAATTGCCGGGCGATGGTTGAAACGAGCCCCGCCAACATAATAAAAATGGAAAGGGCGATAAATATTCGCCGTTTTCCGAGCCAATCGATATGAATATTCTGAAAGAAATTAAACATCTTACTATTTTCCAAAAAGCTAAATACTGAGTTTCTCCATTTTCGGATTTCTGCTCAGCTCCCAGTTGAAGATTGTGCGGGAAACAAAAACCGCCGTAAATAAATTGATAAGCAGTCCGAGAATCAGCGTAACGGCAAAGCCCTTAATCGGCCCCGAGCCGTACATATAAAGAATGACCGACGAGATAATTGTCGTGATATGCGTGTCGATAATCGTCACAAAAGCGCGGTCAAAACCTAAATCGACCGAGTCTTTGACCGAAAAGCCAAGCCGCAGCTCTTCGCGGATACGCTCGAAAATCAAAACGTTCGAGTCGACCGCCATACCTATTCCCAAAATCAAACCGGCAATTCCGGGCAGCGTCAGCGTGGATTTAAAGACAATCAGCGCGGCTATCGTCAGAATCATATTCAGAACCAGCGCGATAACTGCATTGATGCCCGCGCCGCGATAGTAAAAAAGCATAAAAGCGACGACAAACAGCAGGCCGCCGATTGAAGCCGCAACGCCCGAGCGTATTGAGTCCGCGCCGAGGCTCGGCCCGACCGTTCTTTCTTCCTGATACTCGATTTTTGCGGGCAGCGCGCCGGATTTTAAGGTCAGAGCCAAATCGTCGGCGGAAGCTTTCGTGAAATTACCGGAAATTTCGCCCGAATCGGAAATCTGCGATTTGATAAAAGCGGCTGATTTTACTTCGTCGTTCAGCACGACCGCCATATAATTGTTGATATTGGCCGCCGTCCACGCACCGAATTTCTGAGCGCCGCCGGGTTTGAGCGAAAAAGTGATTTTGTAATCCCGGTCGCTTCCCGTCTGCGAAAACGCGCCGGCATCGCGCAGCTCGCTCCCGTCAACCACCGGCGGGTATTCGACGACGACGTATTTTTTCGGTTTTTCCGGCTGATTCGGCTGAGTCTGATTTTTATTCGGCGAATCGTCGCGTTCGGGGTACGGGTAAATCTTCCGATTTTGAGGAACAGTTCCGCCGAGCGACTGAGTCGCTTCCTGTTCGCTCGCATAAGTTTGCAGCGGCGAAGGACTCGGCGGGCTGACGACTTTCATCAAAGTCAGATTCGATTCGGCGCCGATAAGATTTTTGACGCGTTCCGGGTCGTCGACGCCCGGCATCTGAAGCAGAATCTGTCCCGAGCTTTCAGCGCCGTGACGCTGCAAGGTCGGCTCTTTGACGCCGTATGCGTTGATGCGGCTGTCAATAATCTTTAAGGCCTGCTCAACGGCTTGATTTTTCAAAATCGTCTGCTGCTGCGGCGGCAGAGTCCACGTCACCGCGGTGCCGCTTTTGTTTTCCGTCCAATTGGCGAAATCGACTTTTTTCCTGACGGCCGTGACGATTTCATCAAGACGCGCGGCGTCCGTGACGTTGAGCGTCACCGAATAAGTTCCGTTTTCAGTAACGCTTGTAGCGCCGCCGACGGGAAACGCATTACCGCTTTCGTCTTTCGCTTCCTTCGCCGCCGATTCCGCCGCCTGCGCGTTGTTTTCGGTCAGCGCCTTTAAATAATCGTCGGTTTTGACGCGCATCACCAGATGCGAGCCGCCCTTTAAGTCCAAACCGAGATTGATATTGTGGGCGAGATTATCTTTGATTCCCTGCCACGTGAAACTATTTGCCGAGACCGAACCGCGAGGCCCGAAAACGAGATATAAACCAACCAGCGTAATCACGATGATAATCGCCGTTCTAATCCACAAACTACTATTTTTCATTTTCTTTGAGGGACGAGAGACAAGCGACGAGGAGCGAGAGAATTTATTCTTAATCTCGTCACCCGTCGCTCATCACTTGTCACTTTTTTCAGGTTTTTTTCCGACAACGGCGCTTTTGCCGATTTCGATAAACGATTTTTCCGCGCTCTGTATAATAAAACTCGTGTCCCTGACTTCTTTGATTTTGCCGATAACTCCGCCGTTAGTGACGACGTCGTCGCCCGCTTTGAGCTGGCCAATCATTTCCTGCAGCTGTTGCTGCTGACGTTTCTGCGGCCGAATGACCAGAAAATAAAAAATTCCGACCATTAAAATCAGCGGGAAGAATAAACTCCACGCCGAGCCGCCTTCTTGAAAAAGTAAAGCAAATATATTCATTTTTTTTATACAGACCGAAAAACTCTAATTATAAATTACGCGAAGCGATTTTGCGAAGTGGCTAAAGATGGTTTTCGCCACAGAGACACAAAGACACAGAGATTTTTCTAAAAAAATTTTACTAAAAAAGCTGGTTTAATTTCTTCGCCTATCGTTTGTCTCTATGGTTAATCTTCTTTCGTGCCTTCGCGAATCTTATCTAAAAATTCTTTGCGAAAACGGCTGAAATAGCCAAGTTTGATAGAATCTCTTACCTTGCGCATCGTGTCAAGGAAGAACGCGAGATTATGGTGCGAAATCAAAGTCGCCGCCAGCATTTCGCCCGTTTGATAAAGATGCCTGAGATAGGCGCGCGAGTATCTTCGGCAGACTGTGCACGGACATTCCGTGTCGAGCGGCGCGGAATCGCGCGCGAACCGTGCGTTTCTGATATTCAATTTTCCGTGCGACGTAAATGCGCTTCCCGTCCGGCCGTTGCGCGTCGGAATGACGCAGTCAAACATATCGACGCCGCGCGCGACCGCTTCGACCAAATCTTCGGGCGTTCCGACGCCCATCAAATATCGCGGCGCATCTTTCGGCATCTGCGGCGCGAGAAATTCCAAAACTTCATACATCACCGACTTTTCTTCGCCGACGCTCAAACCGCCGATGGCGTAGCCGTCAAAACCGATTTCAACCGTTTTTTCGAGACTTTCGCGCCGCAGAGAAAGATGTCCCGCACCTTGGACGATTCCGAACAACGATTGCTGCCCGCTCAAATCCTCTTTTTCTAAAAATCCCGCATCGTGTCTTTCATTTTGCAGTTCATTAAATCTATCTTTTGAACGCTGCGCCCAGCGCGCAGTCATTTCCAGACTTTTTCTGGTCGTTTCCAAATCGGCGTCGCCCGGCGGGCATTCGTCAAAAACCATGACGATTTCCGAGCCGAGCGCGGCCTGAACTTCCATCGAAACTTCGGGCGAGAGAAATTTTTTGCTGCCGTCGATGTGCGAGCGAAATTCGACGCCATCTTCGGAAAGTTTTCTTAAATCCGTTAGCGAAAAGACCTGAAAGCCGCCCGAATCGGTCAAAAGCGAGCGATTCCACGTCGAAAATTTGTGCAGCCCGCCGAGCTCGCGGATAATTTCCGCGCCCGGACGCAGAAAAAGATGATACGTGTTTCCCAGAATAATCCGTGCGTCGAGCTCGTTTTCGAGCCATTCGAAACGCACGCCTTTGACCGTCGCCTGCGTTCCGACGGGCATAAAAACAGGCGTTTCGATTACGGAACGCCTCGTCCTTAAAATTCCCGCCCGCGCGTCGCCTTCCTGCGCGATTATTTTCCAGTCAATCGGTTTCATTATTTTTTTACCACACAGACACAGAGAACACAGAGTTTTTTTATTTTCCTTATCTCTGTGTTCTCTGTGTCTCTGCCGGACAATTTTCTATTTCCTTTTTCCAATCAAAGCCCAGATATTTCCCGCGCCGACGGCGGTTTCGGAGACGAATTTGCCGTTTTCATCAACGAGAACCGCCGAGGGCGTGCCGGACATTCCGAATTGTTCCGCCGTTTGATAATTTTTGTCGAGCAGAATCGGTGATTCAAGTTCTAAATTTTTATGCGTTTCCACGTCGCCGTCCGAGAAAACAATCAAATCCGGCTCGTCCGCGCCCTTTTCTTTTTCCCAGTTTTTTAGTTCGTCCATCATATTCGAGCAGTGCGGGCAGGTCGTGCTCCAGAATGTGACGAGCGTGCGCTTGCCCCGGAAATCTTCCGCGCCGATTTGTTTTCCCTGTAAATCAGCGAGCGAAAATTCGGGCACGCTTTCGCCGATTTTTGTTTGACTGCCGTTTGAAACGTAAACGAAATCGCGCTTGAGATTTTCCGTCTTTATTTTCTCGACCAGCTCGCGGATGGCCGCGTCGCCGACCGCGAGTTGACTCGCGACCGCGCCGCTGGCGTTGACGAGCACGGCGGTCGGCGTCCAGCGCGCGTTGAGCGCGTCGGTGACTTCCTTGTTTTTTTGCAGAAGAATCGTGCTCGCATCACCGAATTTTTCGCGATTTTCTTCCGGCGAGCCGAGACTTAAAAAGACAAAATTCACCTTATTTTTCAATTCCTCGCGCCAGTGTTCGATGTCCGGCAAAAGCGCGGCGCACGGCACGCAGGTCGGGCTGACGTAAAAGAAAAGTATCGGTTTGGCTTGCGAGAGAAGATTTCCCAGGGAAATTTCGCCGCCGTTTGCGTCGGGCAAAACAAAATCGGGCGCGGGTGCGCCTATCGGCAGACTTTCGTGCGGATTCGTATTGTGCTCGTGCTCAATCGGTTTGCCTTCGTTCGAGCTGATTTCAAGAATCTCTATGCGGCGCATAATCTGCGTCTGCTGTTCGGAAATTCGTTTGAGATAAACGACGACCGCGCCGAGCAGGCCGACGGTCGCCAGACCGAAAATCAACTGCAAAGCGTTTTCGTTCGACAAATCGGCAAAGCTCGCGCCCTGATTTTTTCCCTGCACCACCAAAACGAGCGCGAGAGCGGCGAAAATCGCGTTTCTAATCAAGCTTTTACGGCTTACCGGCTCGCTGTGAATCGCGCCGAAACAATGACATTCGGGTGCGTTTCCCTGCGCCAGCTGCCAAATCATCCCGCCGATAAAAATTAAAAGAAAAAGAAACGCGCCGACCGCGCCGAGCCACGCCGTCGAGACAAAAAGAAGCGAAACGCCGAACACGATTTCGGCAAACGGAATCGTGACGGCAAAGGTTTTCGCCAAATCGTCGGGCGTGCCGAAAGCCTTGACCGCCTTTTCCGAGCCTTCCAAATCGAGAAACTTCCCGATTCCGGCGACAATAAAAATTGCGGCGAGAAAAATTCTGATTAATAACAAAATCACTTCCATAAAAATTAACAGGATGGATCGAGATTTACAGGATATTTCACTTTCTAAAACTTAAATCAAAAAATTTATACTGTCTATTCTGTCTATCCTGTTTGAATTTACTTTTTCTTTGTCTTGTGGCGTTCCTTTAAACGAATGGGCGTGGCGAAAAATTCAAACTCGTCGCGCAGGCGATTTTCGATGTATCTCAAATAAGAAAAATGCAGTCCGGCTTTGCTTCCGCCCGATGTGAACAAAACGAAAAGCGGCGGGCGAAGTCCGCCCTGCGTGATGTATTGAATTTTGATGTGCGAATGTCCGCCTTTGCCCGAAGCGGTCGCGCCGCCTCTCGGCTGCGAGATGTTTTCCTCGAAAAATTTGTTCAATTTTGATGTCGGAACACGTAAGTTGCGCGCTTCGTTGGCTTTGACGACGAGCGGCAGAATGTTTGTCACGCGCTGGCCGGTCAAAGCCGAAATCGTGACCATCGGCGCCCAGTCGAGAAACTTCATTTTCTGACGCAAATCGTCTTCAAACCGGTAGATTGTATTCGTCTCTTTTTCTTCGAGCGCGTCCCATTTGTTGACGACGATTATCACCGAACAGCCCGATTCGACGGCGTAACCCGCAATATTCGCGTCGAGGCTCGCCACGCCTTCGACCGCGTCGAGCACCAAAATCGCCACGTCGGCGCGCTCCAGCGATTTTCTGGCCATAATGACGGAAAGCTTTTCCGCCATCTCGGTCGTTTTGCCTTTGCGGCGGATTCCGGCCGTGTCAATCAGCAGAAATTTTTGCCCGTCGACCGTCAGATGCGTGTCGATGGCGTCGCGCGTCGTTCCGGCAATCGGCGAGACGATGACGCGCTCTTCGCCGAGAATTTTGTTGAGCAGCGAAGATTTTCCGACGTTCGGGCGACCGATGATGGCCAGCTTTATTTCGTCCTGCTTTTCTTCTTCGATTTCTTCTTCAAAGTCGAGAACCGCGAAAACCTGGTCGAGCAAATCGCCGACCGACGTTCCGTGTTCGGCGGAAATCGGCGTCATTTCAAAGCCGAATTGATAAAATTCGGCGGCTTCTTCTTCGACCTTGCGCGTTTCGGATTTGTTGGCGGCGATAAAAATCGGCTTTCCGATATTTCTCAAATAGACGCCGATTTCTTCATCGAGCGGAATCGCGCCGGCGCGCGCATCGACGACCCAGATTATCGCCTGCGCTTTTTCGATGGCAAAACCGGCCTGCTTGAAAATATTTGCGGGAATAATCGCTTCGTCGTCCGGCACGATGCCGCCCGTATCGACGAGCTCGAAAGTTTTCGCTTTCCACTCGACTTCGCCGTAAATTCTGTCGCGCGTAATTCCCGGCTCGTCGCCGACGATTGATTTGCGGCTTTCCGTCAGGCGATTGAAAAGCGTCGATTTTCCGACGTTCGGACGACCGATGATGGCAACTAAAGGTAAATTCATAACTATTAAAAGTTTAATTAAACTTTTTGCCGGAGCATTTATCAAGGACGCGCGCGGCGAAAACTTTTGATTTGAAATTAAAAATAAGTAATAATTCCCGAATGATTGTCCGAAAAATCCTGTTTATCGCGCTGCTGCTCGGTTTGACTTTATCATGCCGCGTCTTTTCCGGAATGTTTGACCGGAGCGGAACTTTGCTGACGATAGAAGTTAAATCCGATGAACCGGACGCCGCACAGATGACCGCAAAAGCGGCCAATATCCTGCAAAACCGGCTGGGTGTTTTCGGCATCAACGGCGATGTTTCGCAAATATCGTCTGACCGTCTGGAAGTAAAAATTTACGGCGCGAAAAATCTGGAAAAAATCAAGCCGGTTTTGTTGTCGGTCAGCAAGTTCGAGCTGCGAAAAGTCGTCGGCCCGCCAAATCCCGCACCGCTTCACAGTTTCCCGACCGAAGCGGCCGCCATCGAATCTCTCGGCGGAAAAATCCCCGAAAACCGCAAAGTATTATCATATTCCGGACGTTTAGAAAGCGCACGAAGCCTATGGATTATCGTGGAAAATCCGCCGATAGTCGACGGCAACGAGCTGCGCGATGCCCAGGCGTCTTCGCCGGTCAATAACGGCAAAAATTACAATATCACTTTTTCGCTCAAGCCGGACGGAGCGGCGAAATTCGACCAGTGGACGGCCGCCAATATCAATAATTATCTGGCCATAATCCTCAACGACGAAGTAAAATCAGCCGCTTTCATCAAGTCGCAGATATTCGATTCGGGCGAAATCAGCGGCAATTTTACAAAAGAGGAAGCCGAAGATTTGGCATTGATAATGAAAAGCGGCTATCTGGCAGCGACGCTGACTTTGGTCGAGGAAAAAACATTCGAAAAATAAAAAATGAAATTTCAAATCGAACAGGCCGTCGAAATTCTTTCCCGAACACCGGAAACCGTCAAATCAATGCTCGGAAATTTGTCGGAAGATTGGACAAAGTCTGCCGATAATGCCGGCGACTGGAGTCCGTTTGACGTCGTCGGGCATTTGATTCACGGCGACGAGACCGATTGGATTCCGCGCGCTGAAATCATTCTCGCGCAGAGCGAAAATCCTGAGTTTGAGCCGTTTGACCGTTTCGCGCAGTTTGAAAAATCGCACGGCAAAACTCTGAGCGAGCTTTTGGAGACTTTTGCCCGTTTAAGACGCGAAAGTCTCGAAAAACTAAAGAAAATGAATCTCACGCCCGAACAGTTGAAATTAAAAGGAATTCACCCCGAGCTCGGCGAAGTCAATCTCGAACAGCTGCTCGCGACCTGGGCCGTTCACGATTTAACGCATATCAGGCAAATCGCTACGGTTCTCGCGAAAAAATACGCGGAAAACGTCGGCGTCTGGCGTGAATATCTTTCGATTTTGAAATAAATTCCAAAAATTTTTCCGGCAAAAAATTGACTTTCCGCGCAGGGCTTTTTATCGTCAATAAAAAGACGGTTGACAAGGGAGAAAAAAATGACGAACAAGGGAAAGGAAGACGTAATGATTTATCGCGATTTGGGCTCGACCGGAGAAAAAGTCTCGCTCATCGGCGTTGGCGGCTGGCATCTCGGTTTAAAATACGTGACCGAAAAAACGGCGCTCCGCATCGTCGACGAAGCGATTGACCGCGGCATCAGCTTTATGGACAACTGCTGGGATTACAACGAAGGCGAGAGCGAAAAACGGATGGGCAAAGCGCTCGCCAAAGGAAAACGCGAAAAGATTTTTCTGATGACGAAAATCGACGGACGGACGAAAAAGCTCGCCGCCGGACAAATCGACGAATCCCTAAAGCGGCTGAAAACCGACCGCATAGATTTGATTCAGCATCACGAGATTCTGCGTTACGAAGACCCGCATCGCATCTTTGACGAAAAAGAAGGCGCGCATCTCGCCATGCTCGAAGCAAAAAAAGCCGGAAAACTGCGATTTATCGGTTTTACCGGCCACAAAGACCCGCATATTCACCTGCATTTTCTCGAAGTCGCCGAAAGCTGCGGCTATCGGCTCGACACGGCGCAGATGCCCATTAACGTCATGGACGCGCATTACAGAAGTTTTTCAAAGCTCGTCGTGCCCGCGCTCGTCAAACGCAAAATGGGCGTTCTGGCGATGAAAACGATGGCGAACGGAATTATTCTGAAGTCGAAAACGGTCACGGCTACAGAATGCCTGCACTACGCGATGAGCATGCCGACTTCGGTCGTCATCACCGGAATCGATTCGCCGAAAATTCTCGACCAGGCATTTGAAGCCGTCCGCACGTTTCAGGACGTAAAAAAGAAAGACATCGATGCGATTCTCGAAAAAACAAAAACGGCCGCCGCGCGCGGCGAATTCGAGCCGTTTAAGACTTCCTCGATTTTTGACGGGACGGCGGAAAATCCCGACTGGATTGGCAAAGAGCCGAAACGCCTGCAAAACCTGATGCCATAAAAAAATCGAATATTTCGTTCGCAAAAAAGCCCGGCTTGAAATTTCAAGCCGGGCTTTTT
>DASWRI010000085.1:0-21660 GCA_036403235.1 Pyrinomonadaceae bacterium | reverse complement strand
CAAATCGGAGATTTTACTTTTGATTTTTTTCTCGTCTTCGTCGGTGAGCTTGCTCGCTTTCATATAAAGTTCAAGCTCGTCGGCCGCTTCACTGTATTTCTTTAAATCGTTGGCGTAGAGCTGCGCCAGCTCGCTGTGAATTTCCGGCACTTTTCCGGTTGACAGTTTTTCGGCCTGCAGCAGATGTTTTTCCGCCTCGGGAAATTTACCCGTGGCGCGCTCGACTTTTCCGAGCATATAAAGAACCTGCGGCGAAGCCGGCGCTAAAACGTACGCTTGATTAAGCGACGTGATGGCCGCTTTATGATATTTTTCGCCCGCATTAAAAAGCGACGAGCCGAGATAATAAAAAGAGGTGGCGCTTTTCTGATTGATTTTAACCGCTTCCATAAATGCGCTCGCCGAATCGAGATACTGCTTTCTCATATAAAGCTCCATCCCGTAGCGATACAAAGCTTGATAATAGGTCGGAAAAATCTCCAGCGCTTTTTTCAAATTCGCAAAGGCCGCTTCATCACGCTTTTTCGAAAAATCCTGAGCTGCCTGGTCGTATGCGGATTTTGCTTCTTTCGGAATATCCTGCACAAAAATGACGCTCAGCTCGGTGTCTTTGAGCCCGCCTTTTTTCGGCAGAAGATAAAAATCCAGATTAATATAAGCGTTGCCGATTCCCTGACCTCTGACGGTCATCGTCTGGATTTCGACGAGCTGCGACTGGTCAACCAAATCGTAGCGAAAAGGCAACACTCTGACGGTATAATTTCCGTCGGATAAACCATCAAACGAATATCTTCCCGTCCCGTCCGTTTTAGTGCGGCCGTTCGGCATTTGCCGGTACAGGTCGTCAAGAATTTCGACATCGACATCGGGCAGGGGATTTCTTTGTTTATCGTAAACAAGACCGGAGATATTACTTGCAAAAGCGCTCTGGGAAATTAAAAGAATTAGAAAAAGAAACGAAACGCGAAAAACCATTTTTATTGCAAATGGCTTGCTTATTGGTTTCATAACAACCTCCTGAATTTTAAAGAAAATATTTATGCTTGTGGCTTATTATTATAACACCGATTCGGCTTTTTGAGGTAGCATTTTTTCGCGGGTTTGTTAAAATTTCTACTGCATTACAAAATCTAATTCCGGAAGTTTAAGGAGCGTCAAATCTGTCGGAAAAAATATACCGCGACTCGGTTCACAACATTATTCGTCTCAAGACAAACTCGGACGAAGGAAGGCTTCTCGTACGCTTGATTGACACCGCCGAATTTCAACGCCTGCGGCGAATAAAGCAGCTCGGGCTGGCGCATTTCGCTTATCAGGCGGCCGAGCATTCGCGTTTTACGCACTCGCTTGGCGCTTTGCATCTGGCGACCAGAATTTTAGACAAGCTTTGCAGCAAATACGAAATCGCCGACGAAGCGCGGACGGCGGTGCGCGTCGCCGCCCTTTTGCACGACATCGGTCACGGCGCGTTTTCGCACGTTATCGAAACCATTCTGAATTTTCATCACGAGCAGTTTACGATTGACGCGGTTTTGAGCGGCGAGACGGAAGTCGGACAAGTTTTGCGCGCGTATTCGGCCGAGCTGCCCGAAAACGTCGCCGCCATCATTCGCGGCGATTTTCGCCCGGTGGCGCTGGCGCAGCTCGTTTCGTCGCAGCTCGACGTCGACCGCATGGATTACCTGCTGCGCGATTCTCTGATGACGGGCGCGAAATACGGAATTTACGACCTCGAATGGATTATCAAATCGCTCGAAATCGACCGCGAAAATGACCGTTTATACGTTTCGGCGCGCGGCATTTACGCCGTCGAAGATTATTTGCAGGCGCGCTATTATATGTTCCGGCAGGTCTATTTTCACCGCACTCTGCGCTCGGCCGAAGCCGTTCTGCGCTCGCTTCTGCGGCGCGCCCTGCATCTTTTCGAGGTCGGGCGAAACGTCTGGTACGCGCGCGGGACGCCGTTTGAGAAAATCTTAAAAAACGAACGACTTTCGCTCAAAGAGCATCTCGAACTCGACGATTCGGACGTCATGTTTCACATCAAACAATGGCACAATGCGGACGATAAAATTCTGTCGGATTTATCGAAACGATTCTTAAACCGACGGCTTTTTAAGGTTTTCGACCTCGATATGCCCGAAGACGAACGGCACGAATTTATCGAAAAAACCAGAAAACTCGTCTCGGAGGCGGGTTTCGACACCCAATATTATTTTACCGAAGATTATGCCGGCGACGTTCCGTATTACTTTTACACAAAAACGTCGAGCGAGCCGAAAAACCTGATTTGGGTCGAAGAAGGCTTTTCGCGCCCGCAAATTCGCGAAATCTCGGAAATCAGCGCCGCCGTGCGCGGTCTGCAAAAAGGCTATCAGATTTACCGCGTCTGCTTTCCGCCCGAGCTCAAAAGCGAGATTGCAAAGCTTTATCATTCGAAATGAGAATTTTTAATTTCACCACAGAGACACAAAAACACAGAGAAAAAATAAAAATCTCTGTGTCTCTGTGTCTCTATGGTTTAATGTTCCTTTTCGTCCCAACTTTGTCGGCGCAGAAACTCGCTTTACTCGTTCCCGAAAAAACCGAGCAGAGCGTGAATTACGCCGGAAAACTGGAAACTTCCCTTTCAGCAAAATTAAAAATTCTCGACGCGTCGTTAAGCGAGACGGCTTTTCGCGCGGAAAATTACGAAAATCCCTTTAATTTGACGACCGGAGAATCGAAAATCATCGGCGCGCGCGTCGGCTGCGATTATTTCCTGCTCGTAAAAGCGATTAATCAGAGACGCTCGACCTTTGCAAAGGCGGAATTTTACGAATCTTACGCCGTCGTTTACGTCGCCAGCGCGCGCACCGGACGGCTCGTTTTCTGGAAGCTCAAAAGCTTTGAAGCGAAAACGCCCGCCGCCGCCGACAAAGAGCTTTTTGCGTCCGTCGATAATCTGTCGACGGAAATTTACGAAAAACTGAAAGCGGTCGGCGCGGAAGAATTAAACGAAAAGCGCGCGCAGAACATCGAGGAGCTGCCGGCGGAAGATTCGGCCGAGGCGAAAAATTTTCGCCCGCCGCTGCCGTATCAAAGAATCAAGCCCGAATACACGCCGCTCGCGTCGCTTTATTTTGTCGAGGCGACCGTCGATATTGAAATCGAAGTCGACGCGAGCGGCAAACTTCTAAAAACCGAAATCGTTCGCTGGGCCGGGTTCGGCCTCGACGAGTCGGTGACGGAAACGATTCGTCGAATGCAGTGGCGACCGGCTTCGAGAAACGGGAAATCTTTGCCGATGCGCGTTCTGCTGCGCTACAATTTTAAGAAAATCGAGAAAGACTGAATAAACGGAAAGCGGAAAATATAAAATCCATTTCTTAATTTTTAATTTTCCGCTTTCCATTTTCCATTTATGAAAAATATTCGCGCCGCCGCTCGTTTCGCCGCATTTTCCGTTTCCACTCTCGGATTTTATTTAATCTGGTTTGCCGGCGCGTTTTTTGTTCCGAACAAGGCTTTCTGGCGGCAGATAATTTTTCGCTCGTGGGCGCGGGCGTTTGTCAAAATTTCGGGAATGCGCATCGAAGTCGCCGGGCGCGCGCCGCAGCCGCCTTTTTTTCTCGTTTCAAATCATCTGAGCTACGTCGATATTCCCGCGCTCCGGGCCGTCGCGGAAGGCGTTTTCGTCGCGAAAGGCGAGATTGAAAATTGGCCTTTCGCCGGAAAAATGGTCGGCGATTTGGGAATGATTTTTATAAATCGCAAAAATAGGCGCGACATTCCGCGCGCCGGGCGGGAAATTATAAAAAAATTAAGCGAGGGCGAAGGCGTCATCATTTTTCCCGAAGGCACGAGCACCAAAGGCGAAGAAGTTTTGCCGTTTAATTCTTCTTTTCTCAAATTTGCCGCTGAGACGGATTTGCCCGTCTCGTACGCCGCCATCAGCTATCGAACGCCCGAAAACGAATTGAAGCCGAGCGAAACGATTTGCTGGTGGGACGACCGGAGTTTGGCGGAGCATATGTGGCGGGTCTTTCAAGTGCATGAATTTACGGCGATTATCAATTTCGGCGACGAGCCGGTTCAAGACCCGAATCGCAAGGAACTGGCGCGAAAACTTCGGGAAAAGGTGTGCGAAAAATTTATTCCCGTCATTTAGAGATTAGTTTTGTTCAAGATTAAAATTGACAAGCAAAGATTAGCGAAAATTTCTTACTAATCTCCAGCCTCTAACCTTTGATTTCTCCTAAACCTTTTCCCCGAAATGCCGTATAATTTACAACAACATATCAACAAATCCTGAGGAGACAAAAATGCACAAATTTAGCTTTCGATTTATGATTGCCCTCGCCGTTCTCGTGGCCGTTTGCACGTCGGCGGTGGCCCAGACCAAAGCGTTTGACCTGAGCCGAATGGACACTTCGGCCGACGCCTGCGACGACTTTTTTCAATATGCCAACGGAAGCTGGCTGAAAAACACGGAAATTCCCGCCGCTTATTCGCGCTGGGGAACTTTTAATATTCTGGGCGAAAACAATTACGCCACCTTAAAAGAAGTTTTGGAAAACGCCGCCAAATCCAAATCCGCCGCGGGCAGCGACACGCAGCTTATCGGCGATTTCTACGCTTCGTGTATGGACGAGGCGACCATCGAAAAAGCGGGCATGAAACCGCTCAAGCCTTATTTCAAACAAATCAACAAAATCAAAACCACGCAGGACGTCGTCCGGGAAATCGCGATGTTTCACTCGATGGGCATTCCCGCCCTGTTCGGTTTCAGCGGCGGGCCTGATGCGAAAAACAGCGGAACGGTGATTGTCAATATCAGACAGGGCGGGCTGAGCCTGCCGAACCGCGATTATTACACGAAGGACGACGCCAAATCGGTCGAAACGCGCGCGAAGTTTGTCGAATATTCGACGAATATGTTCAAGCTGCTCGGCGACGACGCGGATAAAGCCGCATCTAACGCGAAAACCGTGATGACGATACAGACGCGTCTGGCGAACGCTTCGCTCGCGCCCGTCCAGCTGCGCGACCCGGACAAAAATTACAATAAAAAGCCTTTGGCGGAATTTTCTCAAATGACGCCGAACTTTTCGTGGGCAAATTATATGACGACGCGCGGCGTTCCGGCCGTGACGGAAATAAACGTCGGGCAGCCGGATTTTTTCACGGAAGTAAACAAGATGCTGACCGATGTTTCCATCCAGGACTGGAAAACCTATCTGCGCTGGATGCTCATAAATTCGGCTGCGTCGCGCCTCTCGAAAGCGTTTGAGACGGAAAACTTTAACTTCTTCGGCAAATATCTTTCGGGCACAAAGGAAATGCAGCCGCGCTGGCGTCGCTGTATCGGCGCGACCGACAACTCGCTCGGCGAAGCGCTCGGACAGGAATTCGTCAAAAAAGCGTTTACGGCCGACGCCAAAAAGCGCATGAACGAGATGATTGACAATCTTTTCGCCGCTTACCGCGAGCGCATCAACCAGCTCGACTGGATGTCGGCCGCAACGAAGCAGAAAGCGCAGGCAAAACTCGCCGCCTTTAAGCGCAAAATCGGTTATCCCGACAAACTGCGCGGCTACCAGGGATTGGCAAAGATTGACCAGAAATCCTACGCGCTGAACGTGATGCGAATTAATCAATTCGACATCGCGCGCAACCAGAAAGACATCAATCAGCCGACCGACCGCACGCGCTGGGGATTTACCGCGCCGACGGTCAATGCTTCGTATTCGTCGGTCAACAACGACATCACTTTTCCGGCCGGAATTTTGCAGCCGCCGTTTTTCAACTTTAACGCCGACGACGCGATAAATTACGGCGCCATCGGCGCGGTCATCGGTCACGAAATCACGCACGGCTTTGACGACCAGGGCAGTAAATTCGACGCCGAAGGCAATCTCAAATCGTGGTGGACTGAAGAAGACCGCGCCAAATTCGAGGAACGCGTTTCGTGCGTCGCCAATCAGTTCAGCGGCTACGAGGTGCAGCCCGGCTTGAATATGAACGGACGTCTGACGCTCGGCGAAAACACGGCCGACCTCGGCGGTTTGACGATGGCTTATTACGCTTTCAAAAAATCGCTCGAAGGCAAGCCGCGCCCGGCCGACATCGACGGCTTTACGGCCGAACAGCGTTTCTTTTTAGGCTGGGCGCAGGTCTGGGCCGCGAAAGGCACGGCCGAAGCCGAACGTCTCCAGGTGCTCGGCGACCCGCACGCCCTCCCGCGCTGGCGCGTCAACGGCCCGATGTCGAACATGCCGGAATTCGCCTCGGCCTTCGCCTGTAAACAGGGCGATAAAATGATTCGAGCCGATATTTGTAAGGTTTGGTAACACAAACCGCACGTTTCAAAAAACGGATAGCTTGCTAAGTAAAAAGCCGGGAATTAATATTTCCCGGCTTTTTTATTTTAAAGTTTAACGTGAAATCATGGGCGCGCTTTAGTTTTTGGACTTATTGAGCTTATTTATTCAATTCTGATAATCCAATAAACATTGGCATTTTTCGGGCGTGTTTCTTTGCCGCCGTTTTCATTGATAGGGCTTCTGCTGACTCCGCTGGCGCCGTTGTCCCTGAATGCATCGCCCGGAGCAAAACCGGATTTCCATTCGCTGGTTGCAGTAGGCGTACTGGTAAACACGGTCCCGCCGGTCAAAAGTGTATGCGAATGTGCGCCGAATATATCATTCTGGATAGAACCGACGTCGTTACTTGTACCGCTGCCTCTCGGGCTTCGACGCATCTTGTCCGGGTCAACATCGCTGCTTCCGCTAACACCGCGTAAAAAGTAGCCGCGTAAATCCGGCAGCTTAATTTTATCGGTAGCGGTTCCGCCCCAAAAAGTTCCGAGTCTATCGGCTAAAACCTTGAATTGGTTTTTGTCTACTTCACTGCCGTCACATTCTCTCCAGCCTTTAGGGATTTTAGTTTTTGCACCGGGCCAAGCCACGATTGAGCCAATCGGAGCACTGTCGGTCGCTTGCTGGGCGCCGACTTCAGTCGCGCGCGTGAGTAAAGAAACGATTGTTGCTATAACCGCAACAGCCAAAAATAAAGATAAATTCTTTTTCATAATTGTTCTCCTAATTTTTTATTTTTTCCCCTTTTAATGGCTAATGTCTTTTTTTCCTAAAACCTTACAATTTTTTTTCGACTCCGGAGATACATTCCAAAACTGCACAAATAAAAAAGCTGAAAGATTTATCTTTCAGCTTTACTAAATAAATAGTTAAGAGATTTTTTACTTCTTAAGACTCATCGGCCAGCATTTTCAAGGCGTCTTTTTCTTCGCTGACGAATCTGGCGGCGACGCCGGCCTGAACTTTGGCGGAGTTCCGGGCGAAATGTACGAGAACGCCGTTGGCGTCTTTTCGGCCGCGTTCGGCATAGATGGCGACGATTAATTTTTTATCGTAACTCGGGTCGCTCTGGCTTAAGCCGCGCAGGCTCTGGATAGCCAGATGCGCTATCGAGTTTCCCGGCCCGTGCTGAACGGCGGTCGACCAGATGACGTTTTGGAGCGCGAAGGAGCGCTTTGTGACATCCAAACCGTCCTGACTTTTTATTTTTGCGACGAACGGGTCGTAATGCGTATTCTCGATAAAATCGTGTTGGGATTTTTGAAAAGCCGTCGTGCTGGAAACGGCCAGTTGTTTCCAGGCGCTTGTAAACTGGGCAGTTCCCGGCAGGAGCCCGCTAAACGCGTTTGCAAAAGGAAAATTCGCCTCCATGACGAATCTTTTTACGGTTCCGCCCGCCGGTTTGCTCGTCATCTGGTAAGAGCCGTAGGAAGCTCCGCCCGCATCGCCGATTCCGGTCGAAACCGTACCCGGGCCGCGCGAGCCGACTTCATATTTTGCCGAAAGACTTCCCAGTATCGCGCCTGACGTTTCGGGCGTCGGCGGCACGGGCGGCGTCGGCGGTGGCGCCGGCGGTGAAAGGGGTTTTGGCGGCGTTGGCGGTTTTGGCGGCGGAGGAGGCGAAGCCGGTTTGTTTTTCGGAACGTTTAAAACGTCACCGACATTGATTTTATTCGGATTTGCCTTGAACTTAGGATTTGCATCCAGTAATGCAGCTAAAGTTACTCCGAGCTTTTGGGCGATTTTCGAAAGTGTGTCACCCGGTTTGACTGTATAAGTCATATAGCAAATCTCCTTTTGTTTATAATTATTTGGGTTAAGTTATACGGTAGAACGGATAATAGTCATTTCGCGTGTAAATGTCAATAAATTTTTAAATCACAGACGGCGGCGCAAAAAACCTTTTTTCACAAAAAAAAAGCCGGAAGAAAATCATCTTCCGGCTTTTTTATTCGTTTGTCGAATCGGCGATTAAAAATCGTCGTCGATGTCGATGTCCGCGCTGAGCGAATCGTCATAGACTTCTTCTTCTTCGAGAGCGAATTCGTCGAGCGTCTCTTCGGCTTCGTCATAGCCTTCGTCCGTGTCAACGCCCGGCATATCCATCGGGACGGGTAAATCCAAACCGCCCGTCATCGTCGAAAAATCGTCGTAATCCTCTTCTTTCTTCTGATTCTCGGTCGGGTCGGGCGCAACTTTTACGTTGCGATAGTATTTCATACCCGTTCCGGCCGGAATCAGTCGTCCCATGATGACGTTTTCCTTCAATCCGCGCAGATAATCGACGCGTCCCGAAATCGCCGCTTCGGTCAAAACGCGGGTCGTTTCCTGGAACGACGCCGCCGAGATAAACGAATCGGTCGAAAGCGAAGCCTTCGTGATACCGAGCAGAAGCGGTTCGGCGCTGGCGGGCTGTTTGTCTTCTTCCATGACGCGGCGATTTTCGTCTTCGTAACGGAAACGGTCGACCTGTTCTTCGAGCAGAAAATCCGTGTCGCCGACATCTTTGATTTTCACCCAGCGAAGCATCTGTCTGACGATGACTTCGATGTGCTTGTCGTTGATGTTGACGCCCTGCAGACGATAAACTTCCTGAATTTCGTTAACCAGATATTCCTGAAGCTGTTCCATACCGAGAACGCGCAGGATGTCGTGCGGATTGAGCGGCCCGTCCATCAAAGGCTCGCCCGCTTTGACGCGGTCGCCTTCCTGAACGGAAACGTGCGTTCCGCGCGGAATGTCGTATTCTCTTTCTTCACCGTCGTCGCCGACGACAATCAGTTTGCGTTTGCCCTTGGCGATGGCGCCGAATTTGACGCTTCCGTCGATTTCGGACATAACGGCCGTTTCGCCCGGACGACGCGCTTCGAAAAGCTCGACGACGCGCGGCAGACCGCCGACGATGTCTTTCGTCTTGGTCGTCTCACGCGGGATTTTCGCGATGATATCGCCCGCTTCGACTTCCGCGGCGTCTTCGACGTGCAAATTCGAACGAATCGGCATCTGATAAGTTTTCAAAACCTTGTTGCCGTCGCGGATTTCCAGACGCGGCTGAGATTTTTCATCCGAATCCTTAACCACGAGGCGTTTCTGGCCGGAAACCTTATCGATGTCTTCTTCGAGCGTTTTGCCTTCCTTCAAATCCTGGAATTTCACGACGCCCGAAACTTCCGTCAAAATCGCGAAAGTAAACGGGTCCCACGTCGCGAGCAAATCGTCTTCCTTGACTTTTTGACCGTCTTTGACGTGAACGTGCGCGCCGTAAACGATTTGATAACGAGCGACTTCGCGGTCGCGGTCGTCAATCAAAGCAAGCTCCGAAGGCTGGCGTTTCATCGAGATGAGCTCGCCCGCGCGGTTTTTGATGACGCGCATATCTTCGAGATATTTGACCGTTCCGTCCATCGCCGCGGCGTGTTTGGTTTCCTGTTCGAGCCGCGCCGTTCCGCCGACGTGGAACGTTCTCATCGTGAGCTGCGTTCCCGGTTCGCCGATTGATTGGGCGGCGATAACGCCGACGGCTTCGCCGATTTCGACCGTGTTTCCGGTAGCCAGGTTGCGGCCGTAACATTTGACGCAGATGCCGCGACGCGATTCGCACGTCAGCGGCGAGCGGATACGAACGCGGATTAAGCCGGAAAGCTGTACCTGCGCGGCCAAATCTTCGTCGATTTCCGTGTTTGCTTCGACAATCGTCGTGCTGTCAACCGGGTCGACGATGTCGTCCAGGCTCGTGCAGCCGACGATGCGGTCGCGTAGAGATTCGACTTCTTCGCCGTTTCGAATAATCGCTTCCGCCCAGATTCCGCGCAACGTGCCGCAATCCTGTTCGGAGACGATAACGTCCTGCGCGACGTCAACCAGCCGGCGCGTCAGGTAGCCCGAGTCGGCCGTTTTGAGAGCCGTGTCGGCCAGACCTTTACGCGCGCCGTGCGTCGAAATAAAGTATTGCAAAACGTTCAGGCCTTCGCGGAAGTTGGCGACAATCGGCGTTTCGATAATTTCGCCCGAAGGTTTCGCCATCAGGCCGCGCATACCGGCCAGCTGACGAATCTGCGCTTCCGAACCGCGCGCGCCCGAATCGGCCATAACCAAAATCGGATTCAGTTCCTGGCGCTCTTCTTCGCGTTTGTGCATTGCCAGAAACATTTCCTTCGCCACGCGGTCTGTTACGTCTGACCAAATCGCCGTAACTTTGTTGACGCGCTCCATATTTGTCATTGTCGCATCTTCGTATTGCTTTTGAAGCTTGTCGACTTCCTTACGCGCATCTGCGATGATTCCTTTTTTGCTCGAAGGCGTGACCATATCGTCGATGCCGATGGAAATTCCCGCTTTTGTCGCCGAAAGAAAGCCCATCGTTTTCAAATCGTCGAGCAGAGCGACCGTTTGTTCGTGTCCGAGCTTCAAGTGGCAGAAGCTGACCAGCGACTGCAAGCCTTTCTTTTTCAGCGTTCCGTTGACATACGGCAAGCCGTCGCGCGTCAGGCGTTCGTTTAAGATAACGCGTCCGACGGTCGTCTCGATAACACGGTCGACCGCTTCTCTGATGGTGGCGCGCATAACGTCCTGCATGTTGTGCTCTTTGGTCAAATCAATCAAATCGCCTTTCCAGCGCAGACGAATTTTGGTCTGCGTTTCGACCGCTTTGGCATCGAGCGCGAGCAGAACGTCATCGACCGAATTAAAGGCTTTGTTTTCGCCTTTCATATTTTCGCGGTCGAGCGTCAGGTAATAACAGCCGAGAACGATGTCCTGCGAAGGAACGGTAATCGGTTGTCCCGATGCGGGCGAAAGCAAGTTGTTCGACGCCAGCATGAGCACGCTCGCTTCAATCTGCGCTTCGGCCGAAAGCGGAATGTGAACCGCCATCTGGTCGCCGTCAAAGTCGGCGTTAAACGCCGTGCAGACGAGCGGGTGAATTTTAATCGCCTTGCCTTCGACGAGAACCGGCTCAAACGCCTGAATTCCGAGACGGTGAAGCGTCGGCGCGCGGTTCAAAAGAACCGGGTGCTCGCGGATGACTTCTTCGAGAATGTCCCAGACAATCGGCTCCTGGCGTTCGACCATTTCGCGTGCCTGCTTAATCGTCGCGGCGTGCGCGTCGCGCTCCAATTTGTTATAGATAAACGGTTTGAATAATTCCAGAGCCATTTTCTTGGGCAAGCCGCATTGATGCAATTTCAATTCCGGCCCGACGACGATAACCGAGCGTCCCGAATAATCGACGCGTTTTCCGAGAAGATTTTGACGAAAACGTCCCTGTTTTCCTTTGAGCGTTCCCGACAAAGATTTGAGCGGGCGATTGTTCGCGCCGCGTAAGACACGACCGCGACGGCCGTTGTCGAAAAGTGCGTCGACCGCTTCCTGAAGCATGCGCTTTTCGTTGCGGACGATGACTTCCGGCGCGCGCAGCTCCATCAATTTTTTGAGACGGTTGTTGCGGTTGATAACGCGGCGATAAAGGTCGTTCAAATCCGACGTCGCAAAACGTCCGCCGTCGAGAGGCACAAGCGGGCGAAGTTCCGGCGGAATGACCGGAATCACGTCCAGAATCATCCATTCGGGATTATTGCCCGAACGAAGAAACGAGTTCGCGACCTTCAAACGCTTGGAATATTTCAGTTTTTTCTGCTGCGAATTTTCTTCGCGCATTTTCTGGCGCAAATCGCCGACGAGCTCGGCGACGTTGACTTTCATCAAAAGCTCTTTGATGGCTTCCGCGCCCATTTTGGCGACGAATTGGTGCGGGTAGTCGCGCATCAATTCGCGGTAACGCTCGTCGGTCAGCAAATCTTTTTCCTTGAGTCCCGGAACTTCGCCCCCGTCGACGACGATGTAAGTCTCGAAATAGAGAATTTTTTCGAGGTCGCGAAGCGTAATGTCGAGAAGATGTCCGATGCGCGAAGGCAGGCCTTTAAAAAACCATACGTGCGAGCAGGGCGAGGCCAAATCGACGTGACCGAGACGCTCGCGGCGCACTTTTGACTGCGTCACTTCGACACCGCATTTGTCGCAGATAACGCCGCGGTGCTTCATTCTTTTATATTTTCCGCAGAGACATTCCCAATCCGAGACCGGACCGAAAATGCGCGCGCAGAAAAGCCCGTCGCGCTCCGGCTTAAACGTGCGGTAGTTAATCGTTTCGGGTTTGGTCACCTCGCCGTGCGACCATGATTTAATTTTATCGGGCGACGCCAGCGAGATGCGAATCGCCTCAAAATTCGGGGTTAATTGTGTTTTATTATCGTTTTGCAATCGAAACATATTTCTCCAAAAAGTTCACAGAGTTGGCTGAGTTACCGAAGTTGCAGAGTTAAGAAATTTCTTCTAATTTTGCAACTTCGGTAACTTCGGTAACTCTGCAACTATTAATCTGCACCTACCACTTCGCCGACGCCTGCCGCCACTTCTTCGGGGTCGATTTCATCTTCGGTGATGAGCTCGACGTCCAGACAGAGCGATTGCAGTTCGCGCACGAGAACGTTGAACGATTCGGGAATGCCCGGCTCGAAATTCGACTCGCCTTTGACGATTGTTTCGTAAATCTTCGAGCGTCCGGCAACGTCGTCGGATTTACAGGTCAACAATTCCTGTAAGATATGCGCCGCGCCGTAGGCTTCGAGCGCCCAGACTTCCATCTCGCCGAAACGCTGGCCGCCGAACTGCGCTTTACCGCCGAGAGGCTGCTGCGTAATCAAGCTGTAAGGCCCGATTGAGCGAGCGTGAATCTTATCGTCGACCAGATGCGAGAGTTTGAGCATATAAATGTAACCGACGGTTACTTTCTGCTCGAACTGTTCGCCCGTCAAGCCGTCATACAGACGAGTTTTGCCCGAAGGCCCGACCGACGGCGGAATACCGAGTTCGTCGAAACGGTCGTTCGCCTTGCCGATATATTCCTTGATTTCCTTTTCGCTCGCGCCGTCAAAAACCGGCGTTGCGAAATGAAGTCCGAGAACGCGCGCCGCCCAGCCGAGATGCGTTTCCAGAATCTGGCCGACGTTCATACGCGAAGGCACGCCGAGCGGATTGAGGACGATATCGACCGGCGTTCCGTCCGGCAAGTAAGGCATGTCTTCTTCCGGCAGAATGCGAGCGATGACGCCCTTGTTGCCGTGACGACCGGCCATTTTGTCGCCGACCGAAAGCTTGCGCTTCATGGCGACGAAAACTTTCACCATTTTGATAACTCCCGGCGGAAGCTCGTCACCCTGTTTTAATTTGGTGATTTTTTCCTCGTAGATGTCGCTCAAAATGTTTATCTGACGCGTCGTGCGCTGTTCGTATTCCTTGATTTCTCCGGCGATATCAATCGTTCCGGCGGCCACTTCGGCTTTGCGAAGCAGGCGGGCGTCGACGTCCGAAAGCATTTCGCGCGTCAAAGTTTCGCCTTTTTTCAAAATGACGTCTTTGCCGTCGGTTAAATCTTTCGTCAGCTTGCGGCCTTCGAAAAGCTCGTAGATACGCTCGTCGCGCTGCTCGCTCAAAATACGAATTTCGTCTTCGAGGTCGCGTCTCAACGCGTCTTCTTCCAAAGATTCGATGTCTAAGCTGCGCTCGTCTTTATCCTGACCTTTGCGCGTGAAAACCTGCACGTCGACGACCGTTCCGTCGATTCCCGGCGGGCAGGTCAACGAAGCGTCTTTGACGTCTCCAGCTTTTTCGCCGAAGATGGCGCGAAGCAGTTTTTCTTCCGCCGTCAGCTGCGTTTCGCCCTTCGGCGTCACTTTTCCGACGAGAATCGAGCCGGGTTTGACCTGCGCTCCGATACGGATAATGCCCGATTCGTCCAAATCGCGAAGCATAACTTCGCCGACGTTCGGAATATCGCGCGTGATTTCTTCCGGCCCGAGTTTGGTGTCGCGCGCTTCGATTTCGAGCTCCTCGATGTGAATCGAAGTGTAATAATCTTCTTTGACGAGACGTTCCGAAACCAGAATCGCGTCTTCGAAGTTATAGCCGCGCCACGACATAAACGCGACGAGCACGTTTCTGCCGAGAGCGAGCTCGCCCCTGTCGGTGCACGGCCCGTCGGCGATAACCTGTCCTTTTTTGACGCGTTCGCCAACCTGCACAATTGCTCTTTGATTGATACAGGTGTTTTGATTCGAGCGCGTAAATTTAACGAGCGAGTAAATGTCCGCCGTCACTTCGCGCGAAATCGTGCCGTCAACCTGATGGTCGGCTTTAACGATGATGCGCTCGGAATCGACGTAATCGACGACGCCGTCGCGTTTGGCGATGACGACCGCGCCCGAGTCGCGCGCGGCGACCGCTTCCATTCCCGTTCCGACATACGGCGCTTCGGCGCGCAGGAGCGGAACCGATTGACGCTGCATGTTCGAGCCCATCAGAGCGCGGTTCGCATCGTCGTTTTCGAGAAACGGAACTAACGAAGCAGCGACCGAAACGAGTTGTTTCGGACTGACGTCCATATATTGAATTTCATCGCTGTCAGCCGTAATAAATTCGCCTTTCTTTCTGGCCGCGTTGCGCTCGTTGACAATATTTCCTTTTTCGTTCAGCTCGATATTCGCCTGACCGATAACGTATTTGTCTTCTTCCCAGGCCGTCAGATAAAACGGCTCGGGTTCAAATTCGGCAATCCGGCCGTCTTTTTTGAGTTTTGCATTGGCCGCTTCGACATCTTCCAGAGGAACGTGCGAATGCGGTTTCAAACCGGTGCCGCCGCCGTTGATGATTTTCACATATTCGATGACGCGGCCGTCTTCGACCTTTCGATACGGTGATTCGATAAAGCCGAACTCGTTTATTCGCGCAAAGCACGAAAGGCTTGAAATCAAACCGATGTTCGGGCCTTCAGGCGTTTCAATCGGACAGATGCGGCCGTAGTGCGTCGGGTGAACGTCGCGGACTTCAAATCCGGCGCGCTCGCGCGACAAGCCGCCCGGCCCTAATGCCGAAAGACGACGCTTGTGCGTGATTTCCGAAAGCGGATTCGTCTGATCCATAAACTGCGAAAGCTGCGACGAGCCAAAAAACTCGCGGACGGCCGCCGTTACCGGCTTCGCATTAACAAGGTCGCGCGGCATCGTCGTGTTCATATCCTGCTGGATAGACATTTTTTCCTTGATGGCGCGTTCCATTCTTTCGAGTCCGATGCGGAATTGATTTTCGAGCAGCTCGCCGACGGCGCGGACGCGTCGATTTCCCAAGTGGTCGATATCGTCCTGACTGTAATTTTCGTGGTCTTTTCTCATCCGCAGCAGATAGTTGACGACTTCGTAGAAATCGCCCGCTTTCAAAAGCGAATTGTCCAAATCGTCGCGCTCGGGACGGCCCATCTTGATATTGAATTTCAAGCGTCCGACGCGCGATAAATCAAACCGGCGCGCATCGAAAAACATTCCTTCGAGCAGACGATAAGCGGTCGGAACGGTCGGCGGGTCGCCGGGTCGCATTTTGCGGTAAATTTCCAGAAGCGCGTCGACCGGCTTCGAAATCGCGTCTTTTTTCAAAGTCTGCGTGATGATTCCGCCGATGTCGTCTTTTTCGGGAAAATAAACCGAAAAGCTTTCGACGCCTTCTTCGACAATCTGCTGCAATTTCGCGGGCGTAACTTCCGTGTTCGATTCTAAAATCACTTCGCCCGTTTCGGTGTTGACAACATCGTCGAGCGCAATCGCGCCTTCAAAATCGGCGCTCGAAACTTCGACTCTTTCGCGTCCGAGTTTTTTCAATTCGCGAATCGCCGCTTTTGTGATTTTCTTGCCGACGTGCGTAATTTCTTCCTTGCCGTCTTTGATTGTTTCTTCGGCGCGCATTCCGCTCAAATTTGTTTCGCCGTCTTCTTTGACCGTCACAAACAATTTGCCTTTCTGAACCTGCACTTCGTCAATCACGTAAAACTGGCGCAGAATGTCGGCGTTTGAAAAGTCCGAATTTTTGATGACTTCTTCGAGAATGCTGTCGGAAACCGTCCGCATATCGATTTGCGGATTGAGCCACAGTCCGAGCGCGCGAAGAAAAATCGTCGCCAGGATTTTGCGTTTTCCGAGACGCGCGTAAAGAATTCCTTTCTGGTCAAATTCAAATTCGACCCACGAGCCGCGATACGGAATGATTTTCGCCAAATATGAATCGCGGTCGCCTTTGAAAAACACTCCCGGCGAGCGGTGAAGCTGCGAAACGATGACGCGCTCCGTGCCGTTGATGATAAAAGTTCCGTTGTCGGTCATCAACGGAATTTCGCCGAAAAATACGTCTTCTTCCTTTATGTCGCGAATCGTCGAAACGCCCGTTTCCGCGTCTTTGTCGTAAACGGTGAGACGAATTTTGACTTTCAGAGGAACGCTGTAGCTCATTCCGCGTTCCTGACATTCCTGCTGGTCGTGTTTGTGTTTCAAGCCGACCGGCTCGCCGCAGTTTGAGCACAAATTCGGGCGCACCGAGTTGAAGGTTCCGCAGTTGTTGCAGAGCACTTCGGCCGGATTAAACGGGTCGACTTTTATTTTCGCGCCGCATTCTTTACAGTTCGCGCGAAGATGTTCGAGGCCTTCCAAATTTCCGCACTTGCACTGCCAGTTGCCGATTTGATACTCGACAAATTCGAGCGTCGCCGTTTCGCGAAAATCCGAGACGGGGAAAACCGAGCCGAAAACCGACTGCAGACCGACGTTCTCGCGCTCTTCCGGTATCAAGTCCATCTGCAAAAAGCGATTGTATGATTCGCGCTGCACTTCGATAAGATTCGGAATGCGCGCCGATGTATAAATTTTTGAAAAATCAACGCGCTCGGGCGCCTTGCTGGTTCGGCGACCTAGCCCGTTGGTGTTTGTTTGAAGCGGATTGACAATCATAATTTTATAAAAATCAGGTCTTGAAGAAAAATATTTGTTGATTTAAATATCTTTTATTGGTAGGATTGCTTTATCTAAAAGTCTCCTTAAAATTTTCAATAAAAGACGGCAAATGCGGTCAAGGGCAAAGTCTGCCCAGACCGCTTTTTTAGCAGTTTACGCTGCGAAAACCGATTTTTTCGAGAGTGCCGAAAAGGACACTTAACTCCAATTTATTTTAGAGAATTCTCTCTAACCCTAAGAAACTGCAAAAGTTTCCAAATAATGATAAAGACGGCAAGCGCCAAAATTAAATTTCAAACGCTTGCCTTTTATCTTAACAATTAAATAATTTTACTTCAACCGACTGCTGTAAGATGCAGCCAAACTGGTTTTGGTTGACTAATTATTTAACTTCGACCGATGCTCCGGCTTCGGTCAATTTAGCCTTGATTTCTTCGGCTTCGGCTGCGGAAACGCCTTCTTTAATGGCTTTCGGCGCGCTGTCGACAAGTTCTTTGGCTTCTTTCAAGCCGAGACCGGCGACAACTTCACGAACAACCTTGATAACGGAAATCTTGTTTCCGCCGGCCGACGTGATGATTACGTCAAAGGCATCTTTTTCTTCGGCGGCAGGCGCGGCATCACCCGCACCGGCACTGGCTGCCATCGCCATCGGCGCGGCCGCTGCGGCGGCTGAAACTCCGAAAACTTCTTCAAGTTCCTTAACTAATTCCGACGCTTCCAAAAGCGTTATACCTTTCAAATACTCGATTACTTCATCTTTTGTAACTGCCATGATAATTTATATCCTCCAAATAGGGTTCTGTGTTTATTTATTTTTGAGCGACATCGATGTTTCGCAACGCCGCCGTTTAGTGTCAGCCGCTAGAACCCAACGGAACGTATTTTCAAAGTTTGCATCTCCTTAAAAATTCGCCCGAGCTGCAAAGCGACCTGACAATCGCTTCGCTCGTTTTACCTTGAGCACGGCTAGAAAATTTTTACTATTCCGATTTTTCCTCGCCTTCCGGCGCTGCCTCTTCCGAAGTTTCCGGCGCGGCGCTTTCTTCGGCGCTCGGCGCAGTTTCCGGCGCAGTTTCAGCGGTCGCCTCTTCTGTTTCAGAAGCCGGTTCAGCTTCCGTTGCGGATTCGGCGGTTGCTTCTTCCGTTACGGCAGTTTCGGATTCCGTGGCGGCCGGAGCTTCTTCCGTCTCGTCGCCCGTTTCGGCTTTTTGTGCCGGCGCTTCCTGCGTTTCGGCGCTCGCTTCCGGCGCGGCGGTTTCTTCCTGTTTCGGTTCTTCCGCAGCAGGCGTTGCTTCTTCAGCTTTTTCCGTTGCCGGTTCAGCCGCTTTTTGTTCGGGCTCAGTTTCGGATTTCGCGTCGCCTATTTGCTTAATGACCACCGCCAGATTGCGCGGAACGGCGTTGATAACCGTCACGATGCGCTGGGCTTGTGCGTTTAAGACAAACAACAGCTTGGAAATAAGAACTTCTTTCGACGGCAGGCTGGCGATTGCTTCGACTTGCTTTGCATCGACCACTTTGCCATCGACAATTCCGGCTTTCAGTGTATAAAAGTCGGCATTATCCTTTGTAAATTTTGAAATCGCTTTCGACAACACGACCGGGTCGTTTTCCGTCCAGGCGATTGCCGTTACGCCTTTGAAATGCTCGCTCGCATTTTCATACGGCGTTCCCTTCACGGCCAGACGCGCAATCGTGTTTTTGACGACTTGATATTTCGCGCCCGCTTCACGCAGTTGATTACGAAATTCCTGGTCTTTATTGACCGTCAGTTTATTGAAGCTGACAATCATCGCCGACTTTGAATTATTCAACTCTTCCGCGAGGGCGTTTAAATCCGCTTGTTTTCTTTCTCTTGTTTTCATTTCTTTATACGCTCCTCACTTAAACGAAACTTAGCTCATCGAGCAGAACGCCCGGGCTCATCGTCGCCGCCAGATTTACTTTTTTGACGTAACGACCTTTGGCCGTCGTCGGTTTTGCTTTGATGACGGCGTTGATTAAAACTCTCGTATTTTCCAGAAGCTTTGCGTCGTCAAAAGAAACTTTGCCGACCGGGCTGTGGATAACGCCCGTTTTATCGACGCGATATTCGACTTTACCGGCTTTTGTTTCCTGAATCGCCGTGCGAACGTCCATCGTCACCGTTCCGGTTTTCGGATTCGGCATCAAACCGCGCGGGCCGAGAATTTTTCCGAGCTGGCCGACTTTGCCCATCATGTCGGGCGTTGCGATTAAAGCGTCGAAATCGAGCCAGCCGCCTTTGATGCGGTCGACAATGTCGTCGCCGCCGACAATGTCGGCTCCGGCTTCTTCGGCTTCGCGAATTTTATCGCCCTGCGCAATAACGACGACCATTTTTGTTTTGCCGCCCAAACCGTTCGGCAGAACAATCGTTCCGCGCACCAGTTGGTCGGCTTTGCGCGGGTCGACGCCGAGCCACATCGTCAGTTCAACCGTTTCGTCAAACTTTGCAAAAGCGACTTCTTTCACTTTTGCGACGCCTTCTTCCAAACTGTATTTCCTGCTCGGCTCTACTTTTGCGAGAGCCGCAAGATATTTCTTTCCTTTTTTAGCCATTTTAATTTTAGGTTCAAACGAAATGTTTTTAGATTTACGCTCGACGAGCGCAAACATTTCTCCCTTTTTATAAAAACTATTCGACCGTCAAGCCCATGCTTTTCGCCGTGCCTTCGATTGTTTTAATCGCCGAATCCAGATTTGTCGTGTTCAAATCGGGCATTTTCTTTTTGGCGATTTCTTCAATCTGCGCGCGCGAAATCGTTCCGGCTTTTTCTTTATTCGGTTTGCCCGAACCTTTCGGGATGCCCGACGCCTTGCGAATCAAATCCGCTGCGGGCGGAGTTTTCGTCTCAAACGTAAACGAGCGGTCGGCATAGACCGTAATCACGACCGGCACTTTCATATCCGGGTCGTCGTTTTGCGTCTTGGCGTTGAACGCCTTGCAAAACTCCATAATATTGACGCCGTGCTGACCGAGCGCGGGCCCGATTGGCGGTGCGGGATTCGCTTTGCCCGCGGGAATCTGTAATTTGATGTATCCTGTAATTTTTTTAGCCATAATTCGATTTACGATTTCGAGTTTTTTGTAAAGACTAACTCGAAAATGTCCTCATTTAATCTTCTTCCGCGAATGTAACTTTTTCCACGTCGAGGAAATTCAGCTCGACCGGAGTCGAGCGCCCGAAAATCGTCACGGTAACCTTCAAAGTCGTTTTTTCTTCGTTGATTTCTTCGACCTTGCCCGTAAAGCTCGCAAACGGCCCGGACTTGATGCGCACGACTTCGCCGACCTCGTAAGAGAATTTCGGTTTCGGTTTTTCCGCCGCGACTTCCACGTTGTGAACGATTTGGTCGACTTCGTCCTGCGTCAGCGGCGTCGGATTTTTTCCGCCCAAAAAGCCGGTCACTTTCGGAGTCGATTTTATCGCGTGAAAAACGTTGTCGGGGATTCGTCCCGCTTCGTTACATTCAATTTCGACCAGAACATATCCCGGATAAAACATACGCGACGATTCGATGCGCTTGTTACCGCGCATTTCGACGACTGTTTCTTTCGGAAGCAGAACTTCGGTAATTTGCTCGCCGAGCTCCATGTCGCGAATACGCGCGTTGAGGCTCTCAAGCACCTTGTTCTCGTGTCCTGAATATGTGTGGATGAAATACCACTGTCTCATCTTAAAAATCCTTATAAGCCCGCGAGTTTGTTGACAAGCCAGGTCAATCCATCCAGGATGTATGTCCAGGCTCTGTCAATCAAAAACAGGTAAAGAGCAAAGAAAATGACGTTGACGATAACGATAATCGTCGTGTTTTTGACGTCATTCGAAGAAGGAAACGAGGTTTTTTCCAGTTCCTTGCGCGTCGCGGTGATAAATTCACCGACGCTTTCCTTCTTTTTGCCGCTGTCTAAGGTGTCAATTGATTCTGACACTTGTTTATCTCCTCAAAAAATTTTGAATGGCAGGGGTATCAGGACTCGAACCCGAACCTAAGGTTTTGGAGACCTCCATGCTAACCATTGACACCATACCCCTAAGACTATTTTCGATTTTAGATGTCGGATTTTTGATTGAAGATGGAAAGTTTTTCCTGTCCAACCAAAAATCCAAAAATCTAAAATCGAAAATCTAAAACTATTTGTTTTCTCTGTGCAAGCGATGGCAACGGCAACGTTTACAAAACTTTTTAAGTTCAAGCCTTCCGGGCGTGTTCTTTTTGTTTTTGGTCGTTACGTAGTTGCGCTCTTTGCACTCTGTACACTGCAAAATTATGTTATCTCTTGGCATAACTTCTACCTTTTAATTTAATTTACTCAACAATATCAGAGACGGTTCCGGCGCCGACCGTGCGGCCGCCTTCGCGAATGGCGAATCTCAAGCCCTTTTCCATGGCAATCGGAGCAATCAATTCAATTTCCATTTGAATGTTGTCTCCCGGCATCACCATCT
>DASWRI010000084.1:0-91351 GCA_036403235.1 Pyrinomonadaceae bacterium | reverse complement strand
ATTTTCTACGTCTGTGCGTTTGAAATTCGCGTAATTAAAATAAGCGAGCATCGAGAGAAGCCAGAAAAACGTGCTCAGGACGTCTTTTCTTTCGGAAATCCAGGCGACTGATTCGACGTGCGCCGGGTGAATGGCGAAAAGAGCGGCGACGAATGCGCTTTTCCAAAGGCAGCCGGTCATTTTTCGGAAAACGACGAATGAGAGAAACGAATTGATGATGTGCAGGACGACGTTGGTGGCGTGATGCGCACCCGGATTGACGCCGAAAAGCGTCACGTCGAGCATATGCGAAAGCCACGTCAGCGGATGCCAGTTCGCCGAATAAAACGCCGTAAAAGCCCATCGAATCGAATTCGAATTCAAACCGCCGAGGACGAACGAATTTTCATAAACGTAAAAATTATCGTCAAAATTGATAAACTGAAACCCGACCGCCTGCGCAAAAACGGCGACGCACATCAAAACCAGCCCAACCAAAACGATAAGCTCGGCGTTTGTCTGCAAGTTGGATTTGTTTTCACCCATAGTTTATGTAATTACGGACTACAAATTACAAATTACGAATTGAAGAAAGTTATTTTCTAATTCGTAATTTATAATTCGTAATTTGTAATTGTCATAAATTTCGCTCAATTTCATGATAATAATCCGGCAATGCTTTTCGCGCCGGCTCTCTGAAAAGATTTGTTTTCATCAATCCTAAACGGTGCAGGCGAAATTTCAGAGAAGTCGAGAGCACGCCGAGACCGTATTTTACGCTGCGGGAAAAATTTATCGACGAAGCTTCGGCGAAATATCTGGTCGGGCAGGAAATCTCGCCGACACGGTAGCCGAAAAAGACGGTCTGCGCAATCATCTCGTTGTCGAAAACAAAATCGTCGGAGTTGGCGTCGAGCGGCAGATTTTCCAGAACTTCGCGCCGGAACGCGCGAAAGCCGGTGTGATACTCGCTCAATTTCTGGCTGATTAAAACGTTCTGGGCGAGCGTTAAAAAACGGTTGGCGATGTATTTGTAAACGGGCATTCCGCCTTCCAGAGCGCCTTTTCCCAGAATGCGCGAGCCCATCACCGCGTCGTATTCGCCGTAAGCAATCATTCCCGCCATCGGCACAATCAGATTCGGCGAATATTGATAATCGGGATGCACCATGACGACGATATCAGCGCCTCTGGCAAGCGCCTCGCGGTAACAGGTTTTCTGGTTGCGCCCGTAGCCGTAATTTTTTTCGTGGCGAAAAACCGTCAAGTTGAGCTCGCTTGCCACCGTCACGGTTTCGTCCGCGCTCGCGTCGTCGACCAGCAGAATCTCATCGACGATATCGCACGGAATCTCCGCGACGGTTTTCGGCAAAGTCCGCGCCGCATTAAAGGCAGGCATAACGACGATTATTTTCTGTCCGTTGAGCATATCGAGCGAGATTTGATGCTCTATTATTTCATAACAATTACGAATTACGAATTACGAATTACGAAAGACGAAAATATTTATTAATTCGTAATTCGTAATTTATCTTTACGGCTTATCTTTCATAGAAGCGTCTTTTATAAAACAAAATGGCAGATACAAGACCCGCCCGCCCGGTTTATTTTATTTTCTTCCAGCTTCCTTCGGCGCTGACTTTGCGCGAATTGATTTTGGCGACCGTTTCGGCCTGGGAAAAGGCGCGGAGGAAATTTTCGCCCAGAACTTTGCGGATGTCCTTTTCGCTGTAGCCGCGCCGGAGCATCTCGTATGTCACGAGAACGAGGTCTTCCATTCCATTCATTCCTTTCGGGAGCAGCGGGACGCCGTCGAAATCCGAGCCGATGCCGATGTAATCGATTCCGGCAACGTCGCGGATGTGGTCGATATGGTCAACGATTCGGGTGTAGCTCGGTATGTCAATCGGGTTTTCGGCGAGCAGCTTGCGCTCGGCTTCGTTAAAGCCTGCGGCGTCCGTTTTAAATTGCTCGCGAAGCGCGTCAATCTGCGTTTTCAATCTGGCTGAACGGTCGTTCTCGTCCTTGTTGTATTTTTCGTCGAGAAAGGCCGGGTAAAAATTTACCATGATGACGCCGCCGTTTTTAGCGACGCGTTTTAAAATATCGTCGGGCACGTTGCGCGTGTGGTTGGCGACGGCGCGCGCCGACGAATGCGACGCGATAATCGGCGCGGTCGTCGTGTCGAGAACGTCCGACATCGTTTTGGTCGAGACATGCGAGATGTCAACGAGCATCCCGAGACGGTTCATCTCGCGGACGACTTCCTTGCCGAAATCCGACAAGCCGTTGTTTTTTACTTCGCCGTTGTGCGCGTCAGCCCAATCGTGCGAGACATTATGCGTTAAGGTCATATAACGAATGCCGAGACGATAAAAATCCCTGAGCGCGTTGAGCGAGTTTTCAATCGCGTAGCCGCCTTCGATGCCCATCAGCGCGCAGACTTTATTCAGCTTTTTCGCCTGCCGGATTTCCGCCGCGCGCGTGCACGACATCAATTCGTTCGGGTGACGTTCGACCTGCCGGTAAGTCGCGTCAATCATATCCATCGCGCGCCGCATCGCGCCGCCGGTTTTCAGCGAAGTGCCCGAAACGTAAATCGAGAAAAATTCGCCCGTAATGCCCGATAATTTGAAACGGTTCAAATCGGTGTGAAACGGGTCGCCGTCGCTATGAAATTTGCCGATTGAGCTCGTCGCGAGGTCGAACTCGTCATCGACCAGCGGCGTCGGAATATCGTTGTGCCCGTCGACGATAATGGCTTTTTTATGAATTTTCAAAGCGCGCGCCCAGAGCGCCGGGTCGGCGCCGGCGGGCATCGTCTGTGCGAAGGTCGAAAGGGAGAAAACGAAAAGCAAAAGCAAACAGGTAAATTTTTTCATAAGTTTTCGGAAAAAAGGATTTATTTAGAAAAAAATTTTAACCCGTTTTCGAAAATTTGGCGAGAAAAAAGGAACGAATCCCGAAAGATGCGTTCCTTTTTTGTCGAGGAGAGTATAAATAATTTCTGTTTACCAATCACGCCGGTCGCGACGCGCTTTGCGCTGGTATTTATAATATTTTTTCTGCAGCTTGCGGCGCTCCTGATTGCTGATATAACCGTCGTTGTTGTAGTAACGGTTGCGCGTGCGATAAATCTGCACGCGTTTGCGCTGCAGCTGACGATATTCCTGCGGCGTGATGCGCCCGTTTCGGTTTTGACGCCAGCGATTGTTCTGCACCTGCTGCCAGTTGCCGTTTTGATTGCCGTTCCAATTCCGGTTACGTCTCTGCGCATCGGCCGCAATGACCGAAAGCGTCAAGCAAAATGCGATTGTCGAAAAGACTAATCCAAACTTTTTCAATAAATTCATAACTTCCTCTCCCTTGTTCGTAAAAATTTATAGCCCTGGGCTATATAAATAAATCGATGGCAAAAATTCGAACCGGGTTGTCGGGAAAATTTAATTAAGTGAAAAGTGAAAAGTGAAAAGTGAAAAGTTTTAGAACAAATCATCAGTTTAAAGTGTTCACTTTTTACTTATTTTGCGGCACGAATATTGCCAACTAAACAGCGGCGTATTTTGTTTTTGTCTCGACAAAATATAGGTTACGTGCATTTGCGGTAAATTCCTCAAAATCATTTTGACTAAAAATCGGTCAAAATGACAAACCGCGTCACCGCCCGAATGACAAAATATGCCACAGACACGGGGTTTTCCACTATGTATAAGAAGAGTCGACGTTTACCGAAAAACTTGCGAGCCGCCGAAAATAATCAAGCAGCTGAACAAAAAAATCCGGGCGTGATGCCGGAAGATGAAAAAACTTATCGCGGATTTGTCGAAAATCTGTCGGTCATGTTTTACGCCGTCGAACCTTTCCCGCCTTACGCGCCGATTTACATCAGTTCCGCTTTCGAGATGTTTGGCTATCCGCTCGAAGATTGGCGCGCGAGCGCGGATTTATGGCTGCGATGCCTTCATCCGAAAGACCGCGAACGCGTTTTGCGCGAATCCGAGGCGGGAAAAAAACGCGGCGAGACGGATTTGGAATATCGCATCGTCGCCCGTGACGGAAGCATCCACTGGGTTCGCGACCGGGGCAGTTTTGTCAAAGACGAAAACGGCAAGCTGATGTGCTGGCAGGGCGTTATCATCGACATCAACGAGCGCAAGCTGGCGGTCGATTCGCTCAAAGAAAGCGAAGAGCGATACCGGACTTTGTTTGAAAACGCGAACGATTTGATTTACGTGCACGATTTGAAAGGAAATTATCTTTCAATCAACGAGGCCGGTGTTCGCATTTTCGGCTATAGCCGCGAAGAAGCGTTAAAGCTCAATATCCAGAAAATCATCGCGCCCGACCATCTGAAAATCGCGAGAAGAATGCTGGCGAAAAAAATCGCCGGCGCGAAACAGACCGCTTACGAAGTCGACTGCATTACCAAAACGGGCGAAAGACTGACGCTCGAAGTCAATACGACGACGATTTTTAAAGACGGCGAGCCAATCGCGATTCAGGGCATCGCGCGCGACGTGACCGAGCGCAATTTGGCCGAAAAAGCTCTGCGGCAGAGCGAAGAGCAATACCGCGATTTGTTCGAAAACGCGAACGATTTGATTTACACGCACGACTTGAAGGGGAATTTTACGTCGCTCAACCGCGCGGGCGAAAGTATCACCGGATTTGCGCGCGAGGAAGCTTTGCAGATGAATCTGGCGCAGGTCGTCGCGCCCGAATATATAAACGAAGCGCGCGCACGCACGACGCGCAAGCTCGCCGGCGAAGACCCGAGCGCGTATGAGCTGGAAATTATTTCAAAAAACGGGCAGCGCGTTTCTCTCGAATTGAGTACGCGGCTTATTTTTCAAAACGACCGGCCGGTCGGCGTCCAGGGAATCGGCCGCAATATCACCGAGCGCAAACGCGCCGAACGCTCGATGCAGAAAACCGTCTCGCTTTTGACTTCGACGCTCGAATCGACCGCCGACGGGATTCTGGTCGTCAATCCCGAGGGGAAAGTCGTTATCTACAACGAAAAATTTCTCGAAATGTGGCGTATTCCGGCGGAAATTATCGCGCAGGGCGACGATTTAAAGCTCGTTTCCTACGTTCTCGAACAAGTCGCCGAGCCGAAAAAGTTTGCGGCGACGATAAAAAATCTGTACGCACAGCCGCAGGCGACGTCTTTCGATATTCTGGAATTTAAGGACGGCCGTCTTTACGAGCGTTATTCGCAGCCGCACATCCGCGACGGAGCCCCGGTCGGCCGCGTCTGGAGCTTTCGCGACATCACCGAGCGTCGCCGCGCCGAAGAAAAGCTGATGCACTACGCGCTCCACGACACTTTGACGAATCTGCCGAACCGCGCGCAGTTTATGAATCATCTGAAAACGGCCATCGAGAGCGCCGAGGGCAATGCTTTCTCGCATTTTGCCGTGCTTTTTCTCGACCTCGACCGCTTCAAGGTCATCAACGATTCGCTCGGCCACGTCATCGGCGACAAGCTGCTCGTCGCGATTGCGCAGCGGCTTAAATCCTGCGTCCGGCCGGGCGATGTCGTCGCGCGGCTCGGCGGCGACGAATTTACGATTCTGCTCAACCGGACGGGAAGCGTCGAAGACGTTGCGCGCGTCGCCGAACGTCTTCAGAAAAAATTGTCAGAGCCGTTTAAGCTCGGCCATTACGAGGTTTTTACATCGGCCAGCATCGGAATTATCGTCTCGGACGACGTCGAGCGACAGCCCGACGACTTTTTGCGCGACGCCGACGCGGCGATGTATCGCGCCAAAGAATCGGGCAAGGCGCGCTACGAGATTTTCGACAGCGAAATGCACGTTCGCAATATGAACGTGCTGAAAGTCGAGACTGATTTACGCCACGCCGTCGAGCGCGGCGAGTTTGAAGTTTTTTATCAACCGATTGTCTCGCTCGCCACCGGCGAAATTCGCGAATTCGAAGCACTGATTCGCTGGCAGCACCCGCAGCACGGTTTGGTCGCGCCGAACGAATTTATCTCGGTCGCCGAAGAAACCGGTTTGATTATCCCGATTGGCAAATGGATTTTGGAAGAGTCCTGCCGCCAGACGAGCGAATGGCAGGAGCGTTTTCCCGAGCTCGACACGCTTTCTATCAGCGTCAATCTTTCCGCCAAGCAGTTGATGCATCCGGCCCTGATGTCGCAGGTCATAGAAATTCTCGAAAAAACCGGGCTAAATCCGCTCTGCCTGAAGCTCGAAGTCACCGAGAGCACAGTTATGGAGCACAGCGAAGCCGCGCTCGCTGTTTTGAACGATTTGCGGAAGCTCGGCGTCGCGTTCAGCACCGACGATTTCGGAACGGGCTATTCCAGTTTGAGTTATCTCCACCGTTTCCCGTTCGAGCGTCTGAAAATCGACCGTTCGTTTATCAATAAAATGGATTTGGACGATAAAAGCGAGGCCATCGTGCGAACTATTCTGATGCTCGGACAAAACTTGAATATCGAGACGGTCGCCGAAGGAATCGAAACCGAAAAACAGCTCGAACGCCTGCGCCTGCTCGGCTGTCCGTTCGGGCAGGGCTATCTGTTTTCGAGGCCGGTCAACGCCGAGAGCGCCGAACGATTTCTTCGCGAAGGCCCGTCTTTTGCGCTTGATTCCTCATACGCTTTCGGCGAAGCGGCGCAAAGTCAAATTCTGGAAGCTTTGGAAGTTCACTAAGAAGAAATTCAACACAGAGAAGCACAGAGATTTTTATAATTTTCTCTGTGCTTCTCTGTGTTGCGGAGCAGATGGTGAATTTCTTATTTACCCGCCACCTGTTTCGCCTCTCTGGGCTTGGCGTTTTTCACGTATTTATCGAACCAGTTTATCATCTCGAAAAGAACGTGTTCGGTCGATTCTTTGGCCGCGTAGCCGTGCGCTTCGAGCGGGAGCATAACGAGGCGCGCCGTTCCGCCCGTTCCGCTGATGGCGGCAAAAAGCCTTTCCGATTGAATCGGGAAAGTGCCTTGATTATTGTCGGCTTCGCCGTGAATCAAAAGAAGCGGCTCGTTGATTTTGTTCGCGTAAAAGAACGGCGAAACTTTTTCGTATAGGTCGGTCGCTTCCCAGAAATTGCGGCGTTCGGATTGAAAACCGAACGGCGTCAAAGTGCGGTTATAAGCGCCGCTGCGGGCAATTCCGGCGCGGAAAATATCGGAATGAGCCAAAAGGTTGGCCGTCATAAACGCTCCGTAAGAATGTCCGCCGACGCCGACGCGGTCGCGGTCGGTGACGCCCATTTCGACCGCTTTATCGACCGCCGCCTGCGCCGAATCGACGATTTGCTTGATAAAAGTATCGTTGACCGTCAGCGGGTCGCCGACGATTGGCATCGTCGTATCGTCTAAAACGGCGTAGCCTTCCAAAAGAAAAAACAGGTGCGAATAGCTGCCGATTTGCGTAAAGCGATTGGTCGAGCCCGACACCTGCCCGGCGGTCGACGCGTCGGTAAATTCGAGCGGGTAAGCCCAGACGACGGTCGGGAGCCGCGTGCCTTCCTTGTATCCGGGCGGCAGATAGAGCGTAAACGACAAATCGACGCCGTCGGCGCGCTTGTATCTGACGAGCTTTTTCGTAATTCCGCGAAGCTGCGGCGTCGTGTCTTTAAAATCGGTAATTTGTTTTGGCGTAATCGCCTGACCGATGCCCTGTAAACCTTTCGTTCTCAAAAAGAGATTCGGCGGCGTCGATATATTTTCGCTTCTTGTAATAAATTTTAGCTCGCTATCTTTTACGCCGTCTGCTGCAAATGCGACAAAAGTTTCGTAGGAATCTTTACTCGAACGAAAAAGCTCGTTGATTTCCAAAGTCTGTAAATTCATCGTGCGCAAAAACGGTCGGTCGCCTTCAGAAGACGCGCCCGTTCCGGTCAGATAGATAAATTCGCCGTTTTGCTGAACGACCGTTTCGCCGTTCGGCAGGCGTTTTGTTACCGGATTTCCGATGTCGCCGTAGCGGTCGTTGGCGTTTAAGTCAAAAACCATTTTCGGCGTTTGCGCCGGATTTTTGTAGCTCATCATAAAGCCGCGGCGGTGCTGCGTGTCGCGGTCGTAATCGTAAAACCACATCATCCCGTCGCGCTCGCCGAACGCTCGTCCCTGATAACGCTGCTCGATTTTTGTGAGCTCGGCGGGCTGCGCGGCAAAAGGCGCGGCAATCGTGACGAGCTTATCGCGCGGCAGAATTTTATTTTTCGGGTCGCCGCCGTCCAATGCTTCCGCCCACATCAGCGTCGCGTTCTCGGTCGGAATCCAGGCATAGCTGCGCGGCCCGGTCGGAACGCCCTGAACGGGCAAAGTGTCCGTCAGCGGAATGCTCGCCACTTTATAAACCATTTTGCCGTCTTTGTCCCAGACTTCGACTTCTTTCGGAAAGCGGTTGACCGGGAAAAGATACGAAAACGGGCGCTGGATGCGCGAAACTAAAACGTAATTTCCGTCCGGCGAAAAACGCGCGTCTTCGAAAATCGCGGGCTGGCCGATTTCTTTAATTTTTCCGTTGATATCGACTATCGCCAGCTGCGCCGTCGTGTAATATTCGAACAATTTTTCGTCGTTCGGGCTTTTCAGCAAATCCTGAAACGTCTGCACCGCGCCGGTTTTGCCCGAAGTTTCCTGAATGCTCGGCTCGGTCGGCGTCAAGTTTTGATAAGCGGGCGCAACTCCTCGATTTTTCGGCACAAGATAGACATACAGGCTTTTCTGGTCGGGCATCCAGTAAAATCCGCCGAAAGCCGTGTTAATCACCACGTTTTTCAGCTTCGACGCTTTGCCGTTTGCCGTTTCGACAACCCACAGCTCGACGCCGACGGGCGTAATGTTGCCGATTGCCAGGTATTTTCCGTCGGCGCTCCACTGCGGCGAGATAATCTGCGCGTTCGGTGGCAGATTAACTTTTGTTTCCTTTCCGTCGGCCATGTTTTTCAGCGTCAAACCGACGAAATACGGCGTCCGGTGCTGCGATGTATTATTCGGATTGATGCGCAGGCCGGCGAGGCGAAGCATCGGCTGGGCAAGCTCGGAAATCGGCGGGTAGCGCAAAAAATCGAGCAGCGCGATTTTGTCTTTGGCCGGAGAAATCAAGGTCGACGGCGCGGCCGGCGCGTCCAGAACGTCCATAATTTCCTGCGGCGGTTTTTTGTATGTATTCTGCGCAAAAGAAAGGGACGAAAACACAAGTCCGATAACGAAAATCGAAAGAACGAAAGTAAATTTTTTCATAATGTTCTACCTTTAATTTTTAATATAATTACCTGACAATTATTTGAAATCTAAAACTTACAGGCTTTCCCTCGTTTCGCATATCTTCGGGAAGTTGAAGCTGAATCGTGTAATCTCCGGCTTGCGGAAGAACGTCCATCATATCCGTTCCGAGACCGTAATTGACCGAATCTTTACCGTAAAAAACGTTTCCGTCCGGTTTGAGCAAAACGAATTTCGGGTAAATCGTATGCGTAAACCGGTCGTTCTCGACAGAAATATCGACGTCCGCATTTTTCTTGACGCGAAAAACGTATTCGAGCGTTTCGTCGCCTTTTATCGTGCCGGAAACGACGGCGAATCCCTTTTTAAATGTGATGCGTTTTTTCGTCTGCGCCGACGCGTCCGGCGCGGCGTTCAATAAAACTACAAACGTTAAAACAGCGGCGAAAAGTAAAGTTTTTATCATTTAATTGTTTTCAATCCGTCTAAAATTTTCCCGGCAATCGTCGGAATTATATCGCGCTCGTTCGCCATTTTTTCGGTGAAAACGACGAGCACGAATTTCAAACCGTCGGGCGTTTCGACATAAGCCGCGTCATGGCGCGTCGAAGACGTCCAGCCGGCCTTCGACCAGAGCCGCGCGCCGGTTAACTTTTTATTTATCAAGGCGATTCCGGTAAAATCGTGCGCCTGGTCATCCGTGCCTTTTGTTTCGGCGAACGGGTCGCGTTTGAGCAAATCCATCATCATTTTGCTGCGTTCGGCATTGACGGCTTTGCCCAAAACAATTTCCGCCAGCAGCCGCGCCGTCGCGTTCGTGTTCAGCATATTGCGGTTTTCGCCTTTGTAATTGCGAAACTGCTGCTCGCGCCCGTATGCGTCTTCGCAGAAAGTTTTTTGATTGACGTTGATGCGGTCGTAGCCGAGCGAAGTGAAATAGCGATTGACGGCGTTGCGTTTATACGACCAGATTTCATATTCCTTCGGCAGCAACTCGCCGCCGCTCGACGTGTCGGTCAGAACGTCCAGAATATACTGCGTCGCTTCGTTCGAAGAATCGACAATCATATCTTTTAAGCCGCGCTCGAGTTCGGGCGTCAGCCTGACTTTGCCGTCGGCGAGCTGCTGTTCGAGCGCGACCATATAAAACAATTTGACGACCGACGCCGGGTAAATTTTTTCGTCGCCGCGAACGCTCGCCGTCTTTAAGTTTTTCGGGTCGCGCAAATCGATTAAAGTCGCGGCGACGTAATCAAACTTCATATTTTTCGCGGCGTAGGCGTTGACCGTTTCGCCGACGGCGGCGTTGAGCAGCGTTTGCAGCGCCGACGAAGATTCGAGCGCGATTGGCTCATAAACTTTAGGCTTGGAAATGTCGGCGACATTCGTTTTCGCGGCGCGTTTTTTCTGGCCGTCAATCGATGCGGCAAGAAAACAGACGATTACCAGGCTCAAGCAAACTGCAAATATATTTTTCATTATAAAAAACTCCAAGAAGTCTTTACGGAATGGTTTTTTCAGAGTATAAACGAAAAGCGGTCTGCAAAAAAGTAAAATTAAACGCGAAAAACAAATGACGGAAGAAAAATTGATTCGCGGCATCAGCCGCTGGGATTTGGCGGCGATTGCCGTCAACACGATTATCGGCACGGGAATATTTATTTTGCCGGCGCGCGTGACCGGCTTAATCGGCAGCTACAGTTTGTTTGCCTTTCTCGTCTGCGCCTTGATTGTCGCCTTTATCGTTTTATGTTTCGCCGAAGTTTCGAGCCGTTTTCAGGCGACGGGCGGAATGTATCTTTACGCCAAAGAAGCTTTCGGCGACGTCGTCGGGTTTGAAGTCGGCTGGCTGTACTGGATTGTCCGCATCACGACGTTTGCGACCAACTGCAACGCGCTTTTGATTTATCTCGAATTGTTTTACCCGCAGGCGTCGCAGGGCGTCTGGCGAATTTTGATTGTCAGCGCGGTCGTTCTCGTCATCACCGTCGTCAATTTTATCGGCGTCCGCGAATCGTCGATTATGACGAACGTTTTTACCGTCGGCAAAATCGTGCCGCTGCTCGTTTTTGCCGTCGCCGGTTTGTTTTTTATCCAGCCCGCGAATTTTAATTTCGGAGCGATGCCCGGATACTCGAAATTTTCCGAGGCGATTTTAATTTTAATTTACGCTTTCGTCGGTTTTGAAGCCGCCGTCATTCCGGCGGGCGAGACAAAAGAGCCGCGACGTAATGTGCCGTTCGCGCTTCTGGCGGCGCTCGCGTTCTGCGCATTTCTTTTTATCGCCATTCAAATCGTCGCCATCGGAACTCTGCCCGAGCTCGCGCAGTCGAAAACTCCGCTCGCCGACGCCGCCGGAAAATTTATGGGAAGCTTCGGCGCGACGTTTATCGCAATCGGCGCGCTCGTCTCCGTCCTCGGAAACTTAAACGGCGGATTTCTCGCCACTTCGCGAATTCCTTTCGCGATGGCCGAGCAAAAAGAATTGCCGCAAGTCCTGGCGAAAACGCACGAAAAATTTAAGACGCCTTACGTTTCGCTCGTTTTAACTGCCGTCGTCATTTTGATTTTCACGCTGCAAACTTCCTTTTATTCGGCCTTGACGATTGCGACGATTACGCGCCTGCTGGTTTACGCCGCGACGTGCGCTTCGTTGCCCGTTTTCCGCCATCGGAAAGACGCGCCGAAAGCCGAATTTCTCGTGCCTTACGGCATCGTCGCTTCCGTCTTGTCTTTGATTTTAATCGTCTGGCTTTTAACCAACGTCGATTTCAAAAAAGAAGGTCTGGTGATGCTGATAGTCGCCGCTGTCGGGTTAATCGTCTATTTTGCCTGCCGGCTTTTCGGCAAAACGAATTTCGGAAAAGCGTCTTAAAGCGGTAAATTTAATTGGAGATTATAAAATGAAAATTCTTGTCGCAGCAGTTTGGTTATTAATTTCGAGCTTTTCGATTTTCGCGCAGACGCGAATTGTGCCGATTATCGAAATGAAGGTCAGAGGTTTGCTCGGCGGTGTCGAAAACGGCAAATTCGTCGATGCGAAAACGACCGCCGCCGCGCTCAAAGGCGACGAAAAATACAAGCTTTTTCGCATCGACGGCGCGAAAAAAGGCACGCTCAGTTTCGGGAAGCCGAAAAACGACGGGGACGTTTGCGAGGATTTTTATTACATCGATTACGACTACGACAAAAACCTTTCAGGCATTGCGCTCGGCGGCAGTCCCGGCTGGGAGCCGATGCCGCGCGCGCCGAAATCGATTGACTTAAACGACGCGTCCTACAAAAAAATCGTCGCCGACGTTTTGCGCACCAAAGGCATTGCGAAAACGACCGTAAAATTGACGCAGGCCGTCAGGGTCGACCTCGACGGCGACGGTCAGGAAGAAGTTCTTATCACGGCGACGAGATATACGGGCGAAGTAAACGGCCTGAACGCCACAGCCGGCGATTATTCGTTTGTGCTTCTGCGCAAAATCGTCGCCGGACGAGTTAAAAACATCGTTCTCGCCGGAGATTTTATCAAAAACAAAACTGATTACGGAATTCCGAGCACCTACGAAATTTCCTCGATTGCCGATTTGAACGGCGACGGGAAAATGGAAATCGTTCTTTACAGCGCGTATTACGAAGGAAACTCGGCGTGGGCGATTGAAATGAAAGGAAACAAACCGGCCGACATCGAAATCCTCTCGGTCGGCTGCGGCGTTTAAGAATCAGCCGCGAACAAGCGCGAACAAACGCGAAATGTTTTTAGCCGCGAATTACACGAATAAAAAGAAAAAAATAATTCGTTTAATTCGCGGCTAATTTCTTATTTTTTCGTAAATCAAGCGCAAGCCTTCGAGCATTAGATTTTCGTCGACGACGTCAATCATTTTTACGTCTTCGGCAATCAGCGAGACAAATCCGCCGGTGGCGACGATTACGGGTTTCGCGTTTAATTCTTCGAGCATTTTTCGCAAAATTCCTTCGACCAGACCGACGTAGCCGAAATAAATTCCCGATTGAATCGCGCCGACGGTCGTCGCGCCGATGACGCTTTCGGGTTTTTTTATCTCGACGCGCGGCAGACGAGACGTTTTTTCGAAAAGCGAATCGGCAAGCGTTTTGATGCCGGGCGTGATGATGCCGCCGGCAAATTCGCCTGCGGCGTTGACGACGTCGATTGTCGTCGCCGTCCCGAAGTCGCAGACGATTACGGGTTTGCCGTATTTTTCACGCGCGGCGAAAGCGGCGACGGCGCGGTCAATGCCCAAATTTTGCGGCGGATTGTAAAGGATTTTTAAGCCGAAATCCAAAGTTGAATCGACGAAAACGAGTTTCAGGTTAAAGTGCTCGTCGCAGAATTTTTCAAAAGCGTCGTTTGCTTCGGGAACGACCGACGATGCAATGGCGGCGCTAAACGGGTAATTTAAATCGTTTTGAATTAAATCGTTTGTTTCGCTTGCGGCCTGGCGGCGGAGAGTCGGGATAAAAAAGCGCTTGATGAGTCTGTCATTATCAAAAACGCCGAATTTTGTGGTCGAATTGCCGATGTCGATTGCTAAAAGCATAGTTAAAAGTGAAAAGTGAAAAGTGAAAAGTTTAAGAATTATTTCTACACTTTTCACTTTTCACTTTTAGTTTTTCACTAATTTTATCCGTGCATCGGAAGGCCGTCGTAAACTACCAGCCAGCCGTTTTTTTTGCTTGTCCGAAGGCTTTTCGTAAACCATTCGATGGCTTTTTCCGGGTCGTCGTAAAGCTGTACGGCGGGACGCGCCTCGCGCGGGTCGACACGGCAGATGGCGCCGCCTTCGGTTGCGGTTTTGACGCACAAAAGCGCGAGCATATTATTTTTTGAAAGAATCGCGGTGCGAATGTTTACTTCTTCGAGTTCGGCGTCGTCGAACTCTTCAAAATCTTCTTCGCTGAATTCTGACTCGAAATCTTCAAATTCCAAATCTTCGGGGTCAAAATCAAATTCGTTGTTCATAAAATTATAAAAAGTGCCTAATTACACGTTACACTCTTGGGCGGCAAAGTTCAATTCGTATTTCACCTCGGCAAAGTTTTTGATTAAAAGCTCCTGGCGCGTTTTGTCGCCCGTCTTTTTGTTTACGACTTCGCGCCAGATTTCGTTCTCGCGATAATTTTTTTCGTTTTTCCGCACGAATCGGTGATTGCGCTCGAAAACGTGAAAACTTTCCGGCAATTCGGCGTCAGAAAGCAGCGCGCCCTTTAGATGCTGGTCGGTCAGATGCAGGCGGAATTGAAACGTGTGCTCGGTCGGATTGAAAAAACGCAAATCGATGTAATTGTAAAAAACGCTCGCGCCGCTTCCGAACGGCAGCGCGCGGCGGTCATCGGGAAACGGGTCGAAGCTGTGATGATGCCGCTCGGCGATTTCGAGCGGCGAGTGAAAAGCCATCCAGAGAAGCATGTTGGCGAGCTGGCACAAACCGCCGCCGATGCCCGTTTTTATCTCGCCGCGCGAGAGCTGCAAGCCTTCGAGATAGCCTTTGGCGGCGGTCGTTTTGCCGACCTGACGCCAGAACGAAAACGTCTCGCCCGGGCCGATACGGATGCCGTCAATCGTTTTGCGCGCGATTTCAAGATTAGTCACTTTATTTTCCTGAAAACTCATATCGAGCGTGCCCAGCCGCCGGCGCAGAAGCGATTGATGTTTTTTGACCGAAAAGGGAAGCGGTTCGGCCGATTGCACGCGCGCAAACCGGATTGAATTTTTCGCGTCCGAAAGTTTGCGGAAAAGCCGCATTTGAAAAACTCTGGTGTGATAGATAATCGGGTGAAGCTCTGAAATTCTCATAATAAAAATCGGAAGGACAAGGCACAAAGTCGAAAGCGCGAGGTCAAAGGTTAAAGGGTTTTCGACTTTCGACTTTTCCGCCCTTAAATATACATAAATTAAAAAACATTGCCAAGCGGTTTTATAAATTAAATGTATTGGAGTTTACAGAAAAATGGAATGTAAAGTTCATAAAATAAAAATTTGAAAATAAATTCGGCAGACCGAAAGGCAAACTGCCCGCCAGCGAAAATGTGCTAAAGTAGAGTTAAATTATTAGACAGCCGATTTATGAAAAAGAATTCACCAAACATTATTGTCATCGGTGCGTCGGCGGGCGGTTTTGAAGCTCTAAAAAAACTTGTCGGCGGACTGCCGCCCGATTTTCAGGCTTCACTATTCGTCGTCTGGCATATGTCGCCGGACGTGCGCGGCGTTTTGCCGCACGTTCTCGGCAGGTTAGAAACGATGCCGGCTGAACACGCCGTCGATAAAGAGCCGATTGTGCCGAATCGAATCTATATCGCGCCGCCGAATTTCCATCTTTTGGTCGAAAAGGGACGCGTTCGCGTCACGAAAGGCCCGAAGGAAAATCGTTTTCGACCGGCGGTCGACCCGCTTTTTCGCTCGGCGGCGTATGCTTACGGCGCGCGCGTCATCGGCGTCGTCCTGACCGGCGCGCTCGATGACGGAACTTCGGGTTTGTGGATGGTAAAGCATCTCGGCGGTACGGCAATCGTGCAAGACCCGAACGATGCCGAAGTTCCGTCGATGCCGGAAAACGCTCTGCGCGAGGTCGAAGTCGATTTTGTCGTGCCGATTGCGGAAATGGCGGATTTGCTTGTTCGCCTGAGCGAAGAACCGATTGAATCTTCTGAGGTTGTTATGGGAGAAAATAATCAAACCGAATTTGAAATTAAAACGGCCGCCGAAGACAGCGCGTTTGAATCGGGCATTATGAAATTCGGCTCGCTGACGCCTTTTACGTGCCCGGATTGTCACGGCGTTCTATTTGAGCTGAAGGACGGCCAGCGCTCGCGTTTTCGCTGTCACACGGGGCACGCTTTTTCGTCCGACAGCTTGCTGACGACCGTCACCGAGAACATCGAAGACAGTCTCTGGAACGCGATTCGCGGCATTGAGGAAAGCGTGATGCTGCTCAATCACATGGGCGAGCATTTAGCCAATCTCAACGAAACTCACCTCGCGACGCTGTATTTTAAGAAGGCTCACGAGGCGCTCGACCGCGTCGATGTTCTCCGGGGCGCGGTGACAAATCACGAGCGCCTGAGCGGCGACAGCCTGCGCCAGCTGGCGGGCGAAAACGGCGGCAACGAAAAAGTGAAAAGTGAATAATGGTTATGAAAAAGAAAGAAGCTCCGAAAACCTCGACGCAAGAAAATAAATCGCCCAAACCGACTACTAAAAAGTCCTTTTTAGTAGTCGGTTTGGGTGCGTCGGCGGGCGGCGTCAAGGCTTTGCAGACATTTTTCGGAACGATACCGCCGAATTCCGGAATGGCGTTTGCCGTCGTTCTGCATCTCTCGCCCGAGCACGAAAGCAATCTCGCGCAGATTATTCAAAATCACACCTCGATGCCGGTCATACAGGTCAACGAAACTCACGAGGTCGAGCCGAATCACGTTTACGTCATTCCGCCCAACCGGCAGCTGGAGCTGAGCGACGGCGTTATTCGCTGCACCGATTCGGTCGAGCGGCACGGCGCGCGCATCGCCATCGACGTGTTTTTCCGAACGCTCGCCGAAGCCTACCAGCGAAACGCCGTCTGCGTCATTTTGAGCGGAACCGGAACGGACGGAACGCTCGGGCTCAAGCGCGTCAAGGAATCGAACGGTTTCGCCATCGTGCAGGACCCGGACGACGCCGAGCACTCCGATATGCCGCTCAGCGCGATTGAGACGAATCTGGTCGATTGGATTTTGCCGGTTCACCGGATTCCGCAAAGCCTGATTCATTTCCGCGACAGTTCCGAGCGTCTTCATCTGACGAGCGATGACGACGGGAAAGTCGCCAAAGAAATTAACGCCGACGAATCTCTGCGCGAAATCCTGACGCTTCTCAGAGTTCGCACCGGACACGATTTTTCAAATTACAAAACGCCGACGCTGATTCGGCGCATCGCGCGTCATTTGCAGATTCATAGTCTCGAAGACATTCCTTCGTATCTCGTATATTTGCGCGAAAACCCGAACGAAATTCAATCGCTGCTCAAAAATCTGCTCATCAACGTCACCAATTTTTTCCGCGATAAGGACGCTTTCGGCGCGCTCGAGCACGATATTTTGCCGCAGCTTTTCGAAGGAAAAAAGTCGAAGGACACGGTGCGCGTCTGGTCGTGCGGGTGCGCTTCGGGCGAGGAAGCCTTTTCGATTGCGATGCTTTTGACCGAATATGCCGACCGTTTGAGCGACCCGCCGAAGATTCAGGTTTTCGGAACGGACGTCGACGACGAAGCGATTGCCGAAGCGCGCGAGCATCGTTATCCCGAATCAATCGAGGCGGACGTTTCGCCGCACCGCTTAAAAAGATTTTTTATCAGGGAAGGCAATTATTATCGCATCCGCAAAGAGCTGCGCGAATTGATTTTGTTCGCTCCGCACAACGTCCTGCGCGACCCGCCGTTTTCGCGGCTCGATTTAATCACCTGCCGCAATCTGCTGATTTATCTCAACCGTGAGACGCAGGAGCGCCTGATGGAGATTTTTCATTTCTCGCTCGTCACAGACGGCTTTTTATTTTTGGGCAGCTCGGAAACCGCCGACGGCGTTCCGATTCTTTACACGCCGATTGATAAAAAACACCGCATTTACACGCGCCGCCACGCGCCGCTCGGCCAGATTCTGCCGCCGCAGATGCCGCTTGCCGGAAAATGGGAAGCCAGGCCGACGCTCAAGAAACAGAAATTCGCGCGCAGCATCGGCGAGCAGGATTTTTCGCTCAGCGAGGTGCATTACAAGCTGCTCGAAAGTCTCGCGCCGCCGTCCGTTCTGGTCAACAGCGATTTCGAGATACAGTATATGAGCGAATCCGCCGGTCGCTATTTGCAGTTTAAGGGCGGCGAGCCGTCGAATAATTTGCTCAAGCTCGTCAATCACGATTTGCTGCCCGATTTGCGCGCCGCGCTGTTCAGCGTCCAGCGCGAACAGAAAACTTCGCGATTTGAGAACATTCGCGTCCGTATCGACGGCGACGAAGCGCTCGTTACCGTCACCGTTCGGGCAGCGGAGATGGCGAGCGAGACGACGGATTATCTGCTCGTCACGTTTGAAGAAGGCGTTTCGCCTTATGTCGCGCCGGCTGACCGCGAAAACGGAGACGGCGGCCGGGTTTTCGAAAAGAACGACCAGATGGAATCGTTCGTCCGACGTCTCGAAGAAGATTTGCGCCGCACCAAATCGCAGCTTCGCTCGACGATTGAACAGCACGAAGTTTCGATTGAGGAGCTGAAAGCCGCCAATGAGGAATTGCAGGCTATCAATGAGGAACTGAGGTCGGCGACCGAAGAACTCGAAACAAGCAAGGAAGAATTGCAGTCGGTCAACGAGGAGCTGACGACCGTCAACCACGAGCTGAAGGACAAAATCGACGAAGCGACGCGCACTTATTCGGATTTGCAGAATCTGATGGCTTCGACCGAGATTGCCACGATTTTTCTCGACCGAAACCTGCGCATCAAGCGTTATACTCCGCCGATTCTCGATATTTTTAACGTCACGCCGCCGGACGTCGGGCGTCCGCTCGAACATTTTACGAATAATCTCGAATACGACGGCCTGACCGAAGACGCCGAGAAAGTTCTGCGCACGCTGACGACGATTGAGCACGAGGTCAGAAACCGGCAGAATCGAACGTTTCTCGCGCGTATCCTGCCGTATCGGACGGCGGAAGACCGCATCGAAGGCGTCGTCATCAATTTTCTCGACATCACGCGCCGCAAACAGGCCGAGCACGCGCTCCATCAATCCGAAGAACGCATGCGGATGATACTCGAAAGCGCAAAGGATTACGCGATTTTCACGTTCGATTTAGACCGCCGCGTGAGCGTCTGGAACGCCGGCGCGGAAGCGATGTTCGGCTATTCGGAAGCGGAAATAGTCGGCAAGCCCGGCGACATTCTGTTCGTGCCCGAAGACCGCAAGCGCGGCGTGCCCGAACACGAAGCCGAAACCGCTCTGACAAAAGGACGCGCCACCAATGAGCGCTGGCACATCCGCCGCGACGCCACGCGTTTTTACGGCTCGGGTCTGACGACGCCGCTGCTCGACCGCGACGGCAGCATCATCGGCTACGTCAAGATAATGCGCGATTTGACCGAGCAGAAAAAGCTGGAAGACGCGAAATTCTTTCTCGCCGCGATTGTCGAATCGTCCGAGGACGCGGTTATCACCGTCGATTTGGAAAACGACATTACGAGCTGGAACGCGGCGGCCGAAAAGCTTTACGGTTACACGGCCAAGGAAGCCCTCGGCAAATCCCTGACGATGCTGGCGCTGCCCGAAGATTTCACGGAAGTATTTGCCAAGGCCGAGAGCGTTAAATCCAGCCAGAAGGTGGAAATTTACGAAACCGTCAGGGTTCGCAAGGACGGGACAAAGATGCACGTCGAAGTCGTCCTCTCGCCCGTCAAAAACGAAAACGGACGCGTCGTCGGCATCTCGACCATCGCGCGCGATATTACGGCGCGCAAGGCGTCGTCCGACGCCTTGCGCGGCTCGGAAGAGCGTTATCGCGCCGTCGTCGAAAGCGCGACCGACTACGCCATTTTCACGCTCGACGAAAACAACAAGATAAGCTCCTGGAGCAAAGGCGCGGAGAATATTTTCGGCTGGAAGGAATCGGAAATCATCGGCAGCGACGGCGCGATTCTGTTTACGCCCGAAGACCGCCAGAAGGGCGAATATAAAAAGGAATTACAAACCGCTCTGCGCGCCGGACGCGCCGAGGACGAGCGCTGGCACATCCGCAAGGACAGCACGCTCTTTTTCGCTTCGGGCTTGCTGATGAGACTCGACGACGGCGAAACCGGGTTTGTCAAAATCTGCCGCGACCAGACCGAACGTGTCAAAGCCGAGACCGTCCAGCGCGAAAAGGATATGCTGGCGCAGTTTGTCACCACGCAGGAGGACGAGCGCCGCCGCATCGCGCGCGACATTCACGACCATATCGGGCAGCAGCTCACCGTTTTGCGGCTCAAACTCGAATCGGTCAAAGAAATGTGCGACGACGAGAAAATATGCGACGAAATCGAAATCGTCAACGAAATTACCAAGCGACTCGACCGCGAAGTCGATTTTCTCGCGTGGGAGCTGCGTCCGGCCGCCTTGGACGATTTGGGTCTGCGCGTCTCGCTCGAGAATTTTGTCGTCGAATGGTCGCGCCACACCGAAATAAAAGCCGATTTTCACGCGACCGGCCTGGTGCGCAAACGTCTCGCTTTTGAAACCGAGACCAATCTTTACCGCATCGCGCAGGAAGCCTTAAACAACATCTACAAGCACGCCAAACCCGAAGGCGTCTCGGTGCTGCTGGAAAAACGCGGCGACTCGGTGACGCTGATTGTCGAAGACGACGGCATCGGCTTTAATCCGAAGGACAAGCGCAACCGCTCAAAGGGAATAGGCTTAATCGGAATGACCGAGCGCGCCAAAATCTGCGGCGGCACGCTCGAAATCGAGTCGAAAAAGGGCAAAGGCACGACTATCTTTGCACGCGTTCCGGCGAAAATGGAATGAGAAAAACTGAAAGTAATTTCACTCACAGTTTTCAGTTTTGTATGCTATCTAACAAAATAAATCGTGCGCGGAATCATATAATAGATGGGCTTTTTATCCGCTTGAAAATACAAGACTGGGTAGCATCCGGCTAATTTAGTCAGGTACAACGTCCCGACTTGGTTTCCCTTATTTCGACTGGTCAGTAGAAAGTATAAGAGACTTGAGATTTCGAGTCTCTTTTTTAATTAAGAATTGCGAATGTCGAAAATGTTTTTTTTATTCGTCTTTCATAATTAGTAATTCGTAATCTATACTTTGTTTATGGAAAAGCTCAGAATCGTTCTCGCCGAAGACCATCTGACGGTTCGCGAAGGCATCAAGCTGCTCGTCAATTCGCAGCCCGATATGGAAGTTATCGGCGAGGCTGACAACGGGAGCGCCGCGATAAAGGAAGTGCAGAAGCTTGCGCCCGACATTATCGTGATGGATATCTCGATGCCCGAGCTCAACGGTTTGAAGGCGACGCGCCGTCTTAAACAGGTGTGCCCGAACGTCAAAGTTCTGACCCTGACGCGTCACACCGACGACGCCTATCTCCAGCAGTTGATTGAAGCGGGCGCGTCCGGCTACGTTCTCAAACAAAGTGCGCCGACCGAACTGATTCGCGCCATCCGCATCATCTCCGAGGGGAATTCTTATCTCGACCCGGCGCTGACGAACAAATTATTCGGCGGCTACGCGAGCCGTTCGGTTCTGCGCGGCGAGCGAAAGGGCGATTTGACCGACCGCGAAGCCGAAGTTTTGCGAATGATTGCGTGGGGCTACAGCAACAAGGAAATCGCCGCCAAAATGAACATCAGCGTCAAAACCGTCGAGGCGCACAAGGCCAACGCGATGCGCAAACTCGATATCCGCAGCCGCATCGATATCGTCCGCTACGCCATTCTCCAGGGCTGGCTGCAAGATAATTAATTTAGTGAAAAGTGAATAGTTAGAAAGAATAGATTTTAGATGTTAGCGGACAGATTTTTGCTAATCCCTAAAATCTATTCTCAATCTCTCACTTTTTACTTTTCACTATCATTCTAGGGATTTTCCCTAATAAAATTTCCCAATTTCCTTATATTTTTCCCAAACTGCCTGTGTAATAGTAGCTAAATATTAGTTAGGTCGGTAAATAAATTTGGTCTGAGAAGGAACGCGCGGAATTGCGGATTGTTTATCGAAGATGCAAATATCTGACCGAAGAACGAACAAGAGGGAAGGATGAGAAGTTTGAATATTAAAGCGCTTCTCGAAAAAATTACAAATGAGGTTAGCAATTCACCCCCTGAATGCAAATGGTTTTATGTTGCCCATCACTACAGGCTTACCTTTCCCTGAAATGCCGTCGGATTCGTCGGTAAATAATACTTCGCAGTCTTCGCAAATAGATAAAAAAGAACTTGTTTTGATTTTGAGCCGCGAGCCGGACACGCGCTTTTTGTTTAAGACTCTGCTCGAGATGTGGCATTACCGCGTCGAAACGGCCGAAAATTACGATGAGCTGATTTTTGTCGCCGAGCACGTTCGTCCGAGCTTGATTTTGATGGATACGACGCTGCCGTTCGTCGAGAATATGAAAAAAATGCAGCGGATACGTCAAAACGACATTCTCGCAAATTTACCGATTGTTTTAATTTCCGGTCACGCGCAGCCGCGTTTTCGCAATCTCGCGCTGTCGCTCGGAGCGGAAGATTTTCTGGTCAAGCCGGTCGATTTCGATTTGCTCGAAGATTGTCTGGAAAAAATTATCAGCAAAAAAGATAAAGGGGACGGAAAAGTTTTATGAATCTCGCGCCGGTACTGACAGCAAAAGATTTGGGCGGACTTTTTGAACTGGACGCCGAAGGCACAATCATTTATTCGCGTTTGCGAAAAAACAAAGAGATGTTTGAAACTGAGCCGGGCGTCGTCGGGCACAACTTTTTCGACGAAGTCGCGGCGTTTGAAAACGTCGATGATTTTCGCCGCCGGTTTATGTATTTCGTCAAAGGGTCAAGCTCGATTGAAAATTTCAATTTCGATTTTCGCTTTGAGGAAAACGCCGTCCCGATGCGGGTGATGCTCGTCCGCGTCTCGGAAAACGGATTCGGCAGCTCGGCGCGGCTCGTCATTGTCGATATTAGAAAAATTTAGATTTATTAAATTTGCAGTTAAAATTTAAATAACAAGGGGGAAATAATGAACAATATACTTAGTATCAAAAACGGCTATCTGCCGAACGATGCCGGCTCAAAAAGCGCCGGCGAAAAATCTCTGCAGAACACGGCGGAAAAAATCAGGCGGTGGATGGCCGACAGCCGTCGACAAAAAATAGCCGAGGCCGCTTCGCCGCACAAAAGATTTACGGCCAACCATCTGCTCGAATCGCTGTCTAACAACGAATTGGCCAAACTTTTGCCTTTTCTCGAAAGAGTCGAATTTGCCGGCGACGAATACGTCTACCAGCCGGACGACGCGATTGAATTTATATATTTTCCTGAAACGGCCGTCATGTCCGAGTTTCAGATTCTCGAAGACGGCCGAACCGTCGAGATAGCGATGACGGGCCGCGAAGGCGTCATCGGGCTTTCGGCCATTTTTAACGGGCAGCATGCGGCCAACTGGACGCAGATTTCGGTCGCCGGAACGGCTCTGAAAATAAACACGCTCATTCTTAAGGACGAATTTATCTGCGGCGGCGAGCTGCACGCCGCGTTTCTCGATTACATCAATAATTATATCGGGCAGATTTCCCAGCGCGTCATATGCAACAGCTATCATACGGTCGAGCAGCGTTTTTGCAGCTGGCTTTTGATGCTTCAAGACCGCAACAAAAACCCGCGCGTTCCGATGACGCAGGAGCAAATCGCGCGGCTGCTCGGCGTCCATCGCCCGAGCGTGACCCAGATTGCGCAGACTTTGCGCCGGAAAAAAATCATCAATTACATTCGCGGAAAAATCTCCATCACCGACCGTGAAAAGCTGGAAAATTCGGCCTGCGAATGTTACGGCGTGATTCATAAAATTGCCTGGAATGTAATGTAGATTACGGAAAAACGAGTTTTTTGAATGATTAAATGAATGTGCTGTAACGCGAAACGAAGGCGAATTTCAGGCGCCGAATAAGTCTTTAAAATCAATTTTGTTTCGAGAAGATTCGGAATAATTTCGCAAGACTTTTTGAAATTAGAGACTTGCTTTGATTTCGCTCTCGTTTTTAGCGCTGCAGCGCGTTCATTTAATCAGCTTTTTGACAAAGGAAATAAACGGTAAAACTTCTGAAGTTTTTTGTAGAAATCTTTCTTTAATGTAACCTACTTTCCTGAATTTGCTTCGATTTCGAAGATTGATGCCGCATTTTTTTGCGGCATTTTTTTTACGTCATCGCCAGAGATATTCGCCGCTCGCCCGAAAAAGGCATCCGGCCGTGCGCCGCCAGAATATTGTCCAAAACGAGAACGTCGCCCGCCTGCCATTTGTGCGGAATCATCTCTTCGTGCAGAACCGCGCGAATATGCCGCAAAATTTCCAAATCAATCGGCGAGCCGTCGCCGAACGAGCAGTTGAGACGCAATTCTTCCTCGTCGAGCGTTTGATAAACGTCTTCGCCGAGATTGCTCGGATGAAAGCCGTCGGCTTGATTAAACCAAACTTCCTCGCCGGTAATCGGGTGCGTCAGCGTGGCGGGGCGAATTTGTTTTAGCCGCAGGCCGCCGCCTGATTTCCACTGAATTTGTGCTCCGATGCGGCGACAGTGATTTTCGGCGACAATCGGGCAATCAGTCTCAAAAGCTTCCTGCCACGAGTAGCCCGAGCCTTTTTCGGCCTGAAGATTGCGAATATAGCAGATTTTCTTTTGCCGGAACATTTCGACGACGTTGCGGTCGATTTTCTGCAGAATCCGGCGGCTGTCTCCGAGCGTCGTCTCGCCGCCGCTTGCGGGCGCGGTCAGGCAGCAAAAATAAAGATGAGCGGGAAACGCGTCGGCGTAAGACAGTTCGTTGTGCAGCGAAAGCGTGAGCTGCGCCGGGTATTCGGTCGAGGTATAAACGCCCTTGCTCAAAGCCAGACGCGGTGAGACTCCGCCCGCGTATCTAAAAAGCTCCCGGCCGGAAAAAAGCCGCACGAAACGCTCGAATTTTGTAATCGTATCGACCTGATAACCGCGAAAAAGCAAAACTCCGTGAGCGAGCAGCTTCTCGCGAAAAAACTGCCGGTTGCTGAAAACCGTCTCAATCAGCGCATCAAAACTGGCCGGTGCGGGTTCGATAACCAGCGGGGATTGCCGAGCGTTTAAGAAACTAATTCTTGCCATAATCTAATTTCCCAAATCCTTTATTAACCGGTGAAAACCTGAGAACCGGGACTATTATAAAAAACTCTAAAAATAAATAATGTAACCCAGCAGACAGACGTTAAAGTTCGGAAAAGATAAATTTATAAAAAATTTCGTGCGAACGAAAAGAAGTTTTTTTAGCGAAAAAGCACAAAAAACGCAGGGAAAAGAACGAGCGAGGGAAGGAGAAAGAAATAGTGGAAAAAGTTTCTGCCGGAAACGATTTTAAGAAGGCAAAAGTCGATTCGCGCATCACCTATCCGTGTTACAAATCTCTGGACGAATTTATCGACGTTCCGCGCCTGCGCGCGCTCGACGGCTATATCACCGAGCGTATAAACGACCATATTAAAGCCGAAAAGGACGATTATTTCTTAAATCTGCATCGGCTCGACGACGAGATGCCGTATCAGCCCGGCGTGCGCGAAATCTGGCTCTCGCGCACAAGTTCCGACACGCCTTATAACTATCTCGACCTCGACCGGGCCGAGCTTTGGCATCTGACCGAAGCGGCCGAGGAGTTTTCGGAACTGATGGGTTTTATACGAACTTTGCCGTTCGAGACGACGGGCAGAATGCTGATTATTTACGACGACGCGGGAAAAGCCGTTCCGCCGCACCGCGACCATCTCGAAACTGGCGTCTGCAACGAATTTGTCTGGTTTCGAACGAATTTGCGAAAACCTTTTTACGCGCTGAATCACGAAACGAGAGAGAAAAAATACATCGAGAGCTACAGCGCTTGGTTTGACGCGGTCAACCAATTTCACGGCAGCGAAGCGATTGACGGACTGTCTTTCAGCATCCGCGTCGACGGCAGATTTACCGACGAATTTAGAAAACTAATTCCGACGCCCGAAACGAATTTGGCGTCAACGCCCGCTCTCTGGGCTTGTATTTAATGAGCGGCGAGATAAGTTTGAAACTTTTTATATGAGTAAAACGGAAGCGGAAATTGTTTTAAGCGAGATGCAGACCGACGAGCGAATCCTGACCGCATCGTTGGCCGAAGATACGCTCGTCTTTGAAGCGTTTGATTCGCGCATCACATATCCGAGTTATAAATCCTTAGACGAGTTTATCGACGTCGAGCGGCTGCGCGCGCTCGACGGTTATATTACGCAGAGACTCAAACGTCGTCTGGCGGCGCAGGGCGATTATAAGTTTTACACCGGGCCGTATAAATTGGACAACTCGATTCCTGACCGGCCCGGCTCGCGGATGATTTATCTGGCTTATTCGGAAAAACCGGACAGCTATTTCGACCTCGATAACACGGAGCTCTGGCATCCGACCGAGGCGGCCAACGAGTTTGCGCTTTTGATGGATTTTATACGAACTTTGCCGTTTGAGGCGACGGGCAGAATGCTGATTATGTATGACAACGTCCGGCGCCAGGTGCCGGCGCATCGCGACCACGTCGAAACGGATATTCTGCACGAATTTATATGGTTTCGGACAAATTTGAAAAAGCCTTTTTATATGCTTAACCACGAAACAGGCGAGAAAAAATACATCGAGGGCTACAGCGCGTGGTTTGATTCGGTCAACCAGTTTCACGGCAGCGAAGCGATTGACGGTTTGTCTTTCAGCATTCGCGTCGACGGCAGATTTACCGACGAATTTAGAAAGCAAATTCCGACGCCCGAAATTAATTTGGCGTCGACGCCTTCGTTTTGGGCGAGCGTTGAAAATACAAACGGTAGTCGAAGGTTGAAAGTCAAAAGTTAAATTGATTCATTCAGATTGATATCGGACTTTCGACTTTTTGAAGAAATTATGAAGATTTACATTAGCGGACTTTATTCGGGAACAAATCCGCAGCCGGGCGTCGGAATCGCCCGCTCGCTGCGTCAGGCTTACCCGCGCGCAACACTCATCGGCGTCGAATATTCGAATCGATGCTCGGGGATTCACTGGCAGGATTTTGACGAAATCTGGCTTCAGCGTCCGTGGGACGAGCTGAATCTGACGACTCATGCCGAAGACATCAAAAAAGTTCTGGACGACGGCGGATTATGGATTTCGAGCATCGATTTGGAGATTATGTGGCTCGCAAATCTTTTGCCCGAAGGTCATCCGAATCTGCTGACGGCGCCGCTTTCAGCGATGATGCAGGTCGGAAAGCCCGCAATCCCGGCGCACGCCGGGTTGCCCGTAAAAATTCCGACCTTTGTGACGACCGAGATTTCCGATTGGGATTTGCACGCATTCTGCCGCGAGCACGATTGGAAAGTCTGGCTCAAAGGCCCGTATTACGAAGCCGTCAAGACCGAGACGTGGTCGCGTTTCGAGGAGATGCGAAACATTCTTACGAGCGCCTGGGCGACGGAAAAGCTTTTTCTCCAGGAGCACGTTTCGGGCTATGAGGAATCAATCACGCTGGCGGCTTACAAAGGCGAGTTGCTCGACTGCGTGCGGATGCGAAAACGCGATTTGACCGAACTGAGCAAAACGTGGGCGGGCGACGTTTCCGAGGTGGAAGACGGAATCCGCGAGACTCTGCGCGAAATCATACGCAAAATAAATTGGACGGGCGGCGCCGAGCTGGAAATGGTGCGCGACGCCGGAAATCAGCTCTGGCTGCTCGAATGGAATCCGCGTTTTCCCGCATGGATTCACGGCGCGACGATTACCGGAAGAAATATTCCGGCGGCGCTGGTCGAAGGCGCAACCGGCGTCAAGGCGCAAAAATCGATTGCGACGGGCGAAGAATTTACGCGCGTCGTGCTCGAAGTTCCGGTTCGCTCGGAATTTCCTCTGCCGCCGCTGCCCGAGCCGTTGGGCGGAAGAATCGGCCATTCCTTAAAACACCCGTCGGGACTCGTCCAGTTTGCCGGTCGGCTGCACGACCTCGATTTTCCCGAAAATGAAAACGGAAAAGAACAACAGACAAAGCCGCAGTCGGCACACGTTCCGCCGACGTTTATCGACGATTTGAGGGAATTGGATTTCGACGAGATGCAGACTCCGGCGAGTCTTTTTCTCAAAAATACGGCCGCCGAATATTTCAGCAAGGCCGCCGCGCTCGCCGCCGCGCTCGCGACGCCGGAAATAAAGGTCAATAACGCTTACAGCATCAAGACAAATCCGGACGAGCGGCTTATCAGGCTCGCTCTCGAATCGGGCTTTTTCGCCGAGGCAATCAGTCTTCTGGAAGTGCAAAAAGCGCTATCGGTCGGCTTCCGTCCCGAACAGGTGATTTTAAACGGGCCGGGAAAATGGTGGCAAAAGGAAAATCTGCCCGAAGGCGCGCTGTACAGCATTTTTTGCGATTCGATTGAAGAATTAAATCGCGTTATCGAAGGCGTCGAAAGCGGCGAGCTGAAGACGAGTTTTCTCGGCGTGCGCCTGAGAACGCCGAATATTCACTCGCGTTTCGGAATTCCGGTCGATACGCCCGAAGTTTTCCAGAAATTAATCGAAGCGATTCGGCGTCTCCCGCGCGGATGCAAGTTCGGCGTTCATTTTCATATGGCGAGCAGCAACGTCGGCGTCGGGCAGTGGTGGCATCTGTTCGAATCGATGCTCCGCTGGTGCGGCTCGATTGAAGCGCTGGCCGGCCGGCTCATCGAAGTTTTGGACATCGGCGGCGGCTGGTTTCCCGAAGATTTGCAGAAAAACGCGGGCGAAAAATTTAGAAAAGCAATCGAGATGATTCCCGAATTTCTGCCGAACGTCAAACAAATCTTTTCCGAGCCGGGCAAAGCGCTGGCACAGCCTTCGATGGCGGTCGCGATGCAGATTCTGGAAATCAGAAACGCTTTCGGCGAGGCTAAGGAAGTCGTCGTCGACGGCTCGATTGCCGAATTACCGATGTATTTTTTCTACCCGCACCGGATTTTGTGCAAAGATACGGCGGGCGGAGATTGGAAATCTCTAAACCGGGGCAAAACGCAGCTGCTCGGCCGGCTGTGTATGGAGCACGACATTGTTGCCTCGAATGTGGAATTGCCCGAAACGGCGCAGGTCGGCGACATTCTCGTCTTCTGCGACGCCGGAGCTTACGATAGGAGTATGAGTTATGTTTTTGGACGCGGTTAGTAAAATAAAAGACACAAGTGTAATTGAAACAAACGGAAGCGGTTTATTGAAAACCGTCGAAGTTTTCGACAAATGGAAAGACTGGCATCCGTCGCAAATCTCGCATCACGGCGAATTGTGCTGCGAAATGGCGCGCGAGTGGGTAATGGCGACGGATTTTTCCGAGCTCAACGGCGGAAATGTTTTTACCGGCCCGCGCTGGCTGCGGCAGAAATTTAACTGGGGCGCGTCGTCGTTCCCGATTTTCTGGTGCGAAGCCGTGCGTAAAAACACGCTCGATTGCGGCGCGCTGGCCGCTCTCGCGCACGAAGTTTTTACCACGCGCGTCGTCAAAAGCTTTCGCGTGCAGCTGATTCAGAGATTTTCCGAAGTTGCGACCAGCCAATGGTCTTGCAGCTGGAGCGAAAACGGCGATTCGCAGCTCCGCTGGATTGACAACGATTTGATTTATCACGAAGGCTGCGCGATTCTGGTGCGCGACCGCGAAATAAAGGTCTGGGACGCGAGCGCCGGCTGGTGGATTGACTCGAAACCCGGCGACGGTTACGGCGCGCTTCTGGCCATTCGCGTCTCTTCCCACGACGCCCGCACAAACGCCGGCTTTAACTGGGGAAGTCATCACATAATGCCGAACCAGTGGCAAAAAATACAGTGAAAAGTGAAAAGTGAAAAGTGAAAAACGAAAGAAAGTTCTTAAATTTTTCACTTTTCACTTTTCGTTTCTCACCGCCCTTACTCTTTCTACGTCGCCCGCGTGAATTATTTTAATCGCGCCGTCGGCGGTTTCGACGCGCAGCGCGCCGTTGTCTTCGATGCCGCGCGTCGTGCCGTAAATCGTTTTGTTCGCCAGCGAGACTTTGACGCTTTTTCCTGCGAAATACGAAGATTTTCGCGCCCATGCAGCGCGAATCTTTTCAGCGCCGCCCTCGCTTTGCAGCAAATCATAATATTCCGACAAACGGCGCGTCATAGTTTGCAGCAAAATTTTCGCGTCAGGGAATTTTCCCGTTTCCGCTTCGATTGACGTCGCGATTTCTTCGAGTTCCGGCGGGAAATTCAAGGATTTCAGATTAATCCCGACGCCGACGATTACCGCCAGACCCTTCGACGTTTCGCCGGTTTCCGCCAAAATCCCGCAAATTTTTTTATCTCGAACGTGAATGTCGTTCGCCCATTTGATGTCGCACTCGATTTTAAAAAGCTCTTCGAGTGCGTCGTGAACCGCGACGGCGCTCATCAAGGTCAAAAGCGGCAGCAAGCGCGTCTCGATGCGCGGGCGCAAAACGATGCTGAAATAAAGTCCGGCGTCCTTCGGCGAAATCCACGTTCGTCCGTGCCGGCCGCGCCCAGCGGTTTGCTGATTCGCCGTCACGCACAAACCTTCAGCCGCACCGCGCTTTGCCTGATTTAACGCTTCGGTGTTGGTAGAATCGATTGAATCGAAATGTAAAATCGTGAAATTCATCGGCGGAAAATAGAATACCGGGGTCGAGCGCGATTTGGAAAAGAAACTGCCCGCGAATAAACGCAAAACGATGCGAAAAGAAAGAAAATATTTTCGTGTTTTTTGTGCGCCTTGGCGGGCAAACGCTTTCATCAAAAATTTGCGTTCTATAAAATTTTCCAGAGCGAATCGACAAAATAAAAATTGCTGTCGAAAAAGTTTTCTTTGACTTCGAATCCGGTTTCGCGCGCCAGGTCTTCAATCATTTCGAGATTGTACTTCTGCGAGATTTCCATAAAAATCGGCTCCCACGCTTTGAACTGAAAAGTTTGATTCAGCGCTTCGACATAAACCGACTGCGCTTCGCGGCTGATTAGAAACGAGCGCGCGGCGCATTCCGTAGGACGATAAACGGCGTAATGCGAAAACTTTTCCAAATCGAAATTCGCGCCGAGTTCGCGGTTGATTCTTCGCAGAAGATTCAAATTAAATTGAGCAGTTACGCCCCGCGCGTCGTCGTAAGCACGCAGAATCACGCGCGGGTCTTTTTGCAAATCGAAGCCGATAAAAAGCAAATCGTCCCCGTTCATCACGCCGCGCAGATGACGGAAAAAATCGAGCGCCTGCTCGCGGCTGAAGTTTCCGATATTCGAGCCCAGAAAAAGCAAAATCTTGCGGCGCGTCGATTCATCTCGCAGAGTTTCGAGAATGCGAAAATAATCGCCCGTTTTCGCATTCATCGAAAGACGCGGAAACTCCGCCCGAAATTTGGCGGTTAAAAAATCAATCGCTTCGCGCGAAATATCAATCGGAGAATATGAAAAATCGACGTTTTGCCTGAGAAAATAATCAATCAGCACGGCGGTTTTCGTGCCATCGCCCGCGCCGAGCTCGATAACGTCAAACTCGGTGTTTCCGTTTTTGAAAGATGCGAAGATTTCTTTCGCCCGGGTCGAAAAAATCTCGAATTCGGCGCGCGTCAAATAATATTCGGGCAGCTTCATAATTTCCTGAAACAGCCTTGAGCCTTCGTCGTCGTAAAAATATTTTGACGAGAGAAATTTCGGTGCGGAAGACAAACCTTTGGAAACGTCTTCGGCGAAAGTATTTTGCTTGGTCGCGCTTTGCATTTTATTTTTTTTAGCCACAAATTACACAAATTATTTCTTTCTTTTATTCGTGTAATCCGGGTAATTCGTGGTTAATTTCTTACTTAGCCAAACGGATTCCCGTAAACTGCCAGCGCAGATGCGGGTGAAAAAAATTTCGATAAGTTTTGCGGCTGTGGCCGGGCGGCGTCGCCACTGACGAACCGCGCAAAACCATCTGATTTATCATAAATTTCCCGTTGTATTCGCCGACCGCGCCCGCCGCTTTTCTGAAATTCGGATAGGGAAGATACGCCGAGTTTGTCCATTCCCAGCGCGTGCCCCAGTCGAATTCGCCGGAGGCCGCCTCCCATTCAAACTCGGTCGGAAGCCGCGCGCCTTTCCATTCGGCAAACGCCGCCGCTTCGTAAAAAGAAACGTGACAGACCGCATTTTCCGGCCTTATTTTTCTGAGGCCCGCGAGCGTATATTGAAACCACTCGCCGCCTGATTCGCGCCAGTAAAGCGGGCTTTTTATCTCGTTAACATTCACCCAGTCCCAGCCTTCCGAGTGCCAGAGACGAAAATCGCGGTAGCCGCCGTCGTCGATAAATTCCAGAAATTCGCCGTTTGAAACGCTTGTTTTTCGAATCGAAAAATCGTTCAGCAACGTCGTGTGGCGCGCCAGCTCGTTATCAAAACAAAATTCGTCGCCCGCGAAGCCAATTTCGTAGTTTCCGCCTTTGATTTCGACAAACTCTCCGGTTTCGGATTCACCGCTTTCTTCTAAAGCAAAATTTTCTTTGTAAACGGGCGATAGCGGGTTAAGACTGAAAGTGTACTGCAAATCCGTCAGAAAAAGCTCTTGGTGCTGCTGTTCGTGGTTTAAGCCCAAAATTACGAGCTCGCGCGCTTCGGGCGGTAAATTTCGCTGCAAAAGCGCGCGCATTTTTTCATCGACGTGCGTGCGGTATGCGAAAACTTCGCGCACCGTCGGGCGCGACAAATCGCCGCGATTGTCGCGGCGCGTGCGGTCGCCGATTGAGTTGTAATAACTGTTAAAAAGAAAACCGAAATTTTCGTCGAAAACTTGGTAATCGGACGCGTATTTTTTGAGAATCATCTCTTCAAAAAACCATGTCGTGTGCGCGACGTTCCATTTTGCGGGGCTGACGTCGACACTCGGCTGCGGGATATAATCTTCGATTTCCAGAGGCTCGCAAAGCTGTTTGGTGTAAGCGCGAACGGCGTCGTAAAACTCCAGTAATCCGGCTTCGCCTGATTTTTGAGAAAGTGTGGCCTGCATACTTTTATTAAAGCAAATTTTGAGATAAAGACAAAAGCTTTTTTTAGAAAAAATACCGGAGGATCAGCGCAAAGCTAAAACATTATCAACAATGTTGCTCAAACGAACAAAAAAATAGTATTATCTAATTGTCGCTGGTTTTTAGCGGCCAAGCCAGCCTCTCTTCAGCTCCTAAATTTTATCAAAATTAATTTCGTATAAATAAAATGAACGATTCCGTAAATCCTACGCCGAGCGTCCCTTTAAATACTTCCGTTAAAACGACAGTCAACCCAAATCCGGCCGTTTCGCAGAATATTCAGGCATTTCACAATGTGCTGCACCGCATGCTTGCGGTTGACCCGAAAATAAGCGATTTGATATTTTCGCCCGGTCGCCCGCCGCAGGTCGAGCTGACCGGCGATTTGCAGGGCGTTTCCCTCCCGGGACTCGAACGGCTGACGCCGCCGCAAATTAGAGCGATGGCCGATTTGATGCTGCATAATAACGAGCAGGGATTGGAAACGCTCGAGAAAAAAGGCTCGGCCGATATTTCTTACAGCGTCAGCGGTCTCTGCCGTTTTCGCGTCAATATCTTTCGCCAGCGCGGCACATACGCGATTGTGATGCGCGTCATTCCGACCGCTCCGCCCGATTGGAGAGAATTAAATCTGCCGCCGGCCGTGATGAATGCGGCGGAGCTGAAAAACGGTCTGGTGCTCGTCACAGGGCCGACCGGTTCGGGCAAATCGACGACTCTGGCGGCGATTATCGATTTAATCAATTCGACCAAAAAATATCATATCGTGACCATCGAAGACCCGATTGAATTTATCCACGAGCACAAGCTCGGCACGGTTCACCAGCGCGAGCTGCATTCGGATACGCCAGATTTTGCGCTCGCTCTGCGCGCGGCTCTGCGCCAGGCGCCGAAAGTGATTCTGGTCGGCGAAATGCGCGACCGCGAAACCATCGAAGTCGCGATGGAAGCCGCCGAAACGGGGCATCTTGTTTTGTCGACGCTGCACACGGTCGATGCCGCAAAAACAATCGACCGCATTATCGGCGTTTTTCCGAAAGTCGAAGAATCGGCCATTCGAACGCGTCTTTCGCAGTCTTTCCGGCGTATTATTTCGCAGCGTTTGATGCCGAAAGAAGGCGGCGGGCGAATTGCCGCCATCGAAATTCTGGTGTCAAATTCGCGAACGCGCGAATATATCGAAAAAGGCGAAAAGGAAGGCCGCTCGATAACCGACGCGATGAACGACGGCGAGCTCGAAGGAATGCAGACTTTTGACGGCGTGCTGGAAAAATTTATTCGCGAAGGCAAAGTCAGAAAGGAAATCGCCCTGGCCTACGCCACCAATCAAAATAACTTATCTCTTTCAATCAGCGATTTGAGATAATTCTTATCGATTTTGAATTTTCGACAAAGCCTGTCGGCTGATTTCGGCGAGATAATAATCCGCGTTATTCGAGCTTGCCCGCAAAACGGGAATTGCCGCTTTGTCGCCGATTGCGCCGAGCGCGAATGCGGCTTCGCGTTTCGCGTCCGGAGATTCTTTCCGGTTTTGCAAAGCTTGAATCAAAGCGGCGACGGCGGCGCGAAAAACGGGAAATGTTTCGGTTAAATTTATTCGCTTTAGTTTGGTGATTTCGTTTTGCGCGGAAGAAAAACCGGCGGGCGTGACAACTTCCGCTTCGCTTGTTTGAATAATCTGCGCGATTTGACCGATTGAGCGCGCCGCCGCGCGTCGCGAAAATTCTGCATCCTCACTTGGCTTCTGCCGCAAAATCTGCGTCAGCGCATCGACGGCGCTCGCGTCTCCCGTTTCGCCGAGCGCGACGATTGAAGCGTTTCTGACTTCCGGAATCTTGTCTTTCTGCAAAATCTGTAAAAGCGCGTTTGTTGACGCTTTATCCGCGACTTTGCCGAGCGCATACGCCGTTTCGCGACGGACGAGCGCGGATTTGTCCTGCAAAAGCGGCAAAAGAATTTGCGCGGCTTCCTCTTTGGGCAGAAAAATGACGGAAAACGCGGCGGTCGCGCGGACGATTTCCGAATTGTCGCCGAGAGCGGGAACGGCGAGACGCGAAGCGTCAGCCGATTTCAAATTCCTGATTTGCAAAAGCGCGTCACGTTTTACTTCCTCCGTTCCCGAACGGACGGCGTCGGCTAAAGAGTCGAGGTTTTGCGCGAAAGAATTAAAATTGCAGAGCAGGCAGAGCGCGCCGAGAGAAATTAACCGCAGATAATGGCGGACAAACGCAGATTTTTTTATTTTCAATCTACGTTTGTCTGCCATTATCTGCGGTGAAAGTGTCATTTAAGCCGCTCGCTGCTGATTTTGATTTAGATTCTGCCGGCCGAGCTTTTCCCATTCGACGACCTGACGCGCGCGTTTGTTTTCATACGCGTCGGAAAGCGAAACGATTAAATCATCGCTTGAAGGATTGTCTCTGGATTTTGAGATTCGTTTGGAAAGAAGTTGGGAAATGTATTCTCTGACGGCGGTAGCTTCGTTTTCGTTTAGTTTGTTAATTTCGCTGGCGACTATTTTTTCTGTTCGTTTGACCATCTCCTTGCCTCCCTTTGTCGGGCAGACAGTCAAACCGCGAATTTATTTCAAGTCGAGACTGTCTGCGATAAAATTTTTCTCATCATTAAACTTAAAATACTTTGGAAAACTCCTTAACCCATAAAGGTTTTATCAGAATAACACAAGATTTTTTTCGCAGTAAAGTTTGATTTTAATAATATTGGACATCGCAAATTATTTTTAGTAAGATGCACCTATGATTTCGCAACGGAATTTAACCAAACTCCTCCTTAGATAGCCACCCGCTCGAATTTTTCGGCGCGTGGCGAAGCCTTTAATCAATTACAAATTACAATTTACGAATTACGGGTGGTTAGTGGATAGATTTGTCTTTATTCGCTAAACTTGGGCTTTTATTTGTTGTTATAAAAAGTTATGGATGAGAAATATTTTGCACAAAAGATAGAACAGAAATGGCAGAAGCGTTGGGCGGAAAGCGGCGCGTTCGAAGCGGAAGTCGATGCGGCGCGCCCGAAATTTTATTGTCTGGAGATGCTGCCGTATCCTTCCGGGCGGCTGCACATGGGACACGTCCGCAATTATTCAATCGGCGACGCGCTGGCGTGGTACAAGCGCCTGCAAGGGTTTAATGTTCTGCACCCGATTGGCTGGGATTCGTTCGGTCAGCCGGCCGAGCAGGCCGCCATCAAAAAAGGCGTCAACCCGCGCGAATGGACGGAAGACAATATCAACCAGATGCGCGAACAGCTGCAGCGTCTCGGCGTCAGCTACGACTGGCGGCGCGAGATTGCGGCGCACCGGCCCGAATATTACAAATTCGACCAGTGGTTTTTTCTGAAAATGTATGAGATGGGCCTTGCTTATAAAAAAATGACGAAGGTCAACTGGTGCCCGCGCGACCAGACGACGCTCTCAAACGAGCAGGCGTCGGGCGGTGTCTGCTGGCGCTGCGGAAGTCCGGTCGAAAAGAAAGATTTGGCGCAGTGGTTTCTGCGCATTACCGCTTATGCCGAAGAACTTTTGGGCGGGATGACGGAAATCGAAGCGGGCTGGGCCGAGCGTGTCTTGACGATGCAGAAAAACTGGATTGGCCGGAGCGAAGGCGCTTTTGTCGAGTTCGAGGTCAGAGCCGCCAACGGCATTGAGCGGGTTTCGGGTGAAACTCATTCAACGGAAAATTCAAACGCTGAAACATCCACTGCCGCAGATGGTTCTGACAAAGCCGCGGCCGACAAAATTCGCATTTTCACGACGCGCATCGACACGATTTACGGCGCGAACGCGATTCTCGTCTCGGCATATCACCCGATTATCGAGAGCAATTTCGATAATTTCTCAGATGAAGTCAAAGCGAAAATCGAGGAAATCAAAATTGAGCTGGCAAAACCAACCGACTACGGCGAGGAAGTCGAAAAAGACGGCGTTGACACCGGCTTAAAGGCGACGAATCCGTTTTCGGGCGAGGAACTGCCCGTCTGGGTCGGCAATTACGTGATGATAGAATACGGCACGGGCGCGGTAATGAGCGTTCCGGCGCACGACGAGCGCGATTTCGAGTTTGCCAAAAAGTTTAATTTGTCGATAAAGCAGGTTATTTCAGCAAAAGATGCGGCTTTTAAAGAAAAAGATGAGACTTCTATCGCTTTAGATAAGACTTCTAACGTCTTCGATAAGGCTTCGAACGTCTTAGATGAGACTTCGAAGACGTTAGATAAGACTTCGAACATCTTCGATAAGTCATCTAACGTCTTCGATAAGACTTCTAAAGGTTTAGAAACGACCAATAATCCGTCCGAAGCCTTTACCGAATATGGAATTTTGATGAATTCGGGCGAATGGACGGGCAAAACGAGCGAAGATGCTAAAAGAGAGATGGCCGAATACGCCGCGAAGAATAATTTCGGCAAAGCGACCGTTAACTTTCGCCTGCGCGATTGGGGAATTTCGCGCCAGCGTTTCTGGGGTGCGCCGATTCCGATTATCTATTGCGAGCATTGCGGAACGGTTCCGGTTGCTATCGCGGATTTGCCCGTTCGTCTGCCGGAAAGCGCGCCTTTTACGGGCGTCGGTGAGTCGCCGCTGGCAAAAGTTCCCGAATTCGTGAATACCTTTTGCCCGAAATGCGGCGCGCCTGCGCGGCGCGAGACCGACACAATGGACACGTTTGTCGATTCAAGCTGGTATTATTTCCGATACGCCGACCCTCATAATGAAGATATGCCGTTTAATCCTGAAGTTGTCGCGTATTGGCTGCCCGTCGAGCAGTATATCGGCGGCGTTGACCACGCCGTCATGCATCTGCTCTACACGCGTTTCTGGACAAGAGCGATGCGCGATATGGGATTGGTCAATTTTGACGAGCCGGTCAGGAATTTGCTGACGCAGGGAATGGTCGTCGGCGAATCTTACTACTCGGAAGAAAAGGCGAGCTACATTCCGCCCGACGAAGTAAACATCGAGCGCGACGAGCGCGGAAAAATCTTGAGCGCGGCTTTAGCGAGCGACGATTCGCCGGTAAAAGTCGCGGTCGAAAAGATGTCGAAATCAAAATATAACGGCGTCGACCCCGACGATATGGTTTTGATTTACGGCGCTGACGCAGTCAGAATTTTCGCTTTGTTTGCCGCGCCGGCCGAAAACGAGCTCGTCTGGCAGGAAACGGGAATCGACGGCGCCGTTCGCTTTTTGCAGCGCGTCTATCGCTTTGTTTATCGCTGGCGCGAAGCGATAAGCGGCGTGTGGCCGAATGTCGTGACGTTGTTGGAAGAATCGGATACATCGACGATTGAAACAACTGGGCAGGCGCGAAAACTACGGCAGAAAACGCATCAAAGCATCAAGCGCATCACGGATAATTTCGAGAGCTATCAATTCAACACGCCGGTCGCGGCTTTGATGGAATTGTCGAACGCGCTCGGCGATTTCAAAATCGAGCCCGAAGCGGCGAGCGGAGAAGAATTGTTCGCCGTTACCGAAGCTGTCAGGAATTTGATTTTGATGCTCGCACCGTATGCGCCGCACATCGCGGAAGAGTTGTGGGAAGTTTTGAGCGGGAGCGATAAAGGAATTCTCGCTTCCGGCGCGCGTTTTCCGACGGTTGTGGAAAATCTGGCGAAAGCCGACGAAATCGAGATTCCGATTCAGGTCAACGGCAAGCTGCGCTCGAGAATCCTGGTTGCGCCCGAAACGGCGCAAAAAGAATTGGAGGCTCTCGCGCTCTCTGACGCAAAAATAAAAGAGCATACCGACGGTAAGCAAATCGTTAAGGTAATCGTCGTTCCGAATCGCCTTGTGAACGTCGTCGTTAAGGGTTAAAACGAGAAAACTGCAAACGCGAATTGATTTTTTATCGATTCGCGTTTATTTTTAACTCGAAAAATGCAAAAAACATTTTTTCGATGCGTCTTTCACGGAGAACATAAGTTCGTAAAATATAGGAGAAAAAAAATGAAAAAACTTTTCGGGATAAAACTTTTAGCGGCGGCTTTGATTTTAACTACATTATCAACGACTTTGATGGCGCAGTCGAGAATTCGATTTGCACGCGGAGCAACATCGACGACGTTGAGCGGCACGCTTGCGGCGGGCGGTTCGCGCGGCTACGTGATTCGGCTCAGCGAAGGTCAGACCTTTACGGTCAATGTTTCCGGGGGCAATGATGAAATCAGCATCAAAGTCAGCGACGTTCACGGCGCATTTAACGAAGAATACGGTTATTTCGAAACGGAAACGGACGCCAACGGCGACCACTACATCACGATTCGAAACAACGGCAGACGCTCGACCCGATATACGATGACGGTTTCTGCTTATTAAAATTAAATTATAAAGAAACACAAAAAGCGCGGCTTGGTTTTATCGAACTAATTCGCGCTTTTCCGTTTTTTCCTTGCTTGCCGTTTGTAAAGCATCTAAAATTAAAGGGCGCTAAAAAAGACGCCTTTCTGTTTATATTCAAAAATAAAAAAGAAAACTTACGGGATTTTTTGCCAACAATAAGAAAATCTAAATGAGAGAGTGCCAACTTTGTAAAAATTGCTACACCGACGACCTTAACACATGCCCGAAAGACGGTATGCCGACGATGCACACCATCAGCGGCGAGCCCGTTCTGGAAGGAAAATATCATCTCGAATGTCGTATCGGGCAGGGCGGAATGGGCGTCGTTTACAAAGCGAGACACGCTTATCTGAAAACTCTGCACGCGATAAAAGTTATTTTGCCCGATTTGGTCGGCAACGACCCGCAGCTCGTCACGCGTTTCCGGCAGGAAGCGCTCGCCGCCGCCGCGATTCGGCATCAAAACGTCGTTTCGGTTTCGGATTACGGCGTGGCGCAGGGCATGATGCCGTTTCTCGTGATGGAATACGTCGAAGGCGAATCTCTCCACGATTTGCTGGCGCGCGAAAAACGTCTTTTGCCCGGCAAAGCTCTGGAACTGATGTCGGCCATCGGCGCGGGCGTCGGCGCGGCGCACCACCAGGGAATCGTTCACCGCGATTTGAAGCCCTTAAACGTGATGATTATCAAGGGCAGAAATAATCTCTCGGAAGCCGTCAAAATTCTCGATTTCGGTCTGGCGAAAATAAAATCAGGCGAGCTGCTCGGCTCGTTTATCCAGGCGCAGACGACCGGGCTGATGGGTTCGCCTTATTATATGGCGCCCGAACAATGGTCGGACGAAGAACCGGACGCGCGCTCGGACGTCTATTCGCTCGGCGTCATGCTTTTCCAGATGCTCGCGGGCGACGTGCCGTTTAAGGGAAATTCGATTCCGGCGATTATGAAAAAACATCTGTCGGACGAGCCGCCGCCGTTCGGCCAGTTCGGCGTTCAAATCTCGCCGCAGATTGAAGCGGCCGTTCGCCATACGCTCGAAAAAGACCCTGACCGCCGGACGCAGTCGGTCGAGCAGATGATTGGCGAGCTGAGAGAAGCCGTCGGCGTTTCGTCACAATCGCTGCCACCGCAACCGCCGCCGTCTTTGCCCGTTTCGTCTTTGAGAATTTTAACCAATCCCGCGCAGTCCGACGTTTTTATAGACAGCACGGCCGTCGGTCAAAGCCGTCCGGACGGCTGGCTGCTGCTCGACGGCATCCGAAGCGGAAATTATCTTCTGCGCATCAAACACGCCGGCTACAATGACTGGGCGCAAACCTTGACCTGCGACGGAAGTCCTGTGCAGGTGATTGCCAATCTGGAAAAAAACATCGAAGCGATTCCGAAGCCGGTGGCGACGATTCCGCTCGTCAGCCTGCCTTCGGAAAGCTTTGCGCAAAACACGCCGCACAGTTTGCCGCAGCCGACCATTCCGCCGATTCAGCAAACCGTACAGCAGAATGTCGAGTCCGGGACACAGAAAAAAAAGAGCGCTTTTTCGCCGCTCTTTATCGTCGTTATTGGAATTTCGGGCTTATTGTTACTTACTGCAATTGGAGTCGGCGGCGCATTTATGCTCGGCCTGTTCGGCAGCGGTCACACTGGCCCGCCGCCGAATGTGAAAAGCCCGACGCCGACGGTGACGCCGCAGGAAACGCCCGTTCCGCCCGTTAAAGCCGAGATGGTGGAAATTCCCGGAGGAAATTTTACGATGGGACGCAGCGACGGCGACGTATTTGAAAAACCCGAGCACGAAGTCGAAGTCAAAGGCTTCTGGATGGATAAAACGGAAGTGACCAACGCCGAATATTACAGCTTTATACAGGAAAGCAAATATCAGGAAATTCCTTCGGACTGGGAAAACGGCAAGCCGCTCGCCGGAAAAGAAAAACTTCCGGTTCGATACGTCAACGTCGAAGACATCAAGGCTTTTGCCAATTGGCGTTCAAATCGCGACGGCGTAACTTACCGGCTTCCGACCGAGGAAGAGTGGGAATACGCGGCGCGCAACGGAGTCAGAGCGACGCTTTACCCGTGGGGCGACGAATACAAGGAAGAATGCGCGGTCGTCGGTAAAACGACGGCGCAGGTCGAACCGGTCGGCTCGAAACAATGCGGCGAAAATCAATGGAAAGTTCAGGATTTAATCGGGAACGTCTGGGAATGGACGAGCAGCGATGCCAAGTCCTATCCGGGAAACTCGGGCGAGCTGAAGCTAAAGCCGGGAGAAAACTACCATATCGTGCGCGGCGGTTCGGCGTATCGAGACCAGAAGGGCAAAACGAGCGAAACTTCGACTTATCGCCTGCCCGTTCCGTCCGGCGCGAGAGACAACCGGGTCGGCTTTCGGCTAATTCGCTCCGATTAAAATTTTTTGAGGTTTGTATGTTAAGAGTGCCAAAGATTTCTAAGATTTGTTTGTCGTTTGCTTTTGTCCTTTTCTCGTTCGGTTTTGCCGCCGGGCAGGATTTGGGAAACAGCGGCGGACTTTTAGGCTCGCCGAAAAAGTCTAAACCGACAACGACGATAATGACGCCCGCTAAAAAAACGACGGCTGTAAAACCGAAAACTTCCGCGAGCACGGTCAAGAAAACCACGATTGCTTCGACAAAAAAGACAAGCGTTCCGGTAAAAAAACAAACTGTTTCAAAAAACAGGCAGCAAACGACCAGACAGACGGACGCGCCGACCAGCGTTTCGATTACAAAACCCGAAGCCGAAGTTTACGACGAGAGATTTGAAGACGCGATTGACGAAGGAAACGTCGCGCGCGACGAGCGAAATTACGCGCGGGCCGAAAGCGCCTATCGCCGCGCGCAAAGCATCAGGTCTGACGATTCGCGCGCCATCTACGGTCTCGGAAATCTCTACAGCGACCAGCAGCGATGGGACGAAGCCGAAAAATCCTACCGCGAAGCGATTCGGATTGAGCCGGCCAGTCCTTACGCCTACATCGCGCTCAGCTACGTTCTGGTTCAGCCGATTTTCGGCTCGGATTTGCTCGACCGCTATACCGAAGCCGAAAAGCTCGTGCGGCGCGCAATCCAGCTCGATTCGCAAAATCCATACGCTTATGACCAGCTCGGCGTCGCGCTCGAATCGCGCGGCCTTGTCACGCAGGAAACCGAAAACGCTTATCGAAAGGCGATTCAGATTGACCCCGCTTCGGCTCTGGCGTATGCTCATCTCGGAAGACTTCTGCGAAAGAAAAGCCTGATAAATCAATCGACCGAAGCCTACGGCAAAGCGATTCAGCTTTCGACCGATGTGCCGACGATGATTCTGGTCGCCGAAGTGATGCAGTCGCAGCAGCGCTACACCGATTCGGAGCAGCTTTTGCGCGGCGCGCTCCGTCAAGACCCGAAAAATCCGACCGCGCTTTTTCTGCTCGGACGTGCTTTGACGACGCGCGCCAGCTATGACGAAGCGCAGAAAGTTTTGAAAAAAAGTCTCGAAGTGAGCCCCAATAATTTTATCGGCTACGTGCTTTTAGGCTCGCTTTACACGCGTCAGGGCGACCTCGCCGAAGCGGAGAAAAATCTTTTCAAAGCATTGCAGGTCGTCTCGCCGAGCGAGAAAAAACTTCTCGCGCAGGAATTTGAAACAATCGGCGACGCCTGGATGCGCGTCGGCAAAAAACGGGACGCCGTTCGCGTTTACCAGCAGGCCGCCGCGCTCGACGCGCAAAAAACGGCTCTCGCCGACAAATTATCCAGAGCGCAGGGCGGCGACTAAATAAGTGAAAAGTGAAATCAATGCTTCGATTCGGCAAAAATGAATTTGATTTCGCCGGATTCGTATTCGAATAAGGCGGATTTGAACTTAAATCTGCCGAATGTGAATTTAAATAAGGCAAATATGAATACGAATTTGCTCTATTTAAACATTGATAAGCCAAATATGAATTCATATCCGACAAATATGAACTTAAATACGGCAAATTTAAGTTTTGATAAGCCAAAGCTAAACTTAAATCCGGCCAATCCGAACTTCGATACAATATTTGGAAATTCATTTTTCGCCCATCGAAGTTTTATTTATTGAAAACCTCGCTTGATTAAGCGTATTACCTAACAAAAGCGACGAACTCGCTTAATTTCCGCAACCAGAGGTTTTCATATTTGATGACTTTTTCAGCAGTAAAAATAACTATGCTTTATTGTCCGAAGTGCCAGCACACCTACGAAACGGGAAGTCAGAGATTTTGCAAAAATGACGGCACGCGGCTTCTTATCGCGCCTTCGCCGGGCAAGGCCGCAAGGCAGACCGGCGGGGTTTTCTCCACGCTTCTCGGCAGAAACACTCCGAACGCGGAAAGAAACGAAAATACGTCTGCGGCTCCGAGATTTGTTCAATTTGAGCAAAACGAACCGCCGGAATTCGTCCGGCCGAAAATTACGGAGTCTTTCAAAAGCGAGCCGGAAATAGAAGCTTTCAAGCCCGAACCCGCCGTCGAAAAACAGCCCGTCGGCAAAAACGTATCGACTGTCGAAACAAAGACGGAAGAAATTCCCTCGGGCAAGCCTCTGGCGCGCATCGTCAAGCCGAGCGAGATTCCTTCGGGCACGGCTTCGGTCGGCGATAGAAAAGCGAATCCGACGGGCAGGCTCGCGTTGACGTGGGAACAGCCGAAAATTCTGCTCGGACAAATCGTCAAGGGACGTTATTACATCGTCGAAATGCTCGGCGAAGACGAAGCCAGCATCTCTTACTTAGCGGAAGACAAAATCGTTCCGAATAAAAAAGCGTTTGTCCGCGTGTTTATGGACGAAGACGCGGAAGACAATTTCTCGAACAAGATTTTTGCCGAGGAAAGAGTTTCGCTTTCGCACATCAATCACCCGAACGTCGCCAAAGTAATGGATTCGGGCGAGCTTCCCGAAGGCAAACCGTTTATCGTTTCCGAATATCTGCAAGGAAAAACGGTCAGAGACATGCTCACGCGGACGGGACAGTTTAACGGTCTGCGCGCCGCGCGCATCATCCGCCAGGCTTCATACGCCTTGAGCGAAGCGCATCAAAACGGAATTCTGCATCGCAATCTGAAACCCGAAAATATTTTTCTGACCGTCAGCGAAAACGGGACGGAAGTCGTCAAATTAACAAATTTCGGCGTCTTGTACGATAAATTCACTGCGGAAAATCTGCCGTATAAATCGCCCGAACAAATCGAAGGCAGACTGTCCAATTACGCCAGCGATATTTATTCGCTCGCCGTCATTGCCTATCAGATGCTGACCAACCGGCTGCCGTTTAACGCTCCGTCCGCGAACGCTCTGCTCAAAGCGCAGCGCAACGGTTTGATGCTTCTGCCGACAAATTTCCGGCTCGACGTCCCGCCTCTGCTTGACGATATTCTGGAAAAGGCTCTCTCGTATAACGCTTCCGACCGATACCCGAAAGCGCGCGATTTCGGCGACGCGATTTTCAACGCTTTAACCGCCGCTTCGCCCTGGGAAAAACTGCCGCAGGAAATCGTAAAAGAAGAAAAAATCGAGATTTTGCCCGCCGAGCCGGAAATAAAAGCCGAGCCGGAAGCAAAAGAAGAGATTCCCGAGCCCGCGGCGCTCGTTTCGAATTTTGAATTGGAAGAGCCAAATTTTGATTTGGAAGAATCCGATGTCGATTTGAAAATTGAACCCGAGCCGGAAGTCGAACTGGAAAAACCCGATTTAATTTCCGAAGACAATGCCATTGAAACCGGCGCTGAAGCCCCGCTTTTAGAAAAGGAAAAACTTCCGGAAATCGAAACTGTCAAAGCGCCCCAGGAATTGCCCTGGGAAAAACGCTCGCCCGAGCCGGTTAAAGCGTCCGGCCCGAACTGGCTTTTGTTTTCGATATTTACACTCGGGCTGATTGTTTTTCTCGGCGTCTGGTATTATTTTCTGAATCGGCCGGTCGCGCCCGAATTTAACCAGCCGTCGGCGACAAATCAAAATCCGGACGCTCCGGCAAATCTGGAAATTGTTCCGCCGCAGAATCTTATGCCGAAATCGACGGAGGAAATCGAAATTCCGCCGCCGCCGCGCAAAGTTGACGCGCCGCCGAACTGGACGTATTTTGAAAATTCGAAACAAAATCTGCAGGGAGACTTGGCCAAGAATTTTCTCGGCTTCTCGATTTATTACCCGAAGGATTGGGATAAATTCGACAACCAGACAAATTTTCTGGACGTTTCAAAAAACTCGCCCGACGGCCAGACGATAAAAAAGGCCGTCATCACGCGCTATGTCAGCAAGGGAACTTTTAACGCCGACCGCGCGCTCTTTCCGGCGCTGAGACAAAAATCGGACAAGGATTTGGCGAGCATTCTCGAACACTACGATTTTATTTCCGAAAGCGAAACGACGATTCAAAACGGGCGCTGGAAAGTTTTCGAAGTAAAATTTCAGGGCGGCATCACCAAAGCCGAAACGGGCGAAAAAATGCTGGTCTGGGGCAGACGCTTCTGGATTCCGGTTCAGCGTCCGAGAATGAAAAGCGGTTTTGTCATCACGCTCTTAGCGACATCGCTCGCGCCCGACGTTTCAAACGTCGACCAGGTCGCCGTTAACGACGATTTGGCGCAGATTCTCGAAACGTTCGAGCCGTCGACGGATAACTAAGACGATTAAAAACAAAAAGCGGGAAATGGAAAATTAAGAAATTTCTTAATTTTCCATTTCCCGCTTTTTGTTTTCCATTTTTGGCCCGTTTAAGTTAAAATTATGCGAAATCTGGTTTTACTCGATATCAAAATCAAAATCCGACTGAAACCGAAGCGGGCAAATTTTATTGATTTTGCACGGCTAACTTCGGATTTCAACCAAACTTCAAACAAATGAAAATAATTTTAGCGGAAGTTCTTGCGGGCGGTCACCAGGCACCTGAAAAATCATTTAGCGAAGCGGTAGTGCGCATCGGGCGCGACGCAAACGAATGTCAGATTGCTTTTGAAAGCAGTAAATATCCGATGGTTTCGCGCCGTCACGCCGAGATTCGACGAGAGAACGGGCAATGGATTTTGCAGGATTTGAAATCGAGTTTCGGAACCTCTGTCAACGGTCAAAAAATCACTCAGCCGACACCCGTTGCGATGGGAAGCTCGATTCAATTCGGCTCGGGCGGGCCGGTTTTGCGCGTCCTTCGGCTTGAGAGCGATGCCGCGTCGCCGCCAAGTTACCCGACGCCTGTCGTCGCGCCGCCGGTCGGCGCTCAAAGCAATTTTCCGCGAGCGAGCGAATCCGTCACGACCGCGCAGCTCGACTTTGTCGGCGCTCATTCGGCGTCGATGCCGTTTAAGATTACCAAAAACAGCGTCTGGCTCGGGCGCGACCCGAACTGCGACATCGTCATGGAAGCCGACGCCGTCATGGTTTCGCGCAAACACGCGGAAATCCGGCGCGAAGCGGATAATTTCGTCGTTTACGATAACGGCAGCTTTAACGGAACTTTAATCAACGAGCAAAGAATTTCGACGCCGACGCCCGTCTATCACAACGACGAGATTCAGCTCGGGCTCGGCGGGCCGGTTCTGCGTTTTAATTTGCCTTCGCGCGTCGCTCCGAAAGGCGCTTCGCTGGCCGGACAGCGCGCCGTCGCCGCTTCGCAAGCCGCCAATCTGGATAATATGCTGGCCGAAGTCGGCTCGAAAACGATGGTTTTCAAAGCCGATATTTCGCAAAAAATCTCGAAAGACCAATCGACGCAGCCGCAGCTTTTGATGTCTCTGAGCTTTGGCAGCAAACAGGAATTAATCATCGGCCGCGCCGAAAGCTGCGACATTCGGCTCGACGGTTTGCAGATTTCCAATCAGCACGCGCGGCTCATCAGAACCGCTTCGGGCGTCGATATCGAGGATTTGAACTCGACCAACGGCGTCTATATCGAAGGGAACCGGATTTCGCGCCAGCGAATCACGCTGAACGATTCGGTTCAAATCGGCTCGTTTCTGCTCAGAATCGACCAGGCGGGAAACATCGGCGTTTTCGACACGCGCTCAAAAACGCGCATCGATTCGGTCAATATCACGAAAGACGTCAAAAATCGCGCGGGCGGCGGAATCGTGCGTCTGCTCGACAGCGTTTCGCTTTCGATTCTGCCGAACGAATTTGTCGGTCTGCTCGGGCCTTCGGGCGCGGGAAAATCGACGTTTATGGACGCGCTCAACGGTATGCGTCCGGCTTCGAGCGGCAGCGTTTTGATAAACAATCTCGACCTTTATCAAAATCTCGACGCCATCAAACAGTCAATCGGATACGTTCCGCAGGACGACATTATTCACCGCGAGCTAACCGTCTACCGGACGCTTTACTACGTCGCCAAGCTTCGTCTTTCGGGCGACGTTTCGCGTTCGGAAATCGACCAGATTATCAACGAGGTGATGGACGTGACCGGACTTTCAGAGCGCCGCGACGTGCCGATAAACCAGCTTTCCGGTGGTCAGCGCAAGCGCGTTTCAATCGCCGTCGAATTGATTACAAAACCTTCCGTCATCTTTCTCGACGAGCCGACTTCCGGTCTCGACCCGGCGACGGAAGAAAAAATCATGAAGCTTTTCCGGCAGATTGCCGAATCGGGACGCACCGTGATTTTGACGACGCACGCGATGGAAAACGTCAAATTGTTCGACAAAATCGTGCTCCTGATGCGCGGAAAATTGGTTTTCTACGGCAAGCCCGACGAAGCGCTCACGCACGTCGGCGCGACGAGCTTTAAGGAGCTTTACGACAAAATCGAAGACCCGATTGAAGAACGTCTGCAAAAGGGCGGCAATCGCCAGCAGGTAACCGAGCAGGTCGCCGAAGAATGGAAACAGAAATTTACGCAGACGCCGCAGTATAAAAGAAACGTTTACGAACCGCTCAAAGAGCTCGGAAAAGTTCAGTCGCACACGGTTAAAAAGAAACGACGACTGGGGCTTTTCGGCTCGATTCGTCAATTCCTGACGCTTTCGCGCCGCTACTGGGAAGTGCTTTTCCGCGACAAGCTGAATCTTTTTATTCTTTTCATACAAGCGCCGATTATCGCCGTTTTGACCTATCTCGTGATGGGCGAAAATCAGCCGCGCGACTTTACGTTTTTTATTCTGTCGCTCGTCGCGGTCTGGTTCGGAACATCGCTTTCGGCGCGTGAAATTATCCGCGAGCGTGCCGTTTACAACCGCGAGCGAATGGTCAATCTCGGACTGATGCCGTATGTTTTCTCCAAGCTTTTTATACTCGGAATTGTCGTCGGGCTGCAATGTCTGATGCTCTTCGTTCCGCTTAAATTCCTTGATATTACCGGCCTGATGCCGATGCCGGGCGAGCTGCTCGGCATACCGCAATTGTGGGTGATGCTACTGACGGCAGGAGTCGGCATCGCGCTCGGACTTCTGATTTCCGCGCTCGTTAAGACTTCGGAAATGGCGACTTCGCTCGTGCCTCTGATTTTGATTCCGCAGATTCTTTTTTCGGGCCTCGTCGGCGTGCCGAGCGGGCTTAACAAAGTCGTCGGGCTGATAATGCCCGCGACCTGGTCGTTTGACACGATGAAGCGTTTTTCCGCGCTCGACACGCTCGAAGTCGAAGGCGCAGACCCGTCCGGGAAATTCAAAGGCAAGGGCTACTACGATTGGATTGAAGCGGAAAACGATAAGCTAATCGTCGATTCGCGGCAGAAAATCAAGGATTATCGCGAAAAAGAAGAAAAGAAAATGAAAGATTACGAAAAGGATATGAAGGACGATTTGAACGCGTATCCGCCGCGTAAACCGGCCGACATGCCGAAGCTCGCGCCCGAACCGACGATTGACGACCCGCAGAAAGTTAAAGACGCCGAGGTGAAAAATCTCGTCACATTTCTGCACCCCTGGATGAACGAGGTTTTAAATCAGATAGTTTTAATGCTAATGTTTTTAATGCTGGTTGTTGCCACGCTCATCGTTCTGCGCATGCAGGACATTGGTTAAGAGGTTTTAATGAAGAATTTAATAAAGAATTTCACATTTTTTTTAGCGCTCAGCATCGCATTTTCAAGCTTGTCCGCCTGCACGACGGGAAGTATGCAAAAAGGCCCGGCCGGCGAAACGACTTTGGGCTCGAACGAAGCAAAGAAGGCCGATGACAGCGGTTATCCGCCGCCGCCCGCCGCCATCGCGCAGGCTGAAATCAAAATGGTTGACGGCAGCACTTTCAAATTAGAAGACAAAAAGGGAAAAGTCGTTTTGTTTAATCTGTGGGGAATCTGGTGCGGGCCGTGCATCCAGGAAATGCCGCATTTAGTTGAGTTGCAGGAAAAATACAAGGACAAAAATTTTGAGATAATCGGTTTGAACGTCGGTGACGAAGACGGAAATCCCGAAACGGCCGAAAACATAAACGCCTTTGTTCAAAAGCAAAGACTGAATTATCAAATCGGCTACGCCGACCGGAAATTGTTTGAGGAATTTGCAAAAGTCAGCAAGCTGGCAGGCGTCCCGCAAAGCGTCCTGATAAGCCGTGACGGCAAAATGACCGGCGTTTTCTCGGGCGGCGGCCCGCGCGTCATCGGCCAGCTCAAAGAAACCGTCGATAAAATGATGAGCGAATAAAATTGAAAGCTGAAAACTCAGAGCAGAAATGCTTTTCAGTTTTCAGCTTTCACTTTTGACTTATCCTTGGTTCGACCAGAATCGTCTTAAAACTCGACAAGCTCACAAGACCTAAATTCGCGCCTTTCGGTTTATTTACAAATTTTTTCTGTGTGTAATGGACGGCAACTTTCGGTTGCTCTTTGGCCTTGCTGAAAAAAGCGGCGATTTGCGCGGCCTCGACAAGCGTTTTCGGCGGAATTTCAATTCGATTCGGATTTTTGACGACGACGTGCGAGCCCGGATAATCCGCCGCGTGCAGCCACAAATCGCCTGATTTCGCCACGCGAAAAGTTAAAAAATCATTATCCTTCGAGCCTTTCCCGACCAGAATTTCAAACCCGTCCGACGAAGTGTACCGACGCGCGCCGGTAAAATTTTCCGCTGAAGCTTTCTTTGATTTTGGTAGCGCGTCTTTCGGCCTTTCGCCCGTAAAATGGGCTAAAACGTCCTCGTCTCCCGCTTCAATGGCTTCTTCGAGAATCTCGCTTTGTGATTTTAATTCCGCGATTTCCGTTTCGAGAAGCGTCAATCGCTTTGAAATTTCTTCCAGCGCATTTCGTGCTTTCGTGTAGCGGCGGAAAAATTTTTCGGCCGCTTCGGTCAGCGATAAATTTTCCTCAATCTCGATTTCGACGACGGGCACGTTTTCGTCGTAAAAATCAGTGACCAGAACCGTTTTGCCATCGCGCACGGCATTTGCAAGATTGGCCAGCAGCAAATCCCCGAATCGCTTCCATTTCGCCGCGTCGCCGTGTCCGGCGAGGTCTTGATTGAGTTTTTTTAAGAGCTTTTCGCGCTTTCCGATTTCCTGTTTTAATTTTCCGCGCGCTCCTTGCGCTTTTGATTGAAAAACCTTTTCAGCTTCTTTTTCCGAATAAAACGCGTCGAGACTTTCCGAAAGACTCGCAAAATCCCTTTGCGAAAAAATCTCCTCGTTTACTCGTCTCCCCGTCTCCCCATCTCGTTTTGGAGGCGCGTATCGACTGCCGATTTCCTGTCCTTCGCCCGAATTTTCCCTGGCGCTGTCGAGGATAAAATCGTTTTTGTCGAGCAGGAATAGATTTGCCGAGCGTCCCGTAAGCTGCGCAATCAGAGAATAATTTTCCTCGTGCCCGACTTCGTCTTCGGCCAGAAATTGAAAACGCAAAACGCGCTCGTTTTCGATTTTTGAAATTTTCTGCAAAATCGCATTCGACAGTTTTTTTCGCAAGTGCAGAAAAAACGGCGTCGGATTTTTAGATTGCTTTTCCAAATCACGCAGGCCGCGCCGGACGAGATAAATTCGAGGATTTGTCGGCTCGATGCTGACGAAAATATAACGCGCGCCCGTCAGGCGAAAATCAATCACGGCCTGAAAACGCGAAAGAGAAAAAATTTTGCCGAACTTTTGTCCGCTTAAAGCGAGTTCGAGTTCGGCGCAGATTTTTTGAAGAGTCGAATTGTTCACGTTTTAAGTCTAAAGCGTAAAGTCTAAAGTCCAAAGTCTATTTCTCAGACTTTGGACTTTAGACTTTACGCTTGTGACCAAATTAAATTTCCTTGACGACAATCGTTCCCGAAACAAGGTCGTGAACGGCGCGTTTTTCCGAATTAAACGGCAAAGTCAAAAAGCCGATGCCGCCCAAAGCGAGCGATAAAAGATAAAGGCACGAGCTGACCGCCGCCTGATGAAGCGTCGGATATTCTTCGCCCTCGATGTCGACGACTTCAAGCGAGAAAAGACGCATTCCGAACGTTCGGCCGTAAAGACCGATGGAAATCGTCATATAAATAAACATGACGACCGCAAGCGATACGCAAAACGCGAGAAATCCGGCTGTCGTCAGCCAGCTTCCGTTTTTAATCATAAACGGCGTAAGCAAGATAAAGCTCAGGAAAGCGCCGATAATCAAATCGAAAAGTCCGGCGTTAAATCGCATCGCGAACGGCGCAAGGTCTTCGATTTCTTCGGTCTCAATTTCTTCCTCTTCGATGAATTCTTCAATTTCGACGAGCTTTATTTCCGTTTTTTCCAGTTCTTCGACGTCCGCATCGGGCTTTGTCGCGTGAATATCAAAATCCTGAACCGATTTTGCGGGCAGCGGCGGAAGCTTGTTCGTATCGAATTCCTTTTTCTCAAGCGTCGGCGTTGCGGCGATTCGCGGTTTGATTGTTTGATTAACCGTCGCCGGTTTCGGCTCAATAAAAGTTGCCGGTTTCGTTTCGACCGGCACGGGTACGACTTCGCCCGATTTAGTCGCAATTCGAAACGGGTAACTTTTGGCGGGTGCGGCCGTTGCTGTCGCGACGACGGGCGCAATTTCCGCTTTTTCTTCGACTAAAAACTGGCGGCGCGATTGCTGAATTCGCTGAAGCGCGCTGTTGACGGTCGGATTCGCATGAAAAACCGATTCCGTTTCGGGCTGCGGCTCGGGTTTAAGCGCCGTCGCTCCGTTTGTAACCAGTTTCGCCTGCGGCGCGGCCATCGCCTCGCTGCTGCCAATTTGTATAGTTGAGCGATTTTGCCTTTTCAGAACGGCATTTTGCAGCTGCAGACGCCACTCGGGCACAGTCGCGTTTTTATTGTGAAATTCGACCAGCGTCGACGCTGTCGGTTTGACCGAAATGTCCGCCGTAACGGTCGTTTCGAGCGTAACCGCTTTTTCGACCGTCATTTCGACGAACGGTTTTTGCGGTCTGGGAACGACGGGCGGCGGAATCGGTTTATTAAGTACCGGGGGCATCGGCTCAATCCTGGTCGGAATCAAAGGCTTTCGTTCAAGATTAAGCGGTTTGGCGATTGGAGAAATCTTGTCTTTGAGTTCTTCGCGAACCGAATCATTTATCATCGCTCCGCAGCTCGGACAGATTGACAAGGTAACGGCGTTGTTTCGATTGCAGACGGGACAATTCATAGCTTTAAAAATATATTGTGTAAAATCAGAAACGATTTCGTGTGACTAGGGAAGTCTTTTGAAATGACCAAAACTGAGGTGATAATATCAGAAACCACTTTAAGTAGTCAATAGTAAATTAAGCAAACGCATAAGATTTTCGAATTTTTTTCCAAAGTTCTTTTTTGATTTTTTGTAACGCACAACAATTTTTTCAAAAAAACTAAAAAATTTGCTTGCAATAAATCTTGCTAAGTATTAATATCGCTGCACGTATTAAACCAACAAAGCCTTTTATGCTTTTCAGCCTGTATTTTATTCGGGTTTTAAAATTGTATTGGTTTTTTATAGTTGAACACAGTTCTTTGACATATAAGTTTAGCCTTTTTTTATAATGCAGTAGATTTTTTCCGATCAAACAATCACCGTTTGTGTCCCTGCAGACGGCATTTACACAAAAGGAATCGACTTTTTCTCCAAAGAAACCGCTGTTGCCGTTCAGATAGACAAACTCCGACAGCAAGCTTTGGCTAATTACAAAAGGTGTTTTATCAAAAATCCGATACCCAAGGAGGTAATTAACTAGAGATATGAACGCAAGCCAGAAAGCTAAACTTAATATGCAAAGCAGCGCCGAACAACATTTCGACGCCAACATCACAAGTCTCGCCGCAGCCCCTGCTTTTCTGCCGGCGCTTAATAAAATAAAGGCATTCAAAGCCCAAGTCATCGCCAAACCTGGCGGGCAGGAATCCGTCTGCCCAAGCGTCGTCAAAGATAAGCAGATGGCAACAGAGATTTGAGCGAAGCCCCTCTGAAGGGGATTTCGTAAAACAGATTGAGTTTTATTAATTAAAATGAAGAAAATTCTGAAAAACTGTAGTTTGTCCGTCCCAAAATTAATTTCAATGAAATTTTTATATTTTTTATTGTTTGTATCTTTACTTACTCTTACTGGTTGCAAATCCGATTTTACTCGTTTTCAGAATGATGCAATGTCGTTTGCTTCAAACGACAATAAGATTGATGAAAAAGAATATAACTCGCTCGTCGAGGAAATTAAGGCCTCTAACGATTCAAGTTTTAAGCAATTCGTTAAGGAAAACAAGGAAATAGATAATTCCAAGTTGGCCGAATATTTATTGAAATTCTTTACAGCCAAAAAAATATCGCTGACGGCAAAAGATATTTGGCAGCCAAATCAAGCGCCAAACGTAAATGCCAAATTTAATGTTGACGTTTACATTGAAAACTCGGCAAGTATGGACGGATATGTCAGAGGCGTAACCGAATTTGAGACAGCCGTTTACAATCTGCTCGGAAATTTTAAGACTAGTGATTTTTGCGACAATTTGAATCTAAACTATATCAACAAGAATATTACCTATACGAAAAAGAATGCGCTCCGAGAGGACATTCAGGACTTTATTGAAAGATTGGAACCTTCGACCTTTCAGCAAAGAGGAGGAGACAGAGGCGTATCGGATTTGCAAAAGATTCTTCATACGGTAGTAGAGAAAGTCGATGATAAAAACGCGGCGATTTTGATTTCCGATTTTGTCTTTTCTCCTGGAAAAAATAACAACGCGCAGGATTATCTAAACAATCAACAAGTCGGAATCAATATTGATTTCGTCGAAAAAATGAAAAAACTCGATTTGTCGGCTATTGTCATTCAACTTCAATCAAATTTTGATGGAACTTATTATGACAAAACCAACAAGCCTGTTTCACTACATTGTAAAAGACCTTACTATATTTGGATTTTCGGAAACAGTGCACAGGTCAAAACCATTCTCGATAAAAAAATACTCGATACCATCAAAGGCGGCTATCTCCACCGCATAGTTTTTTCGCCCACAAAAGAAATGGCTTCGCTGGAGTATAAAATTTTACGACGGCCTAGAATCGGCGACTTTAAGCTTGAAGACGGAGCAAAAGGCGCTATAACAGATGCCTCGGTTTCTCAAGAAACCGCGACCAAGGGGCTTTTTGGCTTTAGCCTAGCCGTTAACTTTTCAAATAGTATGCAGGATTCGAATTATTTTTTAGATACGGTTAATTATCGATTGAGCAACAGTAAATACAGTCTAACGGTGGAGCCGATAACCGAGCCGGATGAAACATTAAGAGGTTTAACGCACATATTAAAATTACAAACCAATGAATTAAGAGACGAAAACTTAAAGATAGACGTAGTCGGCAAAATTCCGACTTGGGTGGAGAATTCGACATCAATCGACGATGCGGCTATAGCGATTAACGAAGACGAAAAACAAAGGACTTTTGGCTTGAAACACTTGATTGAAGGAGTTAGTGACGCTTTTTATCCGCAATCGAGTGAAAACATAATAAATACGATAAGTATTTCCATAAAAAAATAATATGCGTGATTTTTTTGCGAGCTTATACGAGTGGTTTGGGTTGAGTCCCTTTTATTCGACCGATTTGGGCGAACATTTAAGGGGTTACGATATTACGTGTTCCGATTATACAGGCACGCCCTGGTACGTCTATATCGGCTGGATAATGATTGGACTAACGATATTTTTTTATATTTTGCAGTATTACATTATTAATAGTCCCGGATTTAACAAACGCGTTCACTGGTGGCTTACGGCGCTTGTAATCATCCTGCTGAATTTTTTTATTGCGTTTATACTGCCTTGGAACGAATGGCAGGCAGGTGATTTTTGCAAACAATTGAGAATTACGTTAGCCGATTGCTTGGGCTTTGCGGCTTCAAATGCAATTTGGAGCTTTATTCTTTTTTTACTTATAACTTCTTTCAACATACCGCGAAGATGGGCAGGACATAACACAACGGACACGACGTTCTGGAAACCAAAATCATAACACTATGGCACGTTTATTTATATTTGCAATCGGCGGCACCGGCTCGAGAGTTTTAAAATCTCTGGCAATGCTTTTAGCAGCAGGAATAAAACCGAATTCCCAATACGAGTTCGAAATTGTTCCGATAATAATTGATCCGCATAAATCAAACGAGGATTTAAAGCGAACCGAAAGATTGCTGGGCAATTACCAATCTATTTCAAACGAAACTGGACTGGATAACGGGTTTTTCAGTACTAAAATCACTACGCTTAACAATTTAGTGTCTTCTGAGAATCGTCTTTCAGGCAGTTTTACATTCAATTTACAGCAGGTAGCAAATACAAAATTCAAAGACTACATTGATTTCAATCAGCTTGATAAGCCAAATAAATCGTTAGCTGATATTTTGTTTTCGGGTAAATCGATAAATAAAAGAGGCGAGAAAGTTGATTTGCTTGATACGGAGATGGACATCGGCTTTGTCGGCAATCCTAATATCGGCAGCGTTGTTTTGAATCAATTCAAGGATTCCGAGGAATTTAAGGAATTTGCTTCAAACTTTAATAAGGACGATAGAATTTTTATCATAAGTTCAATTTTCGGCGGTACTGGTGCAGCGGGTTTTCCGACAATTCTAAAAAATATACGTGATGCCATGAGAAATTTAAGCATCGACGGAAAGGGTTTTTTGCAAGACTCAAAAATCGGAGCCATCACGGTACTGCCGTATTTTAATGTTGAGAAAGATGAGGACAGCCCGATTCAAAAATCCGATTTTATTGCAAAAACGAAATCGGCGCTCTATTACTATAAAGACAATGTTACAGGCAATAATTCAGTCAATTGTCTTTATTATATTGCAGACGATTATAGCGGAAAGCCTTACAGAAACGACCCGGGAGATAACGGGCAGCAAAACAACGCTCATTTTGTCGAACTGGCCTCCGCCTTAGCGGTTATCGATTTTCTTGAATTATCCGATGATAATTTGCAGTCTGCCAGAGGTAAGGCACTCAACCCGATTTACAAAGAGTTTGCTATTAAAAATGAATCTACGGATATAAAATTCTCGGATTTTGAAGATGTTACTGAAAGAAAACTGGGCCTACGGCTTTCGCAATTTTTACTCTTTAAAAAGTATCTCGACGAGCATCTATCAATTTCTTTTGAGAGAGAACCTTGGAGCGTGAGGCCGCCCGAGTTAAATCAACAATTTTTTGACGATACATTTTACCGGACATATCTGAGCGAGTTTTTAACCTCTTTTCGAGAGTGGCTTGAAGAGATGTCGGATAACAAAAGGGGCTTTTCACCTTATAATCTCGATTCAGGTTTAGAAACCTTAATCAAAGATAGAAAGGCCAAGTCGGGATTTTGGTCAGGAAAAGTCGACTACAAGATGTACGACGACAGATTGAATAAATTTTCAAAAGATAAGAGCTATAGATCGGCGCAGCAGAAATTAATCAATCTTTTCTTTGAAACTACACAGGATATTTTAACTTCAAAATTCGGTTTAAAGTAACAAAATTATGAGCAAAATTTTCGGTTATACAAAAAAAGGCGGCAAGGGTTGGTTTAATTCAGATGCTTACTCAACTAAAGAAATAGAAGCGATTAGAGACCCCGAAGGCGGCGGCGAAATTTCACTTCCGACGGCGATACCGAGTCCATTTGCGAGAATTGATCTTGTCAAAACTGCTTTTAGAAATATCGCTGAGACCCCGGAGTTGAAAGCATTTACAGACAAAGAAGGAATTGTGCGAGCAAGTAAAAACGACGAAAAACTCGTTTCAGATTGTCTGGATATTGCTGAAATGCTCTTTAATTACAATAATCTCAGGGATAAAATAAATTTTATCGTTTGGGATAAAGAAGTTGAGCTCCCCAAGCTTAAAGCCGCTTCGCCCAAACACAGACGCTTTGCCGAAACCCTTGAATTGTATCTTGACCAGGATAAGGATTCGTATAACTTCGATAAATTTACCAAGTTATATCTGATTGAATATAACCACAAAATTATCGGCTGCACTTCACCCGTTACCTTGTTTTTCACAACCGCCAACGATTTAACACACGCACAGATTCAGTTAACCAGCAACGACGTTTTATTTGACGAAAAATATGCCTCTCTATATGAAAGAGACCCGCAATTCCAAAAGTATTTTTATCTGCTTTTTACGGCTTACCCGGCGCTTTCGCAATTAATGCCTGACTTTTACAATTATTTAGAGCAAAACAAGGAAATACTGGAAAAAAGGAATTATACATTTTATTCGGAACTAAATACATTAGACCCGGCTGATTATAAAAAATTGTATGCCGAGCTCAATACCGGAACGGCCGGCAGCGAAATTCAAGTATTAAACGGAGTCGGTTTAAGAAAAAGCAAGTCCGAAGATATTATCGAGTATATTTCAAAATACAGCGACTTCAGAATTGCTTCGACAAAATTAGCCGGCGGCAACAGACCGTTAGTTTTACAAAATGATTTTTCAAAAGACTGGCTTTATGCAAAAGATAAATGGCACAAATTTAAAGTTCCGTTTACCGAGTCTGCGGCAATGGATAAAAGGCGACTGCCCGGAATAAACGTTCCATATCCATATCTCACAATAAGCGATTTTTTAGAGCCTTATTTGATTCGAATGGTTTATCCAATCAACAAAGACAAGTTTTTCGACGGTAATTTAATCGCTGAAGTCGGAGACGATTCCAAAGGATATATCTTGCCTTTGAAAAAGCAGTTTTTCGATTATTTCACTGCTGAAGAATTGGTCAGCGGCGGTGGCGGAAAACCATCAATCAAAATGATTCAGGGCGTAGCAAATTCGGTAAAAGTCGTCCTGAAAATTCCGGTAGCTAAATCGGATGAATATATAACCTTTGAGCGCACTTACTTCGAATCGGCCGCGAACCAAATTTCAAAACCCGACGAAGAATACAACAAGGGCGTAGTTATTGAACACGAAGTCGGTATAACTTTGTTTCCTTTCATCAAAACGAGAAATCCTAATATTTATACATTTTATAGAATTCAGCTAATAGATAGAGATTATTATAATTTGGTTAAAGATAATGATTACCGATTGGATTTTTACACAAATCAATCACCTAAGCCCGTAAAAATCGTTGGCGAAGAACCTAAAATCAGAAGCATTAAAGGAGTTGCTGGCAGCGATGCAACGTCAAAATATTATGTCTTGGAAAATGAATTTGATTTTATTCAAATAAAAAGTAGTGTAGCGTCGGGTATAATTCTTCCAAATTGGGAGCCATTTCATCAAGGACAGGACGAGTTTAGCTTTGCTGTTGATTTCGGAACTACCAATACCCATATTGAGTATAAAGTTGGAAAGACTGTAAAACCGTTTGACATTATTAAGTCTACAGAAATTCAAATTGCAACATTATTTCATCCTGAAAAAACTTCTGAAGATAGTTCGGCGCTGCTTGCAATCAGTGGGTTGATTGAGCATGAATTCGTTCCGTCTCGGATAAGTAAGGATTTAACTAATTCTAAATATATTTATAAATTTCCACAAAGAACTGTAATTTCCGAAAGTCAATCTTTAGATATTGGAACACAACCTCTTGCTTTAGCCGATTTTAATATTCCATTTGCATATGAAAAGAAAAGAGGAATAGGCAGAATTCAATCAAATTTGAAATGGGCTGCCGCAGGCGATGGAAACGAAGAAAGGATAAGAGCCTTTTTTGAAGAAATAATAATGCTTTTACGAAATAAGGTGTTATTGAATAACGGTAATTTATCAAAAACTAAATTGTATTGGTTTTATCCCTCTAGTATGACAACCGGAAGAGTGGGCACTTTGCGGAATGAGTGGAACGCGTTGTTTACGAAATATTTCAATGCAGCCGGAGGAACAACTGGAATAACGGAATCGATGGCACCGTTTTTTTACTTTAAAAACGAAGAAGGAGGAGGTTCCTTTAAACCCATTGTATCAATCGATATCGGAGGAGGAACAACAGATGTAGTTGTTTTCAAAGGAGACAAGCCAGTTTTACTTACATCATTCAAATGTGCTGCAAATGCAATTTTTGGCGATGGCTTTAGTGAATATGGTACGAAATCAAACGGATTAGTCAACAAATACCTTCCCCGCTTTGAAAGTTTATTAGAAAAAAACAGTCTTACGGAATTATTGGGCGTGCTTTCGTCGATAAAGGAAAAAAGCAAAAATGAAGATATAAATGCTTTTTTCTTTTCAATTGAGGACAATCCAAAAATTCAGGCGAAACAGCAATTCTCTTACAATTCAATACTTTCAAAAGATGAAGATTTGAAAATAATTTTTGTTTATTTCTACTCGGCTATTATCTATCACATCGCTGCCCTGATGCGTAGCGAAAATATTGCCCTGCCTAAAAAAATGATTTTCAGTGGAACAGGTTCAAAAATTTTGAATATTATAACTACTGATTTGCCTATATTGGCAGAACTTTCCAAGAAAATCTTTGAAGAAATTTACCATGAAAAATTCGAAGAAGGATTAACAATTAAAACTGAGAAAAATACTCCGAAAGAGGTTACTTGTAAGGGGGGATTAATGGTAACCGACACCGATGATTTGGAAAAAATCAATATCGGCGAGATAAAAGCGATTTTAACTTGTCTTGAAAATAATAAGACGGAAAAATCAACTGATTCTGTTAGCGAAATCGAAACACCAGCCGCTCCCGAAGAGCCCGGGAAAATCAATTTAGATAATAAGGAACTTTGCTATAGAAATTTGAATGATTCAGTAAAGCAACAAATAGCCGCCTATGTTGAAAAATTCAATTCGTTTTTTACAAGGCTAACTGCCCAGTACAAGTTTACCGAAAATTTCAATATAACAGAAAAATCTCTAAGAATATTTAAGAACGAATTTAATAAAGATGTGAGAGATAATCTGGAAGCAGGTTTGGAGTATACAAGAAAGCTGGATGCCATAACAGATGAAGATAGGGAAATCGGCGAAACGCTTTTCTTTTATCCGATTATCGGAACAATAAACAGAGTGACACGAATTTTATCGGAACAAAAAGATAATGAATAAAAATATGAGAATACAGAAGGCTTTATTTGCAATATTTGTATTATGTTTGAGTTGTAATCTTATTATTTATGGACAGGAAGTCTCCAAGGCGGATTATGACAAAGCAATTGATTATCTGGATTGCAAGACAGTAGAATTCTCTCTCAATTTAAGTGATGTAAAGGGAGTTCTTGAAGGTTTCCGAAATAGTTGCAAATGTAAAACCTATCCCGATTCAAAAAAGATAAAAGAGTCAATTCCTCCACAAGCCGAACAAGAGGCAAGGGAGCTTTCTGACGAAATAGATAAAATAAAAACTGCTGATTTTCAACCTACGGATAAAGGGTTAATTATTAATTATTTAAGCGGCGGTATTTTCACCGAACAAGAAAAATTTCCGGCAATGTATAATTTTGCAAATAAGTATTCTCAGCAAAGCAAGGATAAAAATAACGTTGATTATATTCCTATCGAAAGACTTAAAGAGCAATTAAAAGCAGAATTTACCACATTATTTGCATCAACGTCCGCTCCCGTGAATACTAATTCAAATAATACAAATGCAATTAATACTACTAACGTAGCCGGCAACACAAATACGCCTAATAATGTGAATAAGGGACAGAACGGCAATACGAATCAGGCGTCAACCGATGAGCGAAGTTTCTTTAGTCTTATCAATTTGATTTACGGAATCTATCTCGCTTTTCCGATATTCGCAATTATAGCGGGCATTTGGTTTTATCTTAATCTACAACAAATCTCCAACATTATTAATAACAACAGATTAGACAATTTAGCACAAAGAGAAGAAATGTGGCAAAACAAGCTTAAAGAATTAAAGCCATCAAGTAACACGTCTTCAAAAACAGATGTACCGATTATAGAAAACAAGTTAAATAATGCAATCGCTAAAATAGAAAAGATGGAAAAGGATATTGACTCGTTAATGAGCAGGGTTGCAAACCAAACACCTCTTGTAGTAATTCCTGACACGCCGGGTTATCAACGGGAGAAAGAAACACCAAAGGGAATTTTTTATTTTCCTAAGCCGAATGAAGATGGAACTTTTAACTTAAATTCATTGCATCAGACATTCAAAGACGGCGATTCCATTTACAAATTTACAAAAATATCAGATACACGAGCGAACTTTAAAATCGATGATAGAGAATCATCGACATTAATGGCTTTACGATATCCTGAAGCAGTAATTGAACCTGCCTGCGAAGCTCAGAATCCTCGCAGTGATTCTGAAAAGCGAATAGTCACAATCCAACCAGGAGTAGCTGATTTAATCGGCGGAGACAGATGGCAAGTAGTCAAAAAAGCCGTAATAAGGTATGAGCATTAATATCTTGGAACTGGTATCTACAGGGAAAAATGATAATGAAAATTGTAATATTCGCCGCTATGCTTATATTATTTGAATTCAATTTTGCTTTATGGATTCCTCTCATCGTGATTTTGGTTTTAATGCTGGCACTGAGCATATTCTTCCAAACAAAATTAATGGCTTTTAATGATAGATTGGATTCCATATACAGCCGCCAAAGAGTTCTGGAACATAAAATTAAAGAAATGCACGGTTTCTTGGAACGCAGGGCGAATATTCCTCAAAACACATCGGTTAAAACCGTTGCTCCTGTAAGTTTGTCTGAAATAGCTAAATTGAAAGATGAAATTGATGAATTGAAAAGAGAAATCGAGTTAAAAACAGAGTTAAAGGAAAAAATCGAGGGATTGAAAAATGAAGTTAGATTAATAAAAACCAGAGTTAGGGCGGACGGACTAATCCCTGAAAAGAGTGTGTCAAGACCGGAGGACGCACAGTCATATAAAGAGCCGGCCCGCGAATTTTTTTATCTTTCCACACCAAACGAGGATGCAAGTTTTTATAATAAAGCTGTTCATTATTCTTACAAAGAAGGGGCTTCAATTTACAAATTTGCAAAAACATCCGACCACGAAGCTGAATTTCAGATAATTCAAAGAGAAGCCCCGATTAAGCTCGCTTTACAATATCCAGATAAAAATATTGATCCTGCCTGCGTCGCTGAAAATGCATATAATCCTAAAGCGAGTCGTATCGTTACGAGTCAAAGCGGCAGAGCAGTCTTAAATGAGGATAAATGGATGGTAATAAGAAAAGCTGTAATTAGATATGAATACTGAAACCTTAGAAACAATACTTGTTTTTTTTATAGTAATCGTTCAAATATCAATATTTCTCAGGACCAGAAGCCAAATAAAGATATTTCAGAACATTATTCCCGAAATCTCCTCGGTAGCAGTTTCTAAAATTTTCGTTCCGGTCGAACAGATTGAAAGTCGCTCTCCCAGTGAAATTTTAGCAAGCTCTTTCGAATACAAACTTATTGAAGACGATGAAGACCTAGGTGAAGCGAAAGGTGAGATTTCTGAAATAACCATTATTAAAAGCAGCGAAAATAAAAATTTTGTATTTGGAAAGATATTGCATTCCATCAACACTTATTTAATTAGAAACCGCAACGCCGCTACAGATTTTAATCTTATAAAAGATATCACCGAACGAAACGCGGACGCTGTCGAAGAAGATATAAATCTGACGATTTCGATTCCTTTATATCTCGGTTTGATGGGAACGATGCTCGGAATCGTTATCGGTTTATTCAGCATGTCTTCTTTGACTCTGACCGGAAAATCCGGTGAAGACCCTCTGGGGCAGGCAATAATGGTTCTGCTCGGTGGAGTAAAAATTGCGATGGTTGCCAGTTTTTTCGGGCTCTCGCTCACGACACTGAATTCCGGCTGGTATTACAAAGGCTCAAAAAGCAAAGTCGAAACCAAAAAGAATGAATTTTATACTTTTATTCAAACAGAATTGCTTCCGGTTATAAATCAAAGCATTGGTTCAACGTTCGAATCATTGCAGAGAAATCTTTCGAAGTTTAACGGCGAATTCTCAGGCAATCTAAACAAACTTTCCGGTATTTTCGATACCAATTTCGATGCGCTCGTTTTGCAGGAAAGCATTCTTTCAAAAATTGAAAACATAGATATTGCGACAATCGCAAAATATAATGTGAATGTTCTGAAAGAGTTACAGATAAGCACAAAGGAATTTGAAAAATTCAACAAACATTTTTCCAATATTAATTTGTATGTAAATAATTCGACAACGCTTGTCGAGCGTCTCAACGAACTGCTGGAAAGGACTGAAAATCTTAAAACAGTCGCCGATAATCTCGATGACAGGCTGTCGCAAAGTAAGGAATTGCTCGACTTTCTTTCGGAACATTTTAAAGATCTCGAAGAATACAAGCTGAAAACGGACGACACAATCGAAAAATATAGACAGGAAACAATTGAATCAATTGTACAGGTCGATTTTTCCCTCGCCGAGGTTTTCAGCGAGTTAAAAGTGCATATTCAAGATTCGAGTAAATCGGTCAAGGATTTTACGGTTGATGAACTGGACTTGCTGAAAAAAGCTCTGTCCGAGAGCAAAACCAGTATAAACAACCTGCAATTTTTGGAGAATATAAACGAGGACGTTTCTCAATTTAAAGACAGTACGGCTTCGCAGGGCGAGAGAATACGAACGCTTTTACAGGACGTAAACAAAAATCTCGAAATATCGATTTCAAAGCTTAACAGCATCGAGCGTATCAGCTTATCGCTCAAAAGAAAGGGAATAAAAAATTATTTCAAACAATTATTTAACTCAAACGGCGAGTAGTTTATGAAAGTAAAGAACACGGGTTTTTTTTGGGCAAGTTTTACCGATTTAATGATAAGTCTTTTTTTTATTATGCTTGTTCTTTATGTTCTTACTTTTGTAAAACTGAAAACACAGCAAAAGATAACGGAAGAACAATTAAATAAAATGAAGGAAATACAAGCGGCCGTGAAAGAACTTCCGCAAGAGTATTTCACTTATCAATCGGAGTTCAAACGCTTTTCACTAAACAAACAAATTCAATTTCCAAAAGGAAAAAGCGACATCACCGGTGATTACAGAGAGTATCTTTTGAACGTCGGGAGAAGTATCGAGTCGCTCGTTTCTAAATTAAAATCAAAATATCAAAATGAAAACATCAAGTATCTTATCGTTATCGAGGGGATGGCTTCAATTGACGGCTACACACTAAACGACGAGTTAAGTTATCAAAGAGCACTGGCATTAGCCAGATTTTGGAAGGAAAACAATATTGTTTTTGATACTAATTTTTGCGAGCTTCAAATTGCGGGTAGCGGAACCGGGGGAATAGGCAGATACACGGGCGCTGAAGAATATAAAAACCAAAGATTTTTGATTCAGATAGTACCAAAGATAGGCGATATAGAGGTGAAATGAAACAAATTTGCTGTTTGATGATTATTTTTAGTGCTGCCGGCGCTTTTTTTTACACCGGTTGTTCAAAATCGGGCAGAAAAACAAGTATAAATAAAGGTAACAATGAAAGAATAACGCAAGGAAATTCGTCCGAATCGACAGAAAATAGAGGGTCTGTCAAGACGCCGGAAACAACACAAGACAAAACGGTTGTCAAAATGAAGAAAGCAAATGGAGTTTATGAAATCCCTACTGAAATCAATGGAGTTCCGATGCATTTTATTTTTGATACCGGAGCAGGATTAATTTCTATTTCAGAAACTGAAATAAATCTTCTCCGTGACCAAGGCAAATTCACCTACGAAGATGTTGCCGGTAAAGGAGATTTCGTGGATGCGAACGGCGATGTTTCTGAAGGAACAATTGTTATTTTGAGAACTGTTAAGATTGGAGATAGAGTTCTCATCAATATTGAGGCTTCCGTGGTTCACAACCTAAAAGCGCCTTTATTAATGGGGCAATCAGCATTGGAAAAGTTTGGGAGAATTTCAATCGATTATAAAAAAGAGGAAATTACTTTTGAATAAAGATAGTAGACATCTTTGTTGTAATGAATAATTCACAAGCCGATTTATAAAGGTTGGCGGCCGATGAATCCGCCTTCCAGTTCGTGCCACCATTCGATGCGTTCGTCTTCGCCGAGCTGCCAGCAGAGGAGGACGACGCGGCCTTCGCGCATCGAGGGGAAATCGATTAGGCCGCGCGAATAATCTTTGAGTTCGACGCCGAGGTCATTGAGTTCGGTCGTTAATTTTCCGATTTCATAAAGCGATTGGACGTAGGCCGAGCCGCCCTGCATCCCGCCGCCGCCGGATTCCGATGCGGCGACTGCCGCCGCTTTGGCGGATTCGCGGTAAACTGCCAAATTTTCGTATTGCGCCTTGATTTTTTCGAGCTTCGGGCGAATGACGGGCAGCAAATTGTTGGCCTCGCTGATGGTGAAAAGTTTCATAAAAACAAGTGAGAAGTGAAACTTGAAGCTGAAAATTTATACATTCAGCTTTCAATTTTCAGTTTTCAGTTTATCTTTCGTCTTTTATCCTAACCAAATCGGAGAAATCATCGGCCTCTTCTTCGGCGTAATTCGGCTCGAAACGGATTTTGCTCGGCATGCCCGCAAAATTTTCCGGCTGCTGGCGCAAAAGCTCCGGCGGAGGCATCTCGTCGGGCGGGATAAACGAAGGAATCTCGTAGCTTTCGCCCTGTGTCGCGTCTTTCCGGACGAGCTCGGCGATGTCGCCCAAATCGATGAAAAAATCGGCCACATCAATCAGGCGCGGCGCCGTATTCGAGCGAAAACCGGCGACCTCGACGCGGCAGCCTTTGTAGGCGACGGCATTGAGCGCGTAGACGAAATCTTCGTCGCCCGAAACCAAAACGGCCGTGTCGTAACGTCCGGCGAGCGAGAGCATATCGACGGCGATTTCGACGTCCAGATTCGCTTTGCGCGTGCCGTCGTAAAAAGTTTTCAGCTCCTTCTGCACGACGCGAAAACCGTTGCGGCGCATCCACAGCAGAAAGCCCTGCTGGCGTTCCGCGCCGGCATCGACGCCGGTGTAGAAAAACGCGCGGAGAAGGCGTCCGTCGCCCAGCAAGACGCGCAGAAGCTTGTTGTAATCGATATCTATATTATGAAATCGAGCGGCGTGGAAAAGATTGTTTCCGTCAATAAAAACGGCGACGCGCCCGCGATGTCCGAACTGCCACGACGAGTTGGCGCTCATATCAAACTGCATGGTTCAAACCCTCTTTGTAAAAAAAATTAAGATAAATTGAACCGCAGTCGCGCTTGAGAAAATCAGGATGAATTTTGCAAAAGATTTATGATTTTTCCGACAAAATCAATGTTAATTTATAACCGATAATAACCCGACAATTTTCAAAAATGATTTCTAGAAATTAAATTTTTATCCGTTTTCTCTAAAATACGACCGCAGTTAAATAAATGCTTTTATAAGTTATTTATAGTTTGCCTTTTTGACGAAGCATTGGTCAAGTATTTCTTTTAACAAGATAATCGTTTTTCATCGTATAATCAGAGTCGAGGAAGTTTATGGAAAATGAAGCCGAAACAACGGAAACCGGCGAATGGCTCAAAGATTTAGCAGTGCAAACGGAAACTCCGGCATTTAAGCCCGAAGAGATGATTCACTGCGCGAAATGTCAAAGGACAAATCCGCCGACGCGGCTCGGCTGTTTTTACTGCGGCGCGGCGATTGAAATGAGCGAAGCGCAGAGCAGAAACATAAAGCTCAATTTGCGAAAGCTGGAAATCTGGGAAAAGGGTTTTAATTTGATTTTTTCGCCAAGCGGGGAAACTTTCGATGCGGCAAAATCGGCTGAAATCGCGACGCTTTTAAATCTCGAAAGAGAAAGCGCGGAAAAATTGTTTGAGACGGGAAAAACTCTGCCCGTGGCGCGCGCCGAGTCGGAAAAAGAAGCGGAAATCGTGCAGGCGCGTCTGCGAGAAGCGGGCGTCGAAACCTTTATTTTAAGCGATGCGGCGCTGGCGTTGGAAAAACCGCAGAAACGTCTGCGCGGGCTCGAATTTTTTGACGAGAAAGTAGTTTTGATATTTTTTAACAGGGACGAAATAGCCGAAATTGCGCTTGAAGATGTGGCTTTGATTGTCGCGGGCGCGATTTTTGAGCGCCGCGTCGAGGCGACCGAAAAGCGCAGTAAAAAAGGCGATATCAAAATTTTGCAGAGCACCGAAACGGCTTCCGACGAATTTTTGTTTGACGTTTACAGCCGCAACGGTAAAGTCGGTTATCGCATTTTCGCCAAGGGCTTCGATTTTTCCTGTCTTGCGGCGGAAAAGGAAATTTTGGCGAAAGACAATCTGAAAAAGCTCGCCAGGAAACTCTCGGAAATCGCGCCGAACGCAAAATTAAACGAAGATTATTTGCAGGTCAGAGAAAATCTGGGCGCGGTCTGGACGGTCGAGGAAAAAATCGATTCGCAGGGCTTAAAGCGCGAAGGCTTCGGGCGTTTTAATCTCGGAAATATTACAACCGTCAACAATCTGGCGCAGTTTAATAAATATTCGCGCTTGCAGTGGCATTTGCTTGAAGATAATTCAGCAAAATAGAAATTTACATCGCATGAATAATTCGAAGCGAAGAACGGGAAACTCCGAGCCGAAAAAGCCTCTTTCAAAAAATGAAGAGCCGGCGCGAGCGACAAATATAATATTCGGAATGCTGCCCGTCGTCGAGGCTTTGCGGGCGAATCCGAAAAAAATCGAAAAAATATTCATCGCCGACGGCGCGCGCGAAAATCGTCTGGGCGAGATTTTTCAGCTTTGTCGAAAAAACAACATTCTGCTGCAAAAAACTTCGCGCGAAAATCTGTCGCGAATGGTTGAGGCGAGCGCAAATCATCAAGGCGTCATCGCGTTCGTTGCTTCGGCCGAGTACGCGGACGCCGCCGAGCTTTTGCAGGCAATCGCGACGAAAGAAAATTCTTTGATTATCATCCTCGACGGCGTCGAAGACCCGCGAAATTTCGGCGCGATTTTGCGGACGGCGGAATGCGCGGGCGCGGACGGCGTTTTTATCCCGGAGCGCCGCGCCGTCGGTCTGACCGAAACGGTCGCCAAATCTTCCGCGGGCGCGACCGAATATGTTAAAGTGGCGAAAGTCGGAAACTTAAATCGTTTGATTGAAGAATTGAAATCAAATAACGTCTGGGTCGTCGGGACGAGCGGCGAGGCCGAAACTGTTTATACCGAATGGGACTGGACGCAGAAAACGGCGCTCGTCATGGGCGGCGAAGGCAAGGGCCTGCATCGCCTGACGGCTGAAAAATGCGATGCGCTCGTAAAAATTCCGATGCGCGGGCGAATCGAATCTTTGAACGTTTCGGTCGCTGCCGGCGTAATACTTTTTGAAGCGATTAGACAAAGAAACAACCAACATACAACTGACTGAAACAGAAGGACTAAAAATTATGTTTTGCCCAAAATGTGGAACACAAAATCCCGAAACGGGAAAATTTTGCCGCAAATGCGGAACGGATTTGGCAACCGTCTCAGACGCTTTATCAGGAAAAACGAGCGGGACGGCGCATCATTTCGGAATGATTTCGCCCGTTCAGCCGATGATTTTGATGAATCGCAAAGGCAAGCCGGTGAACTGGGAAAGCGCCATCGGAAAGCTGTTTATGGGACTGGCTTTTCTGACGGTCGCGATTGTTTTGGGCGTTACGGGCAGAGGCAACGGCTGGTGGTTCTGGATGCTTATGCCGGCGTTCGGAATGCTCGGAAGCGGCGTCGCGCAATACATGCAGCTGAAAACCGGCGGAAATCGGCAGGCTTCGACGCTTCCGTCACAGCCTGCTCAAAACGTGATTTCGCAGTCGCAGAATGCCGCGCTTCCGCCGAATCGAACCGAATACGTTGACCCCGAATCGCGCTATAAAACGGGCGATTTAGTGCCGCCGAGCGTGACTGACAATACGACGCGTCATCTCGAAATGAACTCGGAAGGCGAAACGATGACTTTGCCGAAGAAATAACCCGCAGATTTTTATAAAAAAAGATTTGCCCGCGAAAAGCAGCGAAAGGACACGAAAAAGTTAAAAAGATTTTTATTTTCGTGTTTTTCGCGACCATTCGCGGGCAAATCTTCTTTCTAAATTTCGCGTCCTATTGTTTTCTCAACGCTGAAAGCGCGCCGCCGGAGAGTTTGTCTAAAACGGCGAAATATTTTTTGGGAAACAATCGCTGCACAATGTCGATTTGGCGCGCATCCGAGCCGATTAAAATTCTCGGATTGCGCGTTTTTATTCCTTTGACGATGATTTCGGCGGCCTCTTCGGCGGTCGTCGGCGATGCCCGGTCGAAAAATTTGACCGTCTTTTTCTTTTCCGCTTCGTCCGAATTTTCGCCGACGCGGCTATCGCTGCAAATATTTGTTTTGACGCCGCCCGGATGAACGCACGAAACCAGCACGTTTGAATTTTCAAGCTCGTGGCGCAAAGATTCGGTAAAGCCGCGAACGGCGAATTTGCTGGCGCAGTAGGCGGCCTGTCCCGGCGGCGCGACAAATCCGAAAACGCTCGAAACATTGACGATATGCGCTTCTTTTTGCTCGCGCAAAATGGGCAGAAAGATTTTTACGCCGTAAATCGTTCCCCAAAAATTAATTCCCATCAGCCATTCGATGTCTTCGAGCGAAAGCTCCTCGACCGTCCCGACCAGCGCGACGCCCGCATTGTTTATCAAATGCGTCACGCGCCCGTGTTCGGTTAAAACCTCTCCGGCAAATTTCTCCATCTCGGGGCGATTTGAAACATCGACGATATGAGTCGAAACTGGAACGCCGAGCTTTTCTATCATCGCGGCCGTCTCGCGCAGACCGCTTTCGTTGACGTCGGAAATCGCAATGCCCGCAATCTTTTCACGCGCCAGCCGCACCGCCAGAGCGCGCCCGATGCCCGAAGCCGCGCCCGTCACCACCGCAATACTTTCATTTGTCAGACTCATAATTTTAATTAACCGCGTAGAAACGGAAAACGTCAATAGCTTCTTTAATTTTCCATTATCAATTTTCCGTTTTAAATTATCTTCTCACCACGACGCGCGCGCTGCCGACGTTTCCGTTGATGTCGAAAACGCGCAGCGTGACCGTGTATTCGCCCGTTGTTTTGAGCGGAACTTCCAATGTATAGCGTTCGCGCGAGCCGTCGGAAATTCCGTCTTCCGAATAAACGATTTGCCAGTCGCCGCCGTTTAAGCTGTATTCGGCGCGATTCAGAAAGCTTGCCGCGTCGCTCGCGTCAAACGTGACGCGAGCTTTATCGCCGGAAACTTGCGGCGCGCCGACGACCGTGACAATCGGCGGCGTATTGTCGATATCGACCGGCTCGCTCAATCTTTCGCCCGAAAGCGCCTGCGAACCGGTGTTCGAAGGCGAATCTTTGGCCGTGATTTTAAAAATATATCGTCCGTCCGACAGCGACGAGCCGTCGAGCGTGAGGAAATTTTCGCGCAAATTTTCGCGCAGAAGCTTAAAGTTCGTCTCGCCGATTTCACGATAATAAACGTCGTATTCGAGCCGGTCGCCGTTGCGGTCTTCGGCCGTCCATTGCAGCGAACGCGCGCCTCGCTGGTAAATCCGGCGCGGCGGAATCTGCGGATTCTGCAAGCCGAAAGCGCTCAAATCAAGCCCGGAATTTTCGATGTTCGGGTCAATCTGAATCGGCGGATTGGCCTGCAAGCCGACGTTTGTCGGCAAAATCTGGACGGAGAGAATTTCCGGCGCGATGTTGCGCGGTAAGTATGAAACGCTCACTTCGTTTAATGCAGTATTTAAATCTAAGACGATACCCGAGCCAATGCTCGGCGAAAGACTGCCCGATACGGAAGTGCCTTTTGGTAAAGCTTGGTTCAGAACGGCGCGCCATTGCAGATATTTTGCTTTCGGGCTGTTGATTTGCGCGCCTTTCTGGTCATTGTAACCGGCGCTCCAATCGCTCCACGTTTCGTTCGGCTTTTCGGTGTTTCCGGTTCGTGTTTGGAGCACGACGTTTCCGCCGGCGCGCCACCAGATTCGCCCCCAATCGGCGCTCGCCTTCGCGTCTAAAATTGACGATTCATAAACGCCTTCGGCGACCGATTCCGCACCGAAACGGTAAAGTTTCCCCTGATTGCTCGAAGTCGCGTAAAGATTCTGCCCGTTTGAAAGCAAAGTCGAGATTTGTCCTTCGTCCGACTGTAGAACGAGCGTCTCGCGCCCGTCGTTGCTCGCGTTGTAAATTCTGCCTTTGTCCGAAGTTCCGATTAAAACGCCGCTTTTGATGTTTTGATGAGCGTAGATGGAAAACGCGACGATGGTTGACGAATTCCAGATGACGTCGCTGACGCCGTCGGGCGTAATCCGGTAAACGGCCGATTTTGCGTTTGATAAATCATACCGGCTTTTTGATGTCGCGGGTGTTTCCATCGGCGTCTGGTCGGTTTGAGCCGCCGTTGTCGTCGTTGTCGTTTCAGCCGGTTTGGTCGTCGCCGATTCGCTCAAAGCAAGAGCGTAAATCGAACCGTCGGCGCCGATGGCCAAATCGTGAATCTCTCTGAGAGACGAATCGAGCAAAGCAAAAGGCTTGCCTTCGGGCGAAAAGCGCAGAACGAGGCCGTTTGAATCGGTTCCGGCATAGAGATTTCCTTGCCGGTCGATTTCCATCGAGATAATATGCGTTTCGCTCGTGTCGGAGAAAAGGGAAGTCGCGGGAGCGGCATTCGCGGCGCGGACGCGATAAATTTTGCCGTTTTCGCCCGTTCCGACCGCAACGCTTCCGTCCGGAAAAACGGCCAGAGACCAGATATATTTTTCTTTCGGCTCAAAGAAAACGGACGCGTTTCCGCTCGCGTCGATGCGGTAAACTTTTCCGTCCGGCGAAGTTCCGGCATATATTTCGCCCGCTTTTCCGACGGCCAGCGCCGACACGTTGAGCTCGCCCGAATCATAAAAAATCGCGCCTTTGCCCGATGAGTCGACCTTAAAAATTTTGCCGTCGCTGCCCGTTCCGAGATAAACGTTGCCGGACGCGTCGACGGCGCTCGACCAGACGTAAGACTGCTCGGTTCGGTAAATTTCCGTCAGTCGCGGCGCGAGCGTAATCGTGCCGTTTTCGTCAATCGAGACGCCTTTCGCCTCGCCTTTTAGAATTTCGGCGCGCGTATCGACCGTCCAGATTTTCGGCTCGCTCGCCGTTGCCGCAGAAATACACAGAAAAGAGATAAAAACAAAACAGATAAATTTTTTCATAAAATAATTTCGGGATTTTTCGCCAGGTAAACCAGATTTTCTTCGCCGTCTAATATTTCGACGCCGCGTCGGGCGAAACCGATTTTTTCCAAAACCTTTTGCGAGGCGACGTTTTCCAAATCGGTCAGTGCAATTATTTCACGAAAACTCAATTTCTCGAAACCGTAAATCATTGAGCCGCGGGCCGCTTCGGTCGCAAAACCTTTTCCCCAGTGTTTTCGCCCGAAGAGATAACCCAGCTCGACTTCTTCCATTCCGTGAGGGCGCGCAAAACCGCAGCTTCCGATAACTTCGCCGCTTTTCTTTTCAATCACTTTCCAGCGGCAAAAATCGTTTTCGCGCTGGTAATTTTCCGCCCATTCTAAAATTTGCAGCACTTTTTCAAAATCATGCGGTTTTCCGTCGCCGACGTATCGCATGACTTCCGCATCCTGGCAGAGTTCAAACATCGCGCCCGCGTCGGCCAGCGTCCACGTTTGCAAAATCAAGCGATTTGTTTCGAGAATTTTTATGCTTTTGATAAATTAAACGCTCTTTGATTCGGATTTTTGTTTCGCGGCCAGACTCTTCGCCTTCGCCGGCTTTGTTTCGAGAAAACGCATAGCGTCGCGCAGTTCTTCGGCGTCGCCGGTAATTAATCTCGCGCTTCGCTCGCGCGTCAGATACGCCCAGAACCATTCGGTCAAAACCGACAGGCGATTGCGAAAACCGATGAGCGAGATGATGTGAATGAAAAGCCACGTCAGCCACGCGAAAAAGCCGCCGAATTTCCATCTGCCGATTTCGACAATCGCCCGGTTGCGCCCGATGGTCGCCATCGAGCCTTTGTCTTTGTATTTGAAATTTTTGCGCGGCTCTTTTTTCAAATCGCGCAGAATATTGGCGCACGCGTTTTCGGCCATCTGCATCGCGGCGGGCGCGACGCCGGGAACCGGCTTGCCGTCGTCCATCTTCAACGAAACCATGTCGCCGACGACGAAAACGTTTTTATGATTTGGTATGGTCAAATCCGGCTCGACAAAAACGCGTCCGGCTTTATCGACTTCAGCGCCCAGTTTTTTTCCGAGACTCGACGCGGCAACGCCCGTCGCCCAGACCGCGACGTTGCAGTCAATCCATTTTTCGCCGACTTTGACGCGTCCGGCTTCGACGTCCGTGACAAAGCTTTTGAGATAAACTTCGACGCCCAAATCTTCCAAATCTTTTTTGGCGCGGGCGGAAAGCTCGGGCGCGAAAGTATTTAAAACGCGGTCGCCGCCTTCGAGCAGCATCACGAGCGCGCGGCGCGTGTCAATCAAATTAAAATCCTTCGCCAGCGCCTGACGCGCGATTCCGGCAATCGCGCCCGCCATCTCGACCCCGGTCGGGCCGCCGCCGATGACGACAAAATTCAAATGTTTCGTGACTCCGGTCAGATAAGCCTCGCGTTCGGCAAGCTCGAACGCGAGTAGCACGCGGCGTCGAATTTCGACCGCGTCTTCGAGGGTTTTCAAACCCGGCGCGTCTTCTTCCCATTCGTCGTGACCGAAATACGCGTGACGCGCTCCGGCGGCAACGATTAAATAATCAAACGAAATTTCCGAGCCGTTGTGCAGCCGGACAATTTGTTTTTCCAAATCGAAATTCGTGACTTCGCCAAGAATTACTTCGATATTTTTATAACGATGGAGAATTCGGCGAATCGGCGAAGCGATTTCGCCGGGCGAGAGAACGGCCGTCGCGACCTGATAGAGCAGAGGCTGAAAGGTGTGATGATTTTTACGGTCGACGAGCGTCACATCGACCGCTTCACCGCCCAATTCCTTCGCCGCCTGAAGTCCGCCGAAGCCGCCGCCGATGATAACAACTTTTGGTTTGCTTTTCATAAATCACCTCTGTTATCTAACGCGAATATTGCTTGTGAAAAGTATCTCATACTCCGACGAACTTTGCATAAAGCGAGCGAGCGACCGTAATATCGTCGGTTCCGCGAACGATGGCGCGGGCGTCGCCGAAGACGGTCAACTCATATTCTTCGAGCGTCAGACGCACAAGATATTCATTATGTTTGACGTCACCGAGCTTATTCAGTCTGCCGGCTAACAATGGTAAATCGATTTGCGTCGCCTGCGGCGGCGAAATCTGGACGGCATTGCGACCGCACAAAACGGCGGAAAACTCCTTGTTTTCGGCTTCGAGAAATTCAAAATTTCCTTTTCCGCAGCACTCGCAGTCCGCGTCCGGCGCGCCGGGCTTAATTTTGCGCCAATCGTTTTGCCAGACGTCGATTTGAATCAGGGATTTGTGCAGTTGGTCGAAATTTCCGGTTAAAATCTTTAACGCTTCCGTTACCTGAACTGCGGAAACGCTCGCGATTATCGGCTGAATTACGCCCGCCGTGTCGCACGTCGGCGAGCTTCCGGCCGCGGGCATTTCTTCAAAAATGCAGCGCAGGCAAGGCGTCACGCGCGGCAAGACGGTCATCGTCACGCCGTAGCTCGAAACCGCCGCGCCGTAAATCCACGGCTTTTTTAATTTGACGCAGGCGTCGTTGACCAGATAACGCGTCTGAAAATTGTCCGTCCCGTCCAGAATCAAATCGCAGTCGGCGACAAGACTTTCGATATTTGAATGATTTATGTCGGCGACAATCGCTTCCGTCTCGATTTCCGAATTTATTTCGGCCAGACGATTTTGCGCCGCAATCGCTTTCGGCAGACGCTCCCGCGCGTCCCGTTCGCTGAATAAAGTTTGTCTTTGCAGATTTGTAAATTCGACGAAATCTCTATCGGCGATGCGCAAAAAACCAACGCCTGCGCGCGCCAGCATCTCGGCGTGAGAAGCGCCCAGAGCGCCGCAGCCGACGAGCAAAACGCGCGAATTCGAGAGTTTTTCCTGTCCTTCCGGGCCAATTTCGAAGAATAAAATCTGGCGGCTGTATCGTTCGTTCATTAGATAATTTTTATCACAGAGGACGCCGGAGAACACGGAGAGAAAAGAATTTTGACTATTTTAATTTTTCGAGCGCCGCGCGGCTCATCTCCGACACTGGCGCGTCGAGTCCGGTCCAGATTTTCTGTTGCGCCGCGCCCTGGGCGACGAGCATCGCCAAACCGCCGATTTTTGGAACGTTTGCTTTGTCGGCTTCCTCCAGCAGGCGCGTCCGGAACGGATTATAAACCAAATCATAAATTAAATTTAAGCCTTCTAACTGGTCAGCCGCGGCCGGTGTTTTCGTTTCAAATTCGCCTTTCGTGCCGAGAGGCGTCGCGTTGACGAGAATGTCAAAATCGCGGAAAACGGTTTTTTGCTTTTGGTTTTCGGGATTTGCTAATTCTTCGAAAGCGATTTGAAATTCATTTGCCAGAGCTTCGCCCTTTTGTAAATCACGCGCGAAAATCGTAATCGAAGCGTTTTCTTGTTTGAGCGCGTAAACGCATGCCCGCGCCGCGCCGCCCGCGCCGAGAACGGCGACTTTCGCTTTGCTCAAATCGCCGTAGATTGTTTTCAAAGGCTCGATAAAACCTTCGGCGTCGGTGTTATAACCGAAAAGCCTGCCGTTTTCGATTTTGACCGTGTTGACAGCGCCGATTGTCTTTGCCGTTTCGTCAACTTCGTCCAGAAATTCGAAAATTGCCTGTTTGTGCGGAATCGTTACGGAAAAACCTTTGAAATTCAAGTTGATTTCGCGTGTATTCGCGCGGACAAATTTTTTGATAAATGCATCCAGATTTTTTGCTTCGAACGGAATATAAACGGCATTGCGATTGTGAAATTTGAAAGCCGCGTTGTGCATTTCGGGCGAAATCGAATGCGCGACGGGATTTCCGACGATGCCGTAAATTTCGGTGTTTTCGTCCAATTCTTTGACGCGATAAGTTTCGGAGAGCTCTTTTGCCGTTAATTGTCCGCTCGCCGTTTCGCGTCCGGCGTCGAGCGCGGCGTAGGTCATAAACGCGCCGTGTGCCAATCCTAAAATTCGCGTCCATTTTCCGGCTTCGCCCATCGCGATTGGAATAATTTGCGTGTCTTCGGATTTTGCCTTTTCAAGCAGTTTCCAGACGGCGAGAGAATCCGTAATATCTCCGGCCTGCACGGCGATTTTCAAAACGTCGGCGTTTGTCGCCTTCAGATTTTTATAAATTTCGCTCAAATTTTCGGGCGTCGAAGAAAAATCGTGATATGAGCAGATGATTTTTTCAAACAGCCAGTGTGAAACCGTCTCGACCATATCGATTTCGGCATCCGCCCAATTCGTGCAGAAATCGTAACCCGAGCACCAGAAACGCTCGCGCTCGTCTTTGGTTAGAACGCGCTTTCCGCCCTGTTCCTCTGGCCGAAAAGTGAGAAGCAGATTTTTCGAGCTTTTCAAATCACACGTTTTTTCCAGAGCGTTTTCGAGCTCGCTTTCGGCTAAAAAATCGAAACGCAGCTCGACGACGTCGCCTGATTTTTCGGCGCGTTTGATGTTTTCGATAAATTCTCCGGCGGTTTCGGCATAGACCGAAACGCATATTTTGCCTTTGTTCATCTGGATTTTTCTTTCATCACGAACGAGAGCGCCGATATCAGCGAGGCGATGACGCCGAACGCGCAGAAAAATATAATCACCGTTTTTCCGCTTTGTTTGACCGCGATTGCCGTCAATGCCCAGGCGACGGCAATCGGGTATGCCGAATTTGAAATAACCGGACGAATTACCGCGCCGAGCGCGACGGCGACGACGATTAAAGCGCACGCAAAAGTCGTCGCTGTCGTGTCCGAAACCGTCACTCCGAGATAGACGAGCGCAATCGAAAAATTTAAAATCGCGGCGACTGTCAGCCAGCCGAAATAAAGCGCGAACGGCGTCCGAACGAGCAAAATTTCCGTTGTCGAATCCGCGTCTCTGAGCTTTAAATTGATAAAAACAAGCGTTCCCAATAAAGCGAAAATCACGAAAAGACAGGTTAAAATCATCTCGTAATGCCACAGGTAAATCCACGCGCAGTTGAGGACGCAGCTCAGGATATAAATTGTCCGAATCGGGCGGAAACGCGCCGCTTTTGCCGGCAGCGCCTGATAAATACTGAAAAAAATCAAGCCGATATAAATCAAGCCCCAGATGGAAAACGCGTAGCCGGCAGGCGTTAGAAAAGTCGGATATTTATCGGAGATTTGTCCGGTGAATACGTTATTGATATAACTTTTTGCCGCCATCCAGTTGACGGCGATGACGCCGACGGTAGCGACGATGACGAGAAACGGTTTCAGTCTTTCATTCATAACATTCGATTTTCGATATGCGCTGTCTTACTTGTTATCAGATAACTTCAAATTAGACATTATTGCATAAACGGTCGGTGTTACGACGAGAGACAACAATAAGGCAAAAGCGAGGCCGCCGATAACGGCGATGGCGAGCGGCTGAAGCAGCTCCGCGCCCGAACCGATAGCCAGAGCAAGCGGCAGCATTCCCAGAATCGCTGCCAAACTGGTCATCAAAACCGGACGAAATCTTCTTCGTCCTGAAACTATCAGGGCCTCGGTCAGATTTTTTGTTTTGTCGAGATTTTCTTCGACCGCATCGAGCATCAAAATTCCGTTTTTCGCGACGATGCCGACGACCATAATCATTCCCATTAAACTGACGACATTTAAAGTGCTTTTGGTTATCAGGAGCGCGAGCAGAACGCCGCTCAGCGCCAGAACCGCGCCCGTGACGATGGCGATCGGGTGAGCAAAAGAGCGAAATTCTATCAGCAAAACGAGAAAAACAAGCACGATTGCCAAAACCAGAGCAAGGGCGAGCTCGCGGAAAGACGATTGCTGTTCGGCGTAAAGTCCGCCGTATTCGATGCTCATTCCGGCCGGAAGTTTTACGTCTTTCGCTAACTGCGTCTTGATTTTATCAATCGTCGAGCCTAAATCGCTGCCCGTGATTCGCGCCGTTACCGAAAGCATCTGGCGCAGGCCGTCGCGATTAATTTCGGTCTGCCCTTTGTCGTATTCGACCGTCGCCACCTGGTCGAGACGAAACTGTGCGCCGCTTGAAGAGCGAATCTGCAAACCCTTTAAAGTTTCCAGAGATTTATTCGCCTCTTTCGGGAAGACGACGCGAACGGTGACGAGTTTTCCTTTTTCTAAAATGCTCGAAACCGCGCTTCCGGTCATCGCCGTTTCGACCGCGTTTGCAATATCGGTCGCGCTCACGCCGAACTGCGCGCTCTGCTGCGGATTGACCCTGAAGGTAAGCGCCGCGCCGCTTTCGACGATGCCCGGATTGGTATCGACGACGCCGTCGATTTTTTTGATTGACGCCTCGATTTCCTCGGCTTTGGCATGCAAAGCCTGACGGTCGTCGCTGAAAACTTTTATCTCGACGGGTTCGGGCGAGCTGGTCAAATCGCCGATTAAATCTGACAAAATGCCGACGAACTCGATTTCCAGCGCCGGTTCGCTCTCCTCAATCTGCCCGCGCAAATCATCCATCACGGCTTCGGTCGAACGCGTTCGGCTCTGTTTTAATTTGACGAGAAAATCGCCGATATTCGGTTCGGTAATCGAGAGTCCGAGCTGTAGGCCGGTTCGCCTCGAATAGCTTTCCACTTCGGGCGTTTCCTTCAGCATTTCTTCGACGTGGCGCAGAATTTTATCGGTTTCCTGCAAGGAAGTTCCCGGCGGCGCGACATAATCCAGAACAAACGCGCCTTCGTCAAAGGCGGGCAGGAATTCCGAGCCGAGCTGTTTATAAATAAAAAATGACGCGACCAGAATCAAACCGCAAATCACCAGAACCAGCCAGCCGTTTTTGAGCGCGCGGCTCAGAAGCCATTCGTATGGCCTGATAATAAAGCTCAAAACTTTGCCAAACTCTTCGGTGTTGCCCTTATTTTTAACTTTTACGAATTTTTCAGCCAGCACGGGCGTAAAAGTAAGAGCCAGAACGAGCGACGTCAAAAGCGCGACGGCCATCGTCAAAGCCAGCGAGCGAAAGAAAACGCCGGTAACGCCGGTCAATAAAGTCAAAGGCAGAAAGACGACGACCGGAGTAATCGTCGAGCCGATAATCGGAATCGTAATTTCCGAAATCGCCTTCTGCACCGCGTCGTGACGGGATTCGCCGTGAAGAAGGTGCGTGTAGATATTTTCGACGACGACGATGGCGTCGTCGATGACGAGCCCGATGGCCGCCGCGACGCCGCCGAGCGTCATCAAATCAAACGATAAACCGACCTGATACATCGCCAGAAACGTCGCCAGAATCGTTACCGGAATGACGAGAACGGCGACAAAGGTCGTGCCGACGTTTCGCAGAAAAGCGAAAAGAATGATGACCGATAAAATCAAGCCGACGATAATCGCGTCTCGAACCGAGCTCTGCGAATCACGCACGAGCAGCGATTGGTCATAAAACGGGGCGATTTTGATATCATTGGGCAGCGTTTTTTCGATTACGGCAAGCTCCGCTTTGACTTCGTCCGTCACCGAAACGGTATTGGCATCAGGCTGTCGCAGAACATTTAAAAGGACGGCTTCGCGTCCGTCCGCCGTGACGATTGTGTAATTCGGCTCCGTTCCCTCGCGCACGATGGCAATGTCGGAAATCAAAACATTTGTCCCGTTTACGTTGGCGACGACGATTGAATTCAACTGTTCGGGCGTCGTCGCCTGACCGCTGACCAGCGCCAGCTCCAATTGGTGATTTTCCTCGATAAGGCCGGGCGAAGCGATAATATTTGAGTTTTTTACCGCGTCGGTGACCTGCTGAATCGTCACGTTTCTGGCAGCCAGCCGCTCGGGATTTATCTCGATTTGAAATTCGCGTGTTTTGCCGCCTTGAGTTTGGACGTTGGCGACGCCGGCGAGCCGCGCCAGACGCGGGCGAATCGTATAAACGGCAATTTCGCGCAGCGCCGTCGTATCGCGTTTTTCCGAAGTCAGGCTGTAGCCCGTAACCGGAAAAACCGCGAAAGTCAGACGGTCGACGTGCGTCACGGTCGCCGTCGGCGGCAGAGTGACTTGCGCAATCTTTGTCTGCACCAGGCCAAGCGCTTCTTTCGGGTCGCTGCTCCAATCAAAAAACAAATTTATCTCGGCCGAGCCGCGCGCCGTCGTCGATTTGATGCGCTGGATGCCGGGAATTCCGTTCATCGCTTCTTCAACCGGCTGCGTCACGGAAACGAGCATCTGGTCGGCGGGAACTTCGCCGTTTTCGACCGTGATGATTACTCTGGGAAAATCCGTGTTCGGAAAAATCGCCGTCGGCAAATTCCACGCGGCGAAAAGTCCGGCGACGCACAACAGCAGGACAAAGACCATGACGCTGCGAGATTGCTGTGAAATGATTCGAGCCAGATTCATAAAAATTTTTTACCACAGAGAGCACAGAGAACACAGAGTTTTTAAATAATTTTTTCTGTGCTCTCCGTCTCGTCTATGGTTTATTCTACTTTCTCCTCGTCCTTTGCAATTTCCACTTTTGTTCCGTCCGGCAGGGCGTAATTGCCTTCGATGACAACCGTGTCGCCTTCGTTCAGGCCTTCGAGAATCTGGACTTTGTCCGCCTGCTTGATGCCGATTTTTACTTTCGTTTCGTGCGCGACGGAATTTTCGTCAACCGTCATCACCGTTCCTTCGTCCGAATTTGAAGCTTCTAAAGTTACGGCGGCGAGCGGAATGACAATCGTGTCGTCGCTCGTTTTGCTCGAAACGACGAATTGCACCGCGCCGTTCACTTTGAGCAGCCCGCGACCATTTGCAAAATTTGCCCAGACTTCGACCGTGCGATTTTGCGGGTCGCTCGAACGGCTGATTAAAGTGATTTTCCCGCCCATTCTTTCTTCCGGCGCGTCTGCCGGATAAACCGTTACGGCGTCGCCGACCTGCAAACCGGAAATAACGGTGTCGGCAAAATTGGCCTTGACGACGACTTCGCCGATGTTGGCGATGGTGACGAGACGCGCGCCCTGCGCGGCAAATTCGCCTTGAAATTGAAATTGGTCGGTAACGATGCCGGAAATCGGCGCGCGAACTTCGGCCAGCCGGGCCTGCGCGTCGAGCGCGATAAGCCGGTCTTGCGCCTGCTTGATTTTTGACTCGGCAATCGCGCGCGAATTCGGATTTACGGCCGTCGTGTTGATTTTTGAATTTTGCTGCGCAAGCCGATATGCGTTTTCGGCGTTTGTCAGCGCAAGCTGCGAAGCTTCGAGCTCCTTGAGCGAAAGTCCGCCTTTTTCGTACAAAATTTTTCGCCGCTCGTAGGTCGCCCGCGCATTGTCCATCGTCGCTTTCGCGTCGGAAATGTCTTTGTCCGTCTGCGCTTTTGTCTGCGGAATCGTTACTTTTTGAAAGGTTTGAAGATTAAGCCGTGCTTCTTCGAGCGCGGCCTGCGCTTCGTTTCGCTGCGCCTCTAAATCCTGCGAGGCGAGCACGGCGATAATTTCGCCCTGCTGGACAAAAGCGTTTTTCAAAAGCCGCATCTGCTTGATTTGCGCCGAAATGCTGGCCGCGACGGTTGACTGCTCGACGGGCTGAACCGTTCCGAGCGCGGAAGATTCCTGCGCGATTGTTTCCTTTTCGGCCTTGGCGACTTTAACGCTGACGACGGTTTCTTCCTTTTTATCGGCTTCAACCTGAACGGTCGGCGTCGTTTGCCGCGAATACAAATAAATGACGATTAAAAGCAAGGCGAGCAAAACGATGCCGATAATGATGGCAAAACGCTTTCGAGGCGAAATTTTTTCTTCCGGTTCGTCGGTTTCAGTTTCGGAATCCGCGATTTCCTCTTTTTCGACCGTAACTTCCGGCGTTTCTTCGTTTTCTAAATTTTCTTTATTTTCCTCGCTCATTTTTTTAATCGCAAATCTAAAATCAAAAATCCCGTCATTGTCCGATTGCCCGCAAAAGTCGCGAGCGCGCCGTTTGATAATCAAAAATCGCCTGATAAAGTAATTGTCTCTGCGCAACCAGCAAATTTTGCGCGTCCGTGACTTCCGTTATCGGCGCTTCGCCCGCTTGATACCGCGCCGTCGACGCTCTTAAATTTTGTTCCGCGTCGATTATCGTCGCGCCGATTTCCCGGATGCGCGTTCGCGCCGCAATCGCCTGCGTCCGCGCCGTGTGAAATGCCTGCACAAATTGTCTTTCGGCCAGAGCGCGCGAATTTTCCGCGAGCTGAATTTTGAGCTGCGCCTGCGTTTCGCGCGATTTCGCGCCTTTGTCAAAAATCGGAATCGTGACGCCGACATTGGCCTGCACGCCGAGCGTGTCCCGCAGCCGAACCGGCGTCAGCTTGTCGGTGATAAATCCGCCGCTGACCGAATATGTAAACTGCGGTCGGCGCTCGGTTTTCGCCAGTTTTAAATCCTGTTCGGCGGCTCGCCGGTCGGCTTCAAACTGCGCAAATTCCGGCCGCGTATTAATCGCCGTTTCGACGTAACTCTCGATTTCGTCGGCGTTCGGCATTTGCACCAGCAAATCCGTCGTCGCCACCGGAACGGTAAAATCGTAGCCGATTAAAAATCTTAAAGCATCGGCGTTGACCAGCTCTTCTGTCTTTGCCTGTTCGAGCTCGTCACGCCGGGTTGCCGTCTGAAGTCGTGCGCGAACCAAATCGACGGGCGCGACTTCGCCCGCTTCGAGCTGCAATTTCGTGTTATTTTCAAATTCTTCGGCGGCTTCCAGATTGCTTTCCGCGCCACTTCGTTTCGTCTCCGAAAGTGCGAGATTGAAATATGCGTCCGCGACGGATTGAGCAAGCTCGCGCCTGGCGATTTCGCTGCCGGCGCGCGCCGATTCGAGCAGCGCCCGATTGCGCAGAAGCGTCGCTTTCAATCTGCCCGAAGTGTCGATTTCGCCCGAAGCGTTGATTAAGCCTTGATATTCGGTGATGGCGTTTGCGCCGAGAAAGCTCGGCTCGCGGACGCCGTTTGTTTTTGAAAGCGACGGCGAAGTGTAAATAAAATTCGGCTGAGCCGTAATTCGCGGATAAAAAGCGGCGCGCGCCTGGTTTACGTCTTCCTGCGCGATTTGCTGGTTGATTTGCGCGGCGCGGTAATTTGAAGTTTGTTTTAATGCCAAATCAATCGCTTCGGTAAGAGTTAAAATCTTCGGCGTCGTTTGATTTTGCGCGAAAGAAATCTGCGCCGAACCGACGATTAAAAAGAGTTCGACAAGAAATAAAAAAAAAGTAAATTTCAAGTTCTTTACCAAGCGACAATTTATAAAAATTCGTTTAATCAAAAATCAGGAACGCCGCCGCTTTGCTGGTAATATGCGAGCGGCGCTCCCTTCAGCGAAAGATTTACTTTTTCAAAAAGTCCGATTTAATTATCATCGTCCTTTTCGTCTTCTTTGTCTTCTTCGACTTTCAAAACTTTTCCGTTTTGGGCGTCAACTTCGACGTCGAAAACTTTTCCGTCCGTCGTGCGGACATCAAACGAATAAAGAATCCGGCCTTTTTTCTTTTCAAGTTCCTGGTCGGTAATCGTACCGTTTTTTTCTTTCAGCGCAATGGCTTTCGCCTCGTCCATCGTGATTTTCGCCTGTTTCGCGTATTTCGCCTGATTGGCTTTCTGGCTCGCGTCGCTTTCTTCGTCATCGTCGTCTTTTTTACTGTCGGCTTTTTTTTCGGCCGCTTCGTTTGCGGCGTTTTCTTTTTCGACGTTGATGACATTGCCGGTTTTCGCGTCAACCCAAACTTCGGTAATCATTCCGTCCGAAGTGCTAATGTCGAATGAATATATAAGCTTTCCTTTTTCCTTCTCCAATTCGCCTTCCTTAACCGTGCCCGGAACTCTTTTCAAGGCCGCTTCGCGCGCCTCGTCCATCGTGATTTTTGCTTGTCTCGCGAGTTTCGCGTCCGATTTATCGTCTTCCTTTTTCTGTGCCGAAACGCTCGTCGAAGTCAAAAAGAAAATTCCCGTCAGCATCAATATTGAAAAAACAAAAGCTGTCGTGGTTTTGTAGTTCGATTTCATAAAATTCTCCTCAAGTTGGATTCGCAAAATTTGCAATTATATTAGCAGATTAGCACGCGGAAAATGAATAGAAAATTAATGAAAAACAGTTAGTGTTAAAAATTTTGAGCCGTTGACGTTTTCGCGCGAAAACGTCAACGGCCGTTGGCAAAATCTAAAATAAGGCCGGATTTTTAGTTTTTCTTTTTTTCCATCTTTTCTTCACGCTTTTCTTTGGATTCAGCTTTCGCGTTTTCTTCTTCTATTTTGATGACTTTACCGGTAAAGGCATTAACCCAGACTTCAGAAATCGTTCCTTTTTTGTTGCGAATATCAAACGAATAAATCCATTTGCCCGCTTCTTTTTCAAGCTCCGAGCCTTCGATTTTTCCAGCAACGCGATTTTTAGCAATCTGCGTGGCGCGCTTCATGCCTATTTTTTTCGTCTGCGCGTCGGCGTTTGCGCCAGACATTAAACCGAACGCCGCCAATGCAATTATCAATACTAATTTTTTCATTTTTACTACTCCAGAAATTATTCAAACCTACTTGTTTGTAAAATCAATTTAGCGGAGGACAAATGAATAGAAGATTAACCGGAAAGAATTTTTCGGCTTGAAAACAAAACGGCTCCGGGTTTTTTGCGATTGAATAAAAAATCTCCGAGCGCGACCGTGACCGTCCAGACCAGCGCCGCCAGATAGCCGCCGACGACATCGCTCGGATAATGGACGCCGAGATAAATTCGCGAAAAACCTATCAGGAAAATCAGTATCGCCGCCAGCAATCTAACGGCGATGCGCGCCGCCCGACTGTTCAGACGAGCCGCCACGAGCCACGCTAAAATTCCGAAAAAACAAAACGAGCCGAGCGCGTGCCCGCTCGGAAAGCTGTAAGATGCGGGCGAGGGATAATCAAAAAACGCTTCGGGGCGAACGCGCTGGTAAAATCCTTTGAGCGTTAAATCGAGAATGATTTCGCCCGCCATCGTAATGACGAACAGGACGGCCGCGCGCCGCCATCTGAGCCGCAGAAAAATTATCAGAACGCCGACGCCCAGAATAACGAGAAAAAGCGGCGAGCCGACGAATGAGACGAAAATCATCAGTTTCGTCAGCACGGGCGATGCCGTCTGATTGACTGCGTGCCGGATGGTTTCGTCAAACATCTTCGTTTCGCCTTCGAAAATCTCGCCTGCCAGCCAGCCGAAAAGAATAAGCCCGCCGGCGGCGCAAATTAAACCGATAAGCAGTCGCCAGCCGAAAAATTTGATAATTCGCGCGGCGATTTTAGCGAACGGCATTCGTCCCCAGCTTATTCTTTTATTTTTGTTCATCCGTATAATTTTGACGCGGAAATTCGACTGCAAAAACGCTTCCGGCGGCGTCCGAAGAAACAAGTATTATTGTGCCCCGATGAATTTCAGTTATCCAGCGGGCGATTGAAAGTCCGAGTCCCGCGCCGCTCGTTTCGGTTTCTTCCGAGCGGCTTCGAGCTTTATCGACGCGATAAAAGCGGTCAAAGATATGCGTCTGCTCCGACCTCGGAATGCCCGCGCCCGAGTCGTTGATTTCGACCAGAAACGATTCCGCATTTTTCAGGCAGATGACCGAAACCGTGCCGCCGTCGCGATTATATTTGATGGCGTTGTCGAGAAGATTCAAAAACAGGCGGCGCAGAAGCGATTCGTCGCCGCTCATGGGCATTTCCGCATCGCTCGAAAAATCCAGATTAACCTGCTTTTTCTGCGCCAGAACGCCTATCGAGCGCACGCAGTCGCCGACGATTTCATCCAGATAAACGGGCGCAAAACTGGCCCGGAATTGTCCGGCGTCGGCGCGCGCTAGCGTGAACAAATCTTCGACGATTTTTGTCAGGCGCTTGCTTTCGTCGTGAACGACGGCGAGCGACGCCTGATAATCTTTCGCCGGGCGATTGTCTTTGGTGAGCGCGACTTCCGATTCGCCGCGCACGATGGCGAGCGGCGTGCGAAGCTCGTGTGAGGCGTCAGCCATAAAACGTCTCTGCTGCTCGAAAGATGCTTCCAGCCGCGCGAGCAGCGCATTAAAAACTTTTGCCAGTTTTCCGAGCTCGTCGCGCTCGTTTTTCACCGAAAGCCTTTCATTTAAATTTTTCGCGCTGATGTTTTCCGCCTCTTCGCCCATCTCAATCACCGGCGCAAGGCTTTTTCGCGTCAGAAAATAACCGCCGAATCCGGCGAAGAGAAGCACCAGCGGAGCGCTGATGAGAAAAATTCTGGTCAAACGGTTTTCAAATCTGATTTGCTCGCGCAGAGAATGAAAAACGAGCAGGCGATATTGATTTTGTCCTGTTTCGACAGGCGAATCGTAAACGCGAAATTTTTCGTCCCCGTTTGTCAAATCGCTGAAAAAGGACTTTTGACTGGCGCTGTTTTCCTGAATATCAAAATCTACGGTCGAAGCAATCAAACGCCCGTTATTCGCAAAAACGGCAAACTGATAATCGCGGAAACGAAATTCATTCGTCGTCTCGACGATAATTTGTTCGGTGTTTCTTTCCTCTTCTTCGTCCGCTTCTTCGGCTTTGAGCGCAACGGTGAAATTGCGCGACATTTCTTCGAGACGCATGTTTGTATCGTGATTCAAGACACGAATGGTAAAAAAATACGTCAGCAAAGCGAAAGCGACAATCACCAACGCCAAAACGCCGACATACCATAGCGTCAACCGTGTTCTTACCGAATCAAACATAGAAATTTAGCGAAAAGTGAAAAGTGAAAGGTAAAACAGTTTTCAGTTTTCAGCTTTCACTTAAAAAATAGCCCGCGCCGCGCCGCGTGTGAATAAGCTGGACGTCGAAATTTTCGTCCATCTTGGCGCGCAGGCGCTTAATGTAAACGTCAATCAGATTGGAAAACGCGTCGAAATTTTCGTCCCAGACGTGCTCGGCAATCGCGGCGCGCCCGACGACCTTGCCTTTTTCTCTGGCCAAATATTCGAGCAGAGCGTATTCCTTTGTCGTCAGGGAAATTTCGCGCCCGCCGCGCCAGACTCTCTGCGCGGTGGTGTCGATTACCAAATCGGCAATAGTAATTCGTGGCGGGCGAATTTCCGCGCTTCGCCGCAGCAGAGCCCGGAGCCGCGCCAGCAATTCTTCGAACGCAAAAGGTTTTGTCAGATAATCGTCCGCGCCGTAATCCAAGCCCGAAATTTTGTCTTCCAGAGCGTCGCGCGCCGTCAGCATCAAAATCGGCGTTTTTACTTTGCTCTCGCGCAGCTCGCGGCATACTTCAAAACCGTCTTTGACGGGCAGCATCACATCGAGAATTATCGCATCGTAGCTATTTACGGCGGCCTGATAAAGCGCATTTTCGCCGTCCGCCGCGACATCGACCGCATAAGCATTTTCGCGCAGACCTTTGGCGACAAAACTTGCTATTCGCCCGTCATCTTCAACTAAAAGCACACGCATCTTATTCCAAGATACTATATTGAAAATTAATAAAAGATTAACACTGTCTGAAAAGAGCGAGCAGAAAAATGTTAATTGCCGACCATTATGTTGGAAATAACAGTTGTTGCGAAATTAAATTGTATTAAAGGCAATACTTAGCTTATGCTGTCATTCAGAGAAGAATCTTTAAAGAAATTTAATAAATAGATAATTCCAAAACAAATGTTTGCAAAAAGAAGCCGCTCGCAAAATTTGCGGGAAATTCGGTCAAAAAGATGAGATTTCCCGGCAGACGCGCCGCAATACACGGATTTTTTGAGTTGCTTCACTATTTCGTATAATAATTACGGAAAACGTAAAGTTATGTAAATGAATCAAAGAGATGCGGCACTCGTTTTGAGCCGAAATCAGATAAAATCGGGGAATTAAAGTTTCTGGCATCAATTTTGCTTTAATAAATGGCGGCGCACAATTCATCTTTCCCCTCGGTGCGTGAAATTTAACCAGGAAAGAGGAAGTTTTAGAAATGAAAGTATTAAAACAAATATTATTTGCGGCTGCGGTCATGATTTGTTTTTCGATGACGGCGTCGGCGCAGAAGGGAAACGGCGACGATAAAAAGCCGAAAAATCCGAATCCGCCGCAGATTATCGTTATACCGAAAAATGAGGATAAAAATAAGCCGAAAGGCGACGACAGACCGAGAGAAGATAAGAAAAAACCCGAAAGCGCTTATCTCAAATCTTCAAATGAAGACGAAACGGCCGTTATTTAATTAATCATCTAATTTATTCTAAAAAAAGCAGATTGAGCTCGAATCAATCTGCTTTTTTGGTTGTCAGGCGAAATATAATCCAGGCAGTCGCTGAAATTTATTGTCAATTAAATGTTGTATGGTATATAGTTGTATATCAACAAACCGCATTTACTTTAAGAATAGTTAAAGAGCACTGATTTTGAGTTTTTAGAGCTGATAAATCTTCTCTTTCGGCTAAAAAACCGAATCACATAAATATATGGAGACTCAATTAAAATTTGAAACAGATTTTCCTTTACGAAGTTTCAAATCCTTAAAATCTCCGACGATAAAAACGGAAAACAAAATGGATGTGCCATTTTTGCGTCCTTCGCTGACCGAAGAAGAAATCGCCGAAGTTGTCGACACTCTGCGTTCGGGCTGGCTGACGGCCGGGCCGAAAGTAAAGCTTTTTGAAGAGAAATTTGCCGAAGCCGTCCGCGCCGCTCATTCGGTCGCGCTCAGCTCATGTACGGCGGCGCTGCATTTAGCGGTCGAAGCGCTCGGTCTGCAGGCCGGTCAGGCGGTTCTCGTCCCGACGATGACTTTTGCCGCAACCGCCGAAATCGTGCTTTATAAAAACGCGATACCGATTCTGGTCGATTGCGACGCCGTGACCGGAAATATGGATTTGAATGATGCGCGCCGGAAAATCGAAGACGTGCGCGCCGGGCGTTTATCTGCAATCGTCAAAAGCGACGTCGAAATCGTCGGCATTATCCCGGTTCACGTCGGCGGTTATATGGTCGATATCGACGAATTAAAGCTTTTTGCCGACGAGTTCGATTTGTGGATTGTCGAGGACGCCGCGCACGCTTTTCCGTCGGCGTGGCGCAAAAATGCGGAAAGCCCGTGGCAGTATTGCGGCGAAAATACTTCAAACGTTACGTGTTATTCCTTTTACGCCAACAAAACCATTACGACCGGCGAAGGCGGGATGGCGGTCACGAGCGACGCCGCTTTGGCCGAAAAAATCCGCATCATGTCGCTGCACGGTCTTTCGCGCGACGCCTGGGAGCGTTACGCCGAGGACGGAAGCTGGGATTACCGGATTACCGAGCCGGGCTACAAATATAATTTGACCGACATCGCCGCTTCAATCGGGATTCACCAGCTCGTGCGCGCCGACGAGATGAGGCAAAAGCGACAGGAAGTCGCCGAAATTTATTTCGAAAAATTATCGAATATCGAAGAATTAGGTTTGCCGCCGAACGACGAAAACCGTCTGCACTCATGGCATCTTTTCCCGGTGCGGCTTAATCTTTCGGAAATGTTTATTTCACGCAACGTTTTTATCGAAAACTTAAAGCAAAAAGGCGTCGGCTGCTCGGTTCACTGGCGGCCGCTGCACCTGCATCCCTTCTACTCAGAAAAATTGGGCTGGCTCGAAACTCACCTGCCGACAGCCACGCGGCTCTGGTCGCAGCTCGTCAGCCTGCCGATTTTTCCTTCGATGACGGCCGAAGAAATCGAACACGTCGTCGAAACGGTAAAAAGTATATGTTTGACGAACTCGAAGAGAAAACTTTTACTGGCAGCTTAGCGGTAAATTACAATTTAACCGGTTTTCTGGTGCGATGCGGCGAGCGTCTCGCGGCAGTCGTCGGACTCGTTCTGCTTTTGCCGCTCCTGCTTTCCTGCGCTCTTTTGGTTCGGATAAATTCGCCGGGCACGATTTTGTTCCGGCAAATGCGCGTCGGGCGCAATGGCCGGATTTTTACTCTCTACAAATTTCGCTCGATGAGTATGCGGAGCGAAGGTTTGCCGTTTACCATCGAAAACGACTGCCGAATTACATCGATTGGAAAATTCCTGCGAAAAACAAAATGCGACGAGCTGCCGCAGCTTTACAACGTTTTGCGCGGCGAGATGTCGTTTGTCGGGCCGCGACCGGAACTGCCCGAATTGGTCGATTTAAGTTGCCCGAAATGGCAAAAAATTTTGAGCGCCGCGCCGGGAATGACTGACCCGGTGACGCTTCGTTTCCGAAACGAAGGCGCGCTGCTCGCCAAAGTCAAAGACAAACGCGCCTTTTACAGGGAAGTTATTCAGCCGTATAAATTAAACGGTTATCTGCTTTATCTCGGCAGCAAATCCGTCAGAAACGATTTGAAGATTATCACTCAAACATTAAAAATAATTCTGCTTCCGCAAACCGCTTCGCCGCCGATTTCGCTGGCCGAAATCGATTCGGCGTCGCCGCAAATCGACGCTTTCGGCAAAATATAAATCATCCGGCAGTCGAACATATTATAGGCGGGAGAATTCATGTCCCGCTTATTTTAATTCCGGTAAAGCGCGATTCCCCGGAAGTTTATGTCCGGCGGAATC
>DASWRI010000083.1:0-133055 GCA_036403235.1 Pyrinomonadaceae bacterium | reverse complement strand
GATTCTCGACATCGAGCTGAGAGGCGTGCAGGACCGCATCACCGAATCGGCCGGCACGAAGTTTGTCTTTGAATGCACCGAGGCGGCCAGAGAATTTCTGTTGAGCGAAGGCATCGATTTAAAATACGGCGCGCGCCATCTGAAACGCGCCATCGAGCGCTTTCTGGTTTATCCTCTGTCGAATCTGGTCGCCACCGAACAGGTCGAAACCGGCGATTTGGTGCTGATTGATTTTGATGAGGACGGGCAAAAACTCATTTTCTCGAAACAGTCGGGCAAAATGATTGTCAGCGAGTTTGACGACGAAATGTTCGAAGACGAACCGCAAAGCAAATCGGACGCCGTCGGACTCCCGCTGGCCGAAGCGCACGCGGCGGCTTCGGGCAAGGGCAACAAATCAAACATCGATAATAACGACGGTTAATTTTAGCTTCAGATTAAACTTGAAAAGGATAAGACCCGAGTCTTATCCTTTTTTTTATTCGTTATGAACTTTTTAATTCAATTTACGGCGCGTTTGACCGCTTCGCTCCATTCGGCTCGCAGGCGCGCGGCTTTTTCCGGCGGCATTTTCGGCTCAAAGCGTCTTTCCGCCTGCCGGTGCTGCGTCAATTCTTCTTTCGTTTTCCAAAAACCGACGGCCAGACCGGCCAGGTAAGCCGCGCCGAGCGCGGTCGTCTCCGTAATGCGCGAACGGACAACCGGAATCTGCAAAACGTCGGCCTGAAACTGCAAAAGCGTATCGTTTCCGGTGGCGCCGCCGTCAACTCTCAATTCCTTCAATTGGACTCCCGAATCGGCGCGCATCGCGTCGAGCAAATCCGCCGTTTGATAACAAATCGATTCGAGCGCGGCGCGCGCTATATGTGCTCGGCCCGTGCCGCGCGTCAAACCGGTTATCAAACCGCGCGCGTCCTGATTCCAGTGCGGCGCGCCAAGTCCTGCAAAAGCCGGAACAAAATAAACGCCGCCGTTGTCTGCAACCGAGTTCGCCAGCGCTTCGACGTCCGCCGCAGTTTCAATGATTTGCAAAGCGTCGCGCAGCCACTGAATCACCGCGCCGCCGATAAAAACGCTGCCTTCGAGCGCGTATTCCGTTTTCCCGTCGATTTGCCATGCGACGGTCGTGAGCAAACGGTTTTTTGATTCAACCGCCTGCGCCCCGACATTTTGCAGCATAAAGCAGCCCGTTCCGTATGTGCTTTTCGTCAAGCCTTTTTCAAAACAAAGCTGACCGAAAAGCGCGGCTTGCTGGTCGCCCGCATCGCCCGCGATTTTTATTCCGGCCAGTTCACGCGGGCCTTTCACTTCGCCGTAAACTTCTGACGAAGAACGAACTTCGGGTAACATGCAGCGCGGAATTTTGAAGATTTCCAGAAGCTCTGTGTCCCATTCGAGCGAATTGATATTAAAAAGCATCGTTCGCGAAGCGTTGGACGCGTCAGTCAGATGCTTTTCGCCGTTCGTCAATTTCCAAATCAACCAGCAATCGACGGTTCCGAAAGCCAGTTCGCCGTTTTCCGCCTGTTCGCGCGCACCGGAAATGTTTTCCAGAATCCAGTTTATTTTGCTCGCGCTGAAATAGGCGTCCACTTCAAGACCGGTTTTTTCTCGAATCAAATCCGCATAATTTGCGCGGATTTCATCGCAGAAACCGGAAGTCCGGCGGTCTTGCCAGACGATTGCGTTGCAGACCGGCGCGCCCGTTTTTCGATTCCAGACGAGCGCCGTTTCTCTCTGGTTGGTGATGCCGATAGCGGCGATGTCCTGCGCCGAAAGACGCGCTTTGTTTAGCGCTTCGATTGCCGTATCGCGCTGCGTTTCCCAGATTTCCTGCGGATTATGCTCGACCCATCCGGCGTGCGGAAAAATCTGCGTAAATTCCTTTTGCGCAAGGGAAATTATCCGGCTCTCTTTGTCGAAAATAATCGCGCGGCTGCTCGTCGTTCCCTGGTCGAATGCAAGTATGTATGACATTTTAATTTTTATTTGAAGCGTTTCCCGATAATTTTATTTTGTCCCGCGCGTTTTGACAAAGTCACCTTCAAATTTTCGCCAAACCGTAATCGCAGTATTCGATGAGCGGGCATTTTTCGCACAGCGGCTCGTTTGGGCGACAGATTTTTCTGCCGAGCCGGATTAAATTGACGTGGAGCGAATAAAATTTCCCTTTCGGCGCGAGCTCGTCCAGAAGCCTGTGCGCTTTCGTATCTGAAACTTTTTCGGGCAAAATTCCCATGCGTTTGAAAACGCGAAAAATGTGCGTATCGAGCGGAAAAACTTCCTTATGCGAGGCGAAAAGCAGAGTGCAGGCGACGGTTTTCGGGCCGATGCCGCGAAATTGCAAAAGAAAATCGCGCGCTTCTTCGTCCGGCATTTTTTCGAGGAATTTCAGCGAAAGTCGCCCGCGCATTTCTTTGATTTGCCCGAGTAAATCTTTGATGACTTTGGCTTTTTGATTGGCCAGACCGCCGAGCCGAATCGCTTCGGCAATCTCGCTTTCATCGACCGCGAGAACTTCGTCCCATGTTTTGAATCTATTTTTTAAGTTTTGAAAAGTGCGACGGCTGTTCGCGTCCGATGTCGCCTGCGACAAAATTATATTGATGAGCATCGCGAGCGGGTCGCTTTTGCGCGCGAGACGCGGCTCGCCGAAAGTGTTTTCGAGATTCTGGACGATATATTCGAAAGGCTTTTCTTCCTTTATTTTCTCGATAAATTCGGCGAGGTTGGCGGCGGGCATTAAATTTTATCGAGCGCGTTTTCCAAATCAAAAATCAAATCGTCGGCGTTTTCGATACCGACCGAAAAACGTATTAAACCGTCCGTAATCCCGGCTTTTAATCTTTGTTCGCGGGAAAGCCCGGCGTGCGTCATCGAAGCCGAGTGCTGGATAATCGTCTCGACGCCGCCGAGCGATGTCGCGAGCGTGCAGAGCTTTACGTTATTCAGAAGAGTTTTTCCGGCTTCGATTGTTCCGACGTCAAACGAAATCATCCCGCCGAATCCGCGCATCTGCCGCCGCGCAATTTCGTGATTCGGATGAGAAGACGAGCCCGGGTAATTGACATGCAAAACTTTCGGCTGCTCGGAAAGAAACGCGGCGATTTTCTTCGCATTTTCGTTGTGCCGCTCCATTCTCAAAGCAAGCGTTTTGATTCCGCGCAAAACGAGCCAGGCCGTTTGCGGCGCGATGTTTCCGCCGAAAAGTTTGGTCGTCCTGAGCCGCGCTTTTTCGACAAAATCCTTTTTCCCGACTATCACGCCCGCCGTTAAATCGCTGTGCCCGCCGAGATATTTTGTCGCGCTGTGAAGTGCGACATCGACGCCGAGCGCCAGCGGAAATTGGTTAAAAGGCGTCGCAAACGTGTTGTCACAAATCGTCGTGATACCGTTTTCCTGCGCGATTTTGGCGACCGATGCAATGTCCGTAATCTTCAAGGTTGGATTCGAAGGCGTTTCGATATAAAAAACTTTTGTGTTTTCCTTTATCGCATCTCGATAATTTTCGGCGTTTGTCTGGTCGATATAAGTTGTTGAAATATTGAAACTTTCTTCCAGATATTCGAGAAAACTGCCCGTCGTCGAATAATGCGATTCGGGCGCGACGACATGGTCGCCCGATTTCAGAACATTCAAAAGCGCAGCCGTCACCGCCGCCATTCCCGAAGCAAAGGCGAGCGCCGCTTCGCCCTGTTCGAGCTGGCACACTGCGCGCTCAAAAGCTTCCTGCGTCGGATTTCCCAAACGGCCGTAGAAATAGCCTTCCTTCTCACAACTATGAATCGACGCGGCTTCGTCAGCATCATTAAAGGCGAAGACCGAGGCATTATAGACGGGCACGGAAACCGAGCCGAGATGCTTTTTCGGGTCTTCGCCTGCGTGAACTACGCTCGTAAAAATTGAATCGTCCTGCATTTTTCTCCGGATTAACAACAAGTCTGTGCCGAACGATTTATGTTAATCGGATTCGCCGTTTTCGCGCAACAATCGGAAGATAATAATTCCTCGGTTTCAACTTTTACGCCGCAAGCGCAGGAGTTATCTTTTCCTTCGGTATTTTCCAGCATCGTAAAAACTTCCCATTCATTGCCGTCCGGGTCGCGCGCCCAGGTTTTATCCTGCAGAGCGTAGCAGCAATCAACCTGCATTTCGTCAGCCGTGACGAGGCCTTCGGCAATCCACCTGTCGCGCGTTTTCAAAACATCGCCGGTCGTTTCGACTTGTATTCCGAGATGCGAAAGCCCGCCGCCCGTCGCATAGGGAACTTCGTTTAAGACAAAATTCAACGGCGGATTCTGCACGTCGAATTTAGCATAGCCAATGCGCGGTTTTTCATTTTCAACGATTGAGCTTTCCCGCAATGGCGCATGTTCCGCCGCATTGCCTTTAATAAACTTCACCGGCTCGATACCAAAAAGTTTGCGGTAAAAGCCAACGCTTTCTTCGATGTTTCGTACATTTATCGAAATATGCGGCTTTAGTGTTTTGACATTATTTTCTAACATAGTATTTTTACTCCTTATAAATTCATATATGCTAAAGCGAATATATTCTCGTAATTTTATTTTGTCAAGACAAAATAAAAATTTTGTGATAATTTTTTTTATATGAGTGAAGAAAAAATCCTGAGCGAGATGGAAACATTTTTTATGGCGCTGGCTGATAAAACTCGATTGCGGCTCTTAAATCTTATGCGGCAGGATGAAATATGCGTCTGCTTTTTTACGGAAGTTTTAGGAGAAAGCCAGCCGAAGATTTCCAGACATTTAGCTTACTTGCGAAACGCGGGAATGGTTGAGGCTCGGCGTGAGGGAAAATGGATGCACTACAGTATTTCCGAACCAAAAGACGAAAATGCGGAAAAAGTTTTACAGGAAGTTCTGGCATGGCTCGCAAATCAGGATGAGATGAGAAAAGACCATGAAAAATATCAGCAGGTTTGCTGTTCGCCCGAGATGCTGGTGCAGATAGCCAGAACTCCGATGGAGTTTATATTACCAAAAGCGGATATGTTAGAGAGTGATGTGAAAGAAAATTTTTCTCCGGCGCATAATGAGCTTGAGGAATTTATGCTTTAAGTCTTTTTTATCGAATTTCCCGAATAGGGGCAGTGGCGACAGTCGTTTCCGCAGCAGTAGCCGCGCTTTTTCAGGAAATGTTCGGTTAAGACCATAAAACCGTTTTCAAAATAAAAATCCACCCCTTCTACAAACTTTTCCTTTTTGGCGGCGAGCGCTGAATTGTTTTTATCAGATTCTTTCATATAAAGCTAAAAATTCCTTATTTCCGTCCGCGCCCAAAATCGGTGAATCAATTACGCCCGACACTCTGAGTCCGCAATTCGCGGCGAAAGAATTTATTTCAGAGACGATTCGTTCGTGTTTATCTCGGTCACGCACAATACCGCCCTTTCCGACTTCGCCGCGCCCGACTTCAAATTGAGGTTTTATAAGTATGATAATTTTTCCTTCCATTTTCAAAAGCGGCGGCAGGACGGGCAAAATTTTTGTGACCGAGATAAATGAGACATCCATGACAATCAGGTCGAATTGTTCGCTGAAATCTTCAGGTTTCAAATAACGCGCATTTATATTTTCGCGAACTTCGACGCGCTCATCATTTCTAAGCTTCCAGACTAACTGATTTGTGCCGACATCAACCGCAACAACTTTTTCGACGCCGTTTTGCAAAAGACAATCGGTAAAACCGCCGGTTGAGGCGCCGACATCCAGACATACATATTTGGTTACACGTATTTGAAATTCCTGCAAAGCTTTTTCAAGTTTCAATCCGCCGCGCCCGACGTATTTTGATTCGGCGGGTTTGCCCTTGATGCGTATTTTCGCGTCCGCTGGAAATTCCTGCGAGGGTTTTTCGATTCGCTTTTCATTAACGACGACGACTCCGGCCATCACGAGCGCCTGTGCTTTTGTGCGCGAATCGGCAAATCCGAATTCGACGAGAAGTTTGTCGATGCGTTCTTTTTTCATCTCTGGCAATTAGAAAACACTTGATTTTTATTAAGCCGTTCTAATTTTCGGTCGGCTTTTTCGTTTCCCGTTTTCTATGTTAATTTTGAATTTAACAAAATGCGTCAAGAATTAAAACTTTCAAATTTTGCCCGATACGCGTGGTTTACGCTTGGCTTTAATATCCTGGTGATTATCTGGGGCGTTTTTCTGCGCGCGTCCAAATCGGGCGATGGCTGCGGGCAGCATTGGCTGACGTGTCACGGCGAGATTATCCCTTCGGCGCCGGAAATGAAAACCGTGATTGAATTTTCTCACCGGCTGACAAGCGGTCTGGCATTTATTGTAGTTTTAGTAATGGTTATCTGGGCTTTCCGAAAATTTGAAAAGGGACATCATATCCGCAGTACGGCGATTGTTTCTTTTGTTTTTATAATTACCGAAGCGCTTGTCGGCGCGGGATTGGTTTTAACCGGAAACACAGCCGAAGCGCTGACTGCGGCGCGTCCTTTCTGGATGGCGGGGCATTTGATAAATACTTTCATCTTGCTGGCTTTTTTAAGCTTAACCGCATGGTTTGCGGGCGGCGGAAAAAGTTTTAATTTCAAAACCGAGCCGAAAGTTTTATTGTTCTTAATACTCGCCGTCGCAGGTGTTTTTTTTGTCGGGATGAGCGGCTCGGTGGCGGCTTTGAGCAGTATGCTGTTTCCTTCCGCGACAATTGCGGAAGGTGTGGCGAAGGATTTTTCCTCAACTTCGAATATTTTGCTGCGGCTGCGCGTCAGTCATCCGATTTTGTCGATAATGGTCGGAGTTTTTCTTGTTTTTCTGGCGGGCTGGCTTAAAGCACGGGCAAAAGAAAACATCTCGGTAAATCGCTGGGCGCGTGTTTTGACGATTTTGATTTTGATTCAATTCGCCTGGGGCGCGCTGACATTTTTGACGCTCGCGCCGATTGTGATGCAGATTGTTCACCTGTTTCTGGCGGACGCCGTCTGGATTGCTTTTGTTTTGCTGTCGGCGAGCTTTTTGTCAGGCCGAGAGTTTTGGCAGACAAACGCGCCGAGTTTCGCCGGCAAAGTGTAAGTTTCGAATTAAATTTCTATACTCGCAGTTCGGCGAATAGATTAATATCGATATTCGCCGCCTGCTGTTTCGGCGCTGCGGATTTACCGCAGAACCAGAAACCGAGAATTATAAAAACTACGAGAATAATCAGCGGCAAAAGCCATTTCAAGCTCGAATCCTTCTCGTCAAAATCTTCTATTACAGTGTCATTATTATCGACGGATGTTCCGACGGCGGCAGTTCCCGCGCGGTCGAAAATTTCGCCGAATTCTTCGGTTTCGGGTAAATTATCTTGTGTTTCGGAAGTTAAACGGTTGTCATCAGTCTCTGCCATCTCGATTTTTCTCCTCGGTTTAAGTTATCACAAAACGCGGGAAACGCTTTGATTTTAATCGATTTCACGCCATTGTTTCCCAAATTCGTTCAGTTCGTCAAGTTTCGTTTGCAGCTCGCCGAGTTTATTTTCGATTTCCTCGTCGCTTGCCGCCTTTTCGAGATAGACGGGCGCGCCGATAAAAACTTTTGCGCGCGAGAAAGGTTTGGGAATTTGCAGCTTGTCCCAGCTTTTTATCGTCCAGAAATTTTTTGTTTCGACCGAAAACGGCATCACCGGATTTCCGGTTTTTTTGGCGAGCAGAATCGCGCCCGATTTGGCGACGTAGCGCGGGCCTTTCGGGCCGTCGACGGTAAAACCGGCGGGCAGACCTTTTTTCATCAGGCGAATCAGCTCGATGAGCGCGCCGACGCCGCCGCGCGTCGAAGAGCCGCGCACCGCGCCGTAGCCGAAACGCTGGATAAAACGCGCGATGTATTCGCCGTCAAAGCTCTGCGAAGTTATCACGACGATGCGGCGCTTTCTGAAGAAATATGTCGCCAGAAAAATTCGATTGTGCCAGAAAGCGTAAATCGGAATTTTGCCGGCTTGCTCGATGCTCTCAAAATTTTTCCAGCCTTCGACTTCGAACCGTACGGTTTTTCCAATCAGGCTAATCAGCACGAAAAAAATCCAATCCAGAGCGCGAATCGAGAGTCTCTGCCGCGCCGAATATTCTTCAAGCGTGGCAAAACGATAGACTTCACTCGTGTTTTTTTGTATTTTTTCCGGCACTTCTAGAAAATTTCTATCAATTTGGGTTATTATGTGCAACAAAGATATTCATTTTATCGTTAAATTTTGGTAGAAAACGCCCTTTTCTACGAATTCCGGAAAAAATAAATGCAAAGACGAATCTTAATTGTTGACGACCACGACGATTTGAGCAGCGCGCTCAAAGAGGTTTTCAGCAAAACCGGCTATTTCGTAAAAACGACGGAAAGCCGCGACGAAGCCGTAAAATTAGACAAAACTCACGATTACGACGTGGTTATCACCGACCTCGACGGCGACGCCGCTTTCCCGGAAGAAGGGGACGCGGCGGACGAAAACACGTGTCTTCCGACCGAGGACTCAAGCCGCAGCTTTGTCAGGGCTTTCAAAATTTGCGCGACCAATTTTCGCCGCGAAGATTTCAAGGAAGACGAGCTCAAAAACGTCTTCGAGACGGTTCTCAACTACAAAGCGCAGTTTGTCGATAAAATGCAGCTCGTCAACCACATTCGCGAAAAAATCGAGTTCGAGTTTCCGAGCGCAATCAGTTTGATGCACAGCATTCTGGATTATTTGATGAAAAGGGTCGAGAAAGTCGGCGTCATAAATCCCGAAAGCTCGAATCTTTTTATCGCGCTCGACGAAGCATTCGTCAACGCCGTCAAACACGGAAATAAATTCGACGCCGAAAAAATCGTGCGCGTTTCGGCGGAAGTTTCGCCGACCGAAGCGCGTTTTACCGTCGAAGACGAAGGCGAGGGCTTTGACGTACACTCTATCCCGGACCCGCGCAATCCTGAAAATCTCTTCAAAGCCTCCGGCCGCGGCGTCCTTTTTATCTACAACATCATGGACGAAGTAAAATACAACGAGCGCGGCAATCGTCTGACGATGATAAAAAAAAGCGATAATCACAAAGATACGGAAACGCAGAAAATTTAAGTCACACAAGAAAAGTTTTCGTCAACGAATAAAAATATTTCGTCAGATGAGGAAATGTTTTCGTCGATTGATAAAATCTTTTCACCGAGTGATAAAGCTTGCAGTAAAATTTCGGAAATCGCTCGCCGTTCTCGTTAATTTTCTCGTCGTTGTAGAGAATTTATCTTCTTAGCGTTAAAATATTTACATAATGAAAGTTACAATCGGGCAAATCGACACGACCAACGGCGACATCGAAGGAAATGTCGCCAAAATCTTACAGGCCATCGAAAAAGCGAAATCTGACGGTTCGGACCTGGTCGTTCTGCCGGAAGGCTCAACGCACGGCTACACCTCGCAGGATTGGTTTCTCGACCAGGATATTATCGGAAACATCGAAGAACCGCTGAAAAAAATCATTCCGGCGACCGTCGGGATAACGGCGATTGTCGGGACGTTTCGCAAAACGAATGACGCGAACGGGCGCCGACTTTTTAATTCGGCGGCGGTCATTCACGACGGCGAATTGCTCGGCTACGCCGACAAAACGCTTTTGCCCGAATACGACGTTTTCGACGACCCGCGCTATTTCGAGCCGGCGGAGGCTCGCCGAGTATTTGAAATCGGCGGAAAACGGGTCGGCGTCGTCGTTTGCGAAGATTTCTGGAACGACAAGACCTTTTGGAAAGAAAGATTATACGATGTCGACCCGGCGGATGAGCTGATTATGCAGAACGCGGAATTGATTGTCGCCATTAACGCTTCACCGTATAACAAAGGCAAAATCAAATTGCGCTGTGACATGGTTGCGCACCGCGCAAAAGCGCAAAAAGTTCCAATTGTGTTTGTAAATCTCGTCGGCGGAAACGACGGAATTGTTTTCGACGGTGCGAGCTTAATCGCCGACCAGGAAGGCGACATAATTTTGCAGGCGGCGGCGTTCGGCGAGTTTATCGAAACCGTCGAGCTCGACGTACGCAAGCCGGATTCGCGCGGGGTTACGGGCGAAGAATGCGAATCGATTCGCCAGGCTTTGGTGTTGGGAATCAAGGATTACGCGCATAAAAACCGTTTTACGAAATGTTTGCTGGGGCTTTCGGGCGGCATCGATTCGGCGCTGGTTGCGGCGCTCGCGTGCGAAGCGCTCGGCGCGGAAAATGTCTTGTCGGTGATGATGCCTTCGCCGTTTTCGTCTGAGGGAAGCATAAAAGATTCGGAAGAAATGGCGCGAAACCTCGGGATGCCGACTAGACTGGAGCCGATTTCCGGCGCGTTTGAAGTTCTCTTAAGTCAGATGAGTCTGCACAAACCGTCGCACGGCGGCGAAAATCTGGCGGCGGAAAATATGCAGTCGCGCCTGCGCGGCGTGATTTTGATGACGATTTCCAACGCCGAAGGCCGTCTGCTTTTATCGACCGGAAACAAATCCGAGCTGGCCGTCGGCTACTGCACGCTTTACGGTGACACAAACGGCGGTCTGGCCGTCTTGGGCGACGTTCTGAAAACCGAAGTTTTTCAAATTGCGCGGCACATCAATCAGACGGCGGGACGCGAAATTATCCCGAACGCGATTATCGAGAAAAAACCTTCGGCAGAGCTCGCGCCGAACCAATTCGACCAGGACACTCTACCGCCGTACGAATCGATGGACCCGATTCTGAAGCTTTATTTCGAACAGAAGCTTTCGCCCGAACAGATTATCTCCGAAGGCCACGACGCCGAATTGGTTTACAATCTCCTGAACAAAGTCGAATCGCCCGCCAACGAATTTAAGCGAAGGCAACTTCCGCCGACGATTATCATTTCGCGAAACGCAATCGGCGTCGGCCGCCGCCGTCCCGTAACGCATAAATACCGGCGAAACATAAACGACAAAAGGAGATAAGCAGATATGAGAATAACAAAACCAATCGTGCTGACCGTGATTTTTGTTTTAACTTTGCTTTCGAACGCTTCGGCTCAAACAAACACCGACCGCCGCGCGGTCGAAGTTACCGGCTCGGCTGAAATGTTGATTATGCCGAACGAATTTACCTTCAAAATAATGCTTACCGAGCGCATCGAGAACAAGCAAAAACTGACAATTGAAATGCAGGAATCAAATCTGAAAAATGAGCTCGCCAAAATCGGTGTCGATGTGCAAAAGGATTTGACGATTTTTGATATGACTTCCGTTTATATTTCACGCAAAAGAACGAGAGATACGCTCGGAAGTAAAATCTACAGTTTGAAATTGAGAGATTTAGAAAAGATTGAAATGCTGCAGGAAATTGCCGACCGGTTGAATATCGCTAGTCTGGATTTAACCGAATCGACGCATAGCGAGCTGACAACTTTTCGTCGCGAAACAAAAATCGAGGCAGTGAAAGCTGCCAAAGCCAAAGCCGAATATATGCTCGGCGCAATCGGCGAAAGGATTGGAAAAGCGCTCTTTGTTCAGGAAATTGCGGACGACGCCAACGATGAAAGACTCCCGAGCAATTACCGGAGCAATAGCAATATTTCATCAAACGTAACTACGCAAACTTACTCCGATTCGCAAAGCAATCTGAGTTTTTCCAAGATTAAAATTCGATACAGCGTTTTGGCAAGATTTGAAATTCAGTAGGGATTTTTCGAGAATCTGAAAAATTAATGGATTCAATCAGAGAATTTCTCGGACGTCGAGTTTGGATAGCCTTTCTTTTTCATCAATTGCTGATTTTCGGGCTCGCATTCGGTTTTTTAAATCTAGTCCGGGCGATTAGCGGCAGGACGATTCACGGCGGGCGCGATGCGGTCGGATTCGTCGATGGAATCGGGCTCGTTCTGCTTTCGGCAGGCGTGATTGCGTTCACAATATTTTTTTACCGTTTTGTCAAAGACGACGCGGACGCACCGCCGCTCGGAATCGAAATTTCCGTGCGTCGCCTGGTCGAATTTTTAATCGGCTTGCTCATCGGCTCGGTCTTTATCATCGCGCCGTATTTAATCGGGTTTTTAAGCGGGAGAATGTTTGTCGCCGACCGCATCACGATGCATTTTGATAATTTTCAAGCGTTTCAAATACTCGCTGTCGCATTTTTTCTGCTTCTCGCGCAGAGCCTGACGGAAGAGACGGCCAATCGCGCTTTTCCGATAAGACTCTGGCAGCACCGCTCGCTCGCTTTTCGCCTTCTCGTTCCGTCCGTTTTCTTCGCGCTTCTACATCTTGCCGACGAAAATTTAAGTTCCGAGCGCCTCGCGATTCTTTTTGTCGGCGGGATTATCCAGAGCCTCGCGTATCTTTTGACGGGAAACGTCTGGTTTACGTCCGGCATTCACACGGGCGCAAATGCCGCTGCGTTTTCGCTGACCGGATTGTGGCACGCGGGCGCGGTCGTCGCGCTGGTCGGAGACGCCGCGTATCCGAATTGGCTGGCGGTCGCGTCGATGCTCGTTTTTATCGGCGGTTTGTTTTTTGTTTCGCGCGGGAAACGGGAAATGAAAGAATAAAAAATTTTTGCAGGAAACATGCAAGAAAGAAAACGCGCTCCGTTCTTTTGGACAAGACAGCAGTCTTTGATTAAAAGATACGGAGCATTTTATGGCTAAATTTACAAATCCATTAGATAACGTCGGCGTCGCGAGCCCCTGCTCGCAGGACTGGAACGAGATGATTGGCGACGAGCGCAAGCGCTACTGCGGCGACTGCAAATTAAACGTCTATAATTTGTCGGGAATGTCTCGCACCGAAGCCGAAAATCTTATTTTGAACTCGGAAGGTCGTCTTTGCGTCAGATTTTACCGGCGCGCCGACGGAAGCGTTTTGACAAAAGACTGCCCGGTCGGCTGGCAGGCGATAAAGCGCCGCGTATCGAGAACGACGGCGGCGTTTGCTTCTTTGTTTTTCGGTCTGCTCGGCGGTCTTGGATTTGCGACCGTCTTTAATCAGACAAAGGAAATCGATATCGGACGACGTTTTCTGCCAATTTTTTCGCCGACGCCCGAAAGATATACGATGGGCAATATTTCGGCTCCGACGCCGACACCGACGCCGAAGGCTTCGCCGACGCCGAGATTGGATGTCGTCGGTATGCTCAGGATTGAGCCGACGCCGAAAGCAAAAAAAGGCTGATAAAAAAGTTATCGATTTGACGCGATGAATGACAAAAACCCCTAAGACAGTCTCCGAGGAAATCATTCGCCGCTCAAGCCGCGCGGGACTCGTTTGCAAAATAAAAACGGCAGATGAGTTTCGCCGTTTTATTTTAAATTCGATTGAAATTTAATTTTTCACAAAATAACCTTTTCGCGCTCGGAGCCGAAAATTCTGCGGATTTTGCAAATTGACGTTTAAATTTACGTATCTGTTTACCGGATATTCCGATTCCGAATAATACTGCACGAGATATTGCGCCTGCAGCTCGTTGGTCAGCTGCCGGAAAATTTTTTGCAGCGTGTCGACGTTTCTTTTGCTGTTTTGCGAGTTTTGCATCTGGTCTTTCAGATTGACCGGCAAAAAGTTCGGCAAATAGGCTGTGCCGCCCGTGTCGTCGGCAAATTTCTGCATTCCGTTTTGCGCGCGCGTGCTGATTTTATTCAGCTTAAACGAATTTCCGGCCGGATTTATCGAATAAAAGACGGTGTCGGCGTTTTGCAAATCGCGCAAAACCTTACTTTGCGCTTTTTCGTGCGCCTTATCGGTTTTTGACGCCGCTTGATTTAGTTTTTCGGCCGTCAGCGAGTTTACATCGATACTCGCTTCGGCCTGGCGCGTCAGATTGCTCCAGTTATCTTCGCCATCGGTCAATGCCAAAATCACGCGGCGGCTGCGCTGCGGCGCGTTTTTTTGCAGGTAGTTGGCGGCGAGCGTGACCGTATCGTAAAAGGCCGTAAATTTTCCCGATAAGGTAATGGCTTGGACTCTGATGGCAGCCTGCGCGGCGTTTTCGCGCTCGGTCGTCAAAATCGGTTTATCGCCGATGAGAAAAATCGTCGCGTGGTCTTCGGGCTTCATCACGCTCTGGAGAAACTGCGCCGCCGCCTTTTTTTCAAATTCAAAAAGCGGGTTGATGCTGCCCGAAACATCAATCAAAAGCGCGATTTCGAGCGGGACTTTTTCGGCGTCCGATATCTGCGCGATTTCCTGCGGCCGATTTTCTTCCAAAATGCGAAAATCCTGTGCTTTTAAGCCTAAAACCGGCTGTCCGGCGGCGTCGAGCACCGAAACCGGAACGATGACGAGGCGCGATTTGATTTCTAAAACTCCGTCGTCATCTTCGACTTTAGGCGTCGGCGTGGGCTTTGTGGTTTGGGCGAAAGCGGAAAATGTAAATAAAAAAATCAGTGCGAATATAAAAGAAAAGCGTTGCAGTTTCACGAATTACACCTCAAAGAAATTTTTCCCGTTCAAAAAGTAAGAGGGCAAAAGGTGAAAATACGGTTGCCCGTTTTCACCTTTTTGCCCTCGATTTAACCTGAAAATTATTCCTGGTCGCTGCTGGTCGTGCTCGGACGAACTTCGACGTTTTGATTCAAACCGCGGCTGACCATCAGTTTGACTTCAACCCGGCGATTTTGCTCGCGTCCTTCGCGCGTTGCGTTATCGGCAACGGCCTGCAATTCGCCGAAACCGTATGACTGCCCGATTCGGCGAAGCGGAATATTGTGTGTTTCGACTAAATAGTCGATTACGGCCTGCGCGCGGCGCTGGCTCAAGGCCTTATTTTTCGCCGTACCTCCTTCGGCCGAAGCAAAACCGGTAATTTCGATGACGTAGCCTTTAAGCTGTAAGGCGGCGGTCGCAACCTGGTCGAGTCTCGTTTTGGCGTCGGGTGAAAGAACGGCGCTGTTGACTTTGAAATTAACCGTTTCGGTCGATTGAACGACGTAATCGTCCAGAGAAGTGATTCTCTGATTGGTCGCGTTGACGGCGGCAACGGCGGCGTCAGCCGTGTCCTGAGCGGCTTTCGCACCGCCTTTGGCGGCATTCGAAACGGCGACTAATTCGTCGATTTGTCCGGAAATGCGTTCAGCGTTCTGCTCAGCCTGCGTCAGACGCTCCTCGGCCGGTGTGACGCGGCTGTCGATTGATTGAGCGACGGCCAAATCGTCTTTATCAAAACGAATTTTTGTCGCCGCCAAAGCGCCCGACTGATCGCCGCGTCCTTCGACTTCGAGATTCAGGCCGCGAATGATGGCTTCCATCGGCGTAGTTTTGCTGCCGCCGAACACTCCGCCTTTCGTTTTGACGCTGGTCGCCGAAGTCATAACGACTTTTGTTTCGACGCCGGTCGTATCACGCACGGTAAAGCTGTTGTCGTCTTTGGCAACGACAACGCCGTTAATTTTGTATTTTTGTCCACTGGTTAAAGTACGCGTTTGAGCGTCGGTTTGTCCGAAAATTGAAACCGCGCCCAAAACGAGCGACAAAACCGCTAAAGACAGAAAGCTTTTGATACTATTGAAATGTTTAAACATTTAACCTCCTAGATAACCCTTGTGATATTTAATTTCTGAAAGCGTTTTAACTGCTAACGTCTTAATATGACGTTTCGAGTTTTGCATTTGGTTGTCAAAAAATTATCCATTTTCTAAAATCTGCAAAAAAATAGCGCCGACAACTCAAAAGGCGAAAACGCCTCAGAATTGATTATCGGCACTAAATGGAAAAAGTTTCCCGTTTTTGAAGAAATTTTAGTCGATGCTCGTTTTTCGTTATCAAATATTTTCACTAAATACTAATTTACAGTGTAAATTGCGTAGTTTCAAGATATTTTTTCATAAACGACAAAAATTTCTCGGCGTCCGCGCCGTCGACGATGCGATGGTCGAAAGTCAAAGCGAAATACGCCATCGAGCGAATCGCTATATAATCGTCGCCGTCGGGCGTCGTCAAAACTTTCGGACGTTTTTCGATTGTGCCGACGCAAAGAATCGCGACCTGCGGCTGATTGATAATCGGCGTTCCGAAAAGCCCGCCGAAAACGCCCGGATTGGTAATCGTAAACGTTCCGCCCGCGACTTCGTCGGGCATCAGTTTTTTCGTCCGCGCGCGCGCGGCCAAATCGTTGGCCGCCAGCGCCAGACCGGCCAGCGAAAGCTGGTCGGCGCGTTTGATGACCGGAACAATCAAGCCCCAATCGAGCGCGACCGCCATTCCGAGATTGATGTCGCCTTTGTAAATGATGTTTTCGCCCGAAATTTGCGCGTTAATGACCGGAAACTGCCGCAGAGCATGGACGACGGCCTGAAAAATAAACGGCATAAACGACAGTTTCGTGCCGTAGCGCGACTGAAATTCGGCTTTGTTGCGCTCGCGAAACTTCGCCACGTTCGTCATATCGAATTCATAAACGCTGGTGACGTGCGCCGAAGTCTGTTTCGAAAACGTCATATGTTCGGCGATTTTCCGGCGCATGACGGACATCGGCTCGACGCGGTCGCCGACGGCGCTTGCAACCTGCGGCGCGGCGTATTCGGCTTTTTGAGCCGTCGGCGGAGCGGAAGCGGTCGGCGGCATCGCCGTCGCAAGCGGCGCGCCTTTACGAAGCAAATCCTGCGGTTTGAGCGCCGCGCCCGAGTCGATAAACGACATAATGTCTTTTTTCGTGACGCGTCCACTCATTCCGCTGCCGGGAATCTGCGAAATATCGATGCCGTGTTCTTTGGCGATATTGCGAACGAGCGGGCTCGATTTTGTACGGCGCAAATCTTCGATTGACATTTCGCCGTTCGATTTTCCGTTGGAAGATTTTTGCGCATCGGCAATCGCGCCCGGGCGACCGTAATCGTAGCTTCTGCCTTCGGTTTCGGAAACGCCCTGCGGAGCAGTTTCGACTTTCGGCACGTTGTCTTCCGATTTTGTTTGCTGTGTCGAAACGGCGTCCGCGCCCGGCGCTTCGGCGGCTGCGGCAGTCGCTTGAGGTTGCGCGGCGGAAGCCTGATTGCTGACCGCTGATGACTGACTACTGCTCGCGCCCGGCGCGCCGACGAGCGCGACGATTGAGCCGACTTCGACCGTTTCGCCTTCATTGGTTTTTATTTCCAGCAAAATTCCGGCGACGGGCGAGGGAACTTCGGCATCGACTTTATCGGTCGAAATTTCCAAAAGCGGCTCGTCTTTTTCGACGCGGTCGCCGACCGCTTTGAGCCATTTTGAAACCGTTCCTTCGGTAATGGATTCGCCCATCTGCGGCATTACAACTTCTGTAGCAGCGCCGGAGTCGGCAGAAGTTCCGGAGTTTTCGGAGTTGGCGGAAGAGGCGTCGCTTGCTGCTGCGGCCTGCGCTATTTCGGCAACAGGCTCGGTTTTTGGTTGTTCGACAGCAGGTTTCGTTTCTTCGACCGGTTGACTGCTGACTGCTGATTGCTGACTGCCAATCGCCGTTTCGCCTTCTTCGCCGATGACGGCGACGACTGTGCCGACTTCGACGGTTTCGCCCTCGGCGGCGCGAATTTCCAGAAGCACGCCCGCACCCGGTGAGGGAACTTCGGCGTCGACCTTATCGGTTGAAATTTCCAGAATCGGCTCGTCTTTTTCGATTTTATCGCCGGCTTGCTTTAGCCATTTCGAAACCGTTCCTTCGGTAATGGATTCGCCCATCTGCGGCATCACGACTTCTACGCTCATATAATCTCCGTTTTATAAATGATTGCTGAATATAAATATCAAATAGATAGAATACTAAAAGCGGAATGCGAATGGAAAACGGAAAATGAAAAACGGAAAATAAATTTCTCATTTTTCATTTATATTTATTTTTCGCTGATGAGCCGCGCGATAAAAAACGCCGCGCCGGCGGCGACGCTTCCGATGAGACATGTTTGCAAAGCGCTTTTCAAAGGTTTCGCGCCGGTAAATTGTCCTTTGATGTAGCCGAAAACAAACAGCGCGACGACCGTAATCGCCGCTGACCAGACGAGCGCCTGGTGCGCTTCCGCTAAAATCATATACGGCAAAAGCGGAATCAGGCCGCCGAAAATATACGCGCCGCCGATAGTTGCGCCGCTTTGCAGAGCGCGTCGCGGATTCGGTTTTTCGAGACCTAATTCGAAGCGCATCATAAAATCGGCAAAATCCTTCGGGCGCGAGGCGAGCGATTCGACAATCGGCAGGCTTTCCGTTCTGGTCAAACCGTAATCCTCGAGAATTTCCAGAACTTCGTCTTTTTCGTGCTCGAGCATTTTATCGATTTCATACAATTCGCGCTTGTATTCGCTGTCAAAATGCTCGACATCGGATTTTCCGGCGAGATAGCCGCCCAAGCCCATCGCAATCGAACCGGCGACGATTTCGGCGACTCCGGCCGTAACGATGATTCCGGTCGAAACGACCGCGCCCGAAAGCCCCGCGGCGAGCGCAAACGGTACGGTCAGGCCGTCGCTCATCCCGATAACGATGTCGCGGACGATTTCGCCCGATGTAAAATGTTTTTCGACGTGCGGCATTTTTTTAAGTTAAAAGTGAAAAGTGAATGGTAAAAAGCTTAGGGAAATTTAATTCTTCAACTTTTCACCATTCACTTTTCACTTTTCTGCGGTTGTCGGATCGATGATGGTTTTAATTTCCGAGATTTTATTCGCCGGAAAACCGCCGCGCGTCGCGTGTTCGCGAATCAAATCTTCGCTCGGCGCAATATAGACGCAGTAAATCTTGTCGCCCGTGACATAGCTCTGCACCCATTGAATCTGCGGCCCAAGTTCCTTTAAAACGCTGCACGAAGTTTGCGAAACGCCCTGCAGCTGGTCGGCGGACAAATTTCCCGCGCCTTCGATTTCGCGTTCGATAACATATTTCGGCATAAATTTTCTCCTATAATTTTTTTTACAATTACACAATCAAAGCGGTTTTAGAATTTCCGAAATTATGTCGGCCCTGGCCGCGTCGCGCGCGAGATGCGGATATTTTTCGCCGCCGCGATAATTCAGCTTGTAGGTTTCGCCGATGCCGCCGTTTTCAGCGACGAATTCAATCGAAGACGAGTTTTTCGTCGCGGCAATCGCTTTGCGGAAATTTTCCAGCGAAAAATCTTCGCCGTTGATTTTCTTTATTTTCATCCCGGGCGCAAGCCCGGCTTTGGCCGCCGCCAAATCGGGATTGACGTCGTTAATCGTGCCGTCCTCAGTAGCGGATATGCCGATAGAATACATCGCGTTCGCAAAGCTGTATTCTTTTTCGCTGCCCCCGATATAAACGTTCGGCGTGTCGTTATAGACGAGCTTCCAGCCGCCGTTCGTGATGCCGCCGAGCGGCGCGTTCGCCTGAACTTTATAAATCCGGTCGGTCAAAAATTTGCGCCAGTCATAAGGCAAAACTTCGTTGAGCGTCCTGACGATTTCTTCAAAATCGTATGGAACAACCCGCGGCGCGGTATTCTGCCCGCCGTGAAATTTGTGGAAAAAATCGTTGAGCGAGCGCTTGCCGCCGCTTTTCTGCCGAATCAAAACGTCGGCTTCGAGCCAGACGAGCGCGCCTTCGTCGTAATAATCCGTTCCGCGGCGTTCGTTGCGCCACTGGCGCGGGCTTCCGTATGTAAACTGCACGGCGCGCGCCGTATCGACGAGCGGCCGCCAGCGCCGACCGCTTTGATAATCCAGATAGGCGGCGTCGGTGGCGAGCACTTCGCGGTAAGTTTCCGCCGTCCAGAGATTGCTTCGCGTCGGCAGAATATGACCGAGATATTGCGTCAGACCTTCATAAACCCACAGCAACTCGCCCTTTTGCGGGGCTTCGAAATCGGCGGTCGCGAGTCCGGCCGGCCGTCGATATTTGCCGTTCCACGAATGCGCGTATTCGTGCCCGAGCAAATCGCCGAGCTCAATCATCAGATAATCGTTGCTGAGAGATTTTTCCGGCACGCCGTCCTCGCTCGATTCGTGATGCTCCAGGCCTTCGCTGCCGCCGATGTCGCTTAAGGTAAGCAAAAAGCGATAGCTGTTGTAATGCGTCGCGCCGAAAGTTAAATTCGCCTGTTTGACCAGATTTTTCCAGCCTTCGAGGGTTTCCGCCTTATATTCGAGCGCGGCGGCGTTGTCGGCGAAAATATCGATTTCATGCAGCGTTTCGCCAGCGCCGGAAAGCTGAACTTTCTTAAAATATTTCCCGATGACGGCGGGCGAATCGACAAAAGTTTCAAGCGAAACCGGTTTGAAATCGACCGCATTTTTGGTTTCTTTGACGACCGGCAAGGCGGTCGCGTATTTCCAGTCGACGGGCAGCTTTATCGATGCCGTAACCTGCAGGGCTTCGTCTCTCACGCCGCGCGGGTAAAGAATCAGGCGATTCCACTTGATGCGCGAAAGCTGCGAGCTGGCGATTGTTCCGGTCTCGGAAACGTCGTCGAAAGCGATTTCGATTTGCTTGACGCCCGCCGGAATCGTCAAGTGAAACGCGTACATTTCAACGTCGTCGCGCTGCCACGCGATGGGTTTTCCGTTCGCGGTGATAAACAGATTGACCATATCGTTGAGCTTGCCGGTCGGCGCGTGCTCGCCCGGAATCCATTTCGGGTAAAAAAGCGAAAACGCGCCGGGCCTGACCGCCATCGTTTCCTTAACATGCAAAACGTTTCTGGCCGCTTCGGTCGCGTCCAGATTTAATTTAATTGAATTTTGCGCAAAGGCAATTGAAACCTGAACGGCTAAAAGCACAAGCAAAAAAAAGATTTTTCGATAATGATGCTTCACGATTTTCGTCACGACTTTTGCTCCTCGATAAATGAATTGGAAAATAATTTTAATCTAGATTAACACAAGAAAGGCGAATAAATTTAGATTTTAGAGCTTGAAGTTTTAAGTTCAAAAATCATCCTTTTTCATATCGTGTTATCCGTGTAATTCGCGGCTAATTCTTTCTAAAATCGCGGCGACGCGTATTTCTGTATTTTAATAATTTGCCAAACGCCGCGCCGCTTCCGTTATCTCCGAAACCTGCGGCAGAAAATAATCTTCCATCTGCGGCGCAAACGGGACGGGCGCGTCGATGGAGGCGACGCGGATGACGGGCGCGTCGAGCCATTCGAACGCTTCTTCGCCGATAATCGCGCTGATTTCGCCGCCGATGCCGCCCGTCAAACTCGATTCGTGCAAAACCATCGCCCGATTCGTCTTTTTGACGGTCGCCAAAATCGCTTCTTTATCGAGCGGCGCGAGCGTGCGCAAATCGATTATTTCCGTTTGCAGCCCGTCTTCCTTTTCCAGAATTTCCGCCGCGTCCAAAGCGTTCAAAACCTGCGCGCCGAACGTGATAATCGACAAATCTTTGCCTTCGCGCGCCGTGCGCGCCCTGCCGATTTCGACGATATAATCGTCTTCGGGCAATTCTTCTCTAAGACGCGGCAGGCGATAAAGCTTTTTGTGCTCGAAAAACAAAACCGGGTCGGGGTCGCGAATCGCCGCTTTTATCAGGCCTTTCGCGTCGTATGAGGTCGAAGGCTCGACCATTTTCAAGCCCGCCGTGTTTAAGAAAAACGATTCGGCGTTCAAAGAATGAAACGGGCCGCCGCGCACGCCCGAGCCGCACGGGCCGCGAAAGACGGCCTGAATCGAGCCGCACCCGCGATAACGCGATTTGGCGGCGTAGTTCGTCAGCATATCGAATCCGCACGAGATAAAATCGATGAACTGAAACTCGGCGACCGGCTTCATTCCCATCAACGCCGCGCCGCACGCCGCGCCGACAATCGCCGCTTCGCTGATTGGCGTGTCAATCGTCCGCTCCGCGCCGAAATCGTCGATAAATCCTTCGGTCAACTTAAACGCGCCGCCGTATGCGCCGACGTCCTCGCCGATGACGAACACGCTCTCGTCGCGCTCCATTTCTTCGTGTATGCCTTGCCTGATTGCTTCGATTAAAGTTAAGCCTTTTGTTTCCTGTTTTGCTGCTGTTGCCATTTATTTAGAAAAAATCGTCCTGATAATTATATTACAATCTCAAAAATTTATAGACAGTCGCGCGTCGATTCGTTTATATTATTCGGCAAGAAAAAATCTAAGACAAATGGATATATAGAGACTGTTATGAGAGACAAAATCAAAAATCTTCTGACGCAGACAGACCGCGACGAAATCGACAATCATATATCGCAAATCGAAGCCATTTTATCGGGCAAGCTCGTCGCCTTAGACGAAAAAGAGCGCGTTAAATACGGGCGCATCAACGAGAAAAACAAGCTTTTGGTGAACAAAGTGCGCGATTATCATCAACACAGTCCGAATACGAGCTCGCCCGATGTCGATTGGGGCGAGTTTGAATCCGATTACCGAGCGCGCCAATTTCTGGAAACCCGTTCAAACCATCTCTCTAGCCTCGCCTCGCGAATGAAAAGCACAAAAATCCTGCATGATTCCGATAATTTCGAAGACTCTCTAAAAGACTACAATTATTCAAAATACAAAAAAGGCAGCGGCGCTGACGGCTTTGACCAAAAAGTCGCTGATTTAAGACAGTTTTTCAACCGAACCGGCATCAAAAAATAAAATGAAGAATAACGATTGATTTATCAAAATTTTAACCTGAAACATAAAAATTTAAGGTCTTTAACTCTAAACTTAGAGTCTGAACATCTAAATTTACATACTATCGCTCTAAAGTTAAATTAATTTTCTCTAAGTTTAAGCGTCATAATTCTAAATTTAACTCTCAGTATCTTAAATTTAGAATTAGCCGCTTTAAGTTTAGACCTCAAGAGCTTAAATTTACGAGACCATATTTTAATTTTCGATATTATTGGGTTTTGTCGCCAAAGGTGACGAACAATTTTGAATGTCGCCTTTGGCGACTGGCGCAAATATCTAATTTGCGGTTTATCTCAAAATCTTCTCGTCCAGTTTCGTCACAATCCGCCCGACCGGGTAGAGGCCGATGCGTTTTTCGGAATACGGCGAGCGGTCGTAAAAGAAATTGAGACGCGCGCGCGGGTTTTTGGCGAAATTCGGGTCTTTTAGCTTTTCTTCGAATTCCTTGCGCAGGTTTTCGTCTTTGGCGAGCATCTCGCGGGCGAGCTTTTCGACGACGTAGCCTTCGCCGTATTCTTTCTGCTCGAAAATCGCGCTGAAAAATCCCCAGAACATAAACGAATCGGGCGCGTCGGGCTCTAACAGGTGAATCGCGACGTTGGCCGCTTCCTGCGCGAGCGGGACGACGACCGAGCCCGCCGGAAACGTGCGCGTTTCTTTTATCGAATTTGATTTGAAGCTCATCGTGACGCGGCTTTCAAACGAAGCGGTCGCCCATTTCGGCTCGGTAAAACGATAGCTTTCGACTTCGATGGTCAAAGGCGCTTGCGTTCTCTGAAATTTAATTCCGTGTTCCTGCAAACGATTGATGACTTCCTGCCACTGCGGCGGGACGATGTAATAAAGCGGCGGCGCGACCGACGCCGTGACGCGCGCCTCGTCGAATTTCGGAATCGTTACGGTCATCGGTTTCGTGCCGTAAACGATTCGCTCCGCGCCGGAGATGTCGCTTTTTTCCTTTTTGTATTCGACGGCTTTGAATTGGAAGGGCGTCGATTTGTCGGTAATGTCCAGACGAAGCGGGAATTTGCGGTTCGCGTCGTAAGTTTTGCCGCGCTCGACGGTTTCTTCGTCGGCCTTTCGGTTGGCTTCAAAAAGGCTCGCCTTTGTTTGATTTATCTCCTCGATTGAATAACGCAGAACGTCGTAAGTTCCGCGAACGCGGGATTTGTACGGCTTCATGCTGTGCGTTTCAATCAATAATCCGGCGCGATTTCTGAGCGGCGTGTAGCCGGTCGCAAAACGCGGCGTGGCGATAAACGTGGCGACGCCGCCCGTCACTTCGCGCCCGGCAAATTCGACGTAATGCGTCAGAAGATTTCCTTCTCGTTCGACTTTCGGAACGATGTTCCCGTCGAAATGCGCGTCCATCCAGTTTTTGATAAACGGCGAAACTTCGTCGAAATGCGCGTATTCGTAGGTGACGTTGTATTGAAAATCCGCGCCGTCCGTGACGTGACAGTCGATAAAAAAGTCGGGCTTCCACTCGTTCCAGAGCGCGAGCCACGCGCGCGTTTCGGGCGCATCGACTTTCATATAATCGCGGTTTAAGTTTAAGTTTGTCGAAGTTCCGCGAAAACCCATCTCCTGCGGCCCGTTTTGATTGATTCGATTATACGGCGAAGCGAGCTCGTGCCCGTCGACGTTGTAAATCGGGACGAAAATAATCACGACGTCTTTTAATAAATCGGCGCGCGTTTTCGTGATGGCAATATCACGAAGGAGCGCGTAGCCCGCGTCTTTGCCGTCAATCTCGCCCGAATGAATTCCGCCCTGTATAAAAATTATCGCCTTGCCCGATTTTTTCGCCTTTTCCGGCGTGAAATCTTTGTCGTTCGAAACAATCAGAAGCGGCATATCGCGCCCTTCGCCGCTTTTGCCGAACGATTTGTAGACGATTTGGTCGGAAGCCTTGTCGAGCTTTTGCGCAAACGCAATCGTGTCGGCGTAGTTCCAGCTTCGTTGATAATCGGTCTGCTCGGCCAGCGTCTGCCATTCTTTCGGGACGTTATTCGATTCGCTCTGTGCGTTTGTGTTCATAAAAAATAGAAAGATAAAACTGAAAACAGCAATCGTAAATTTCAGATTTGGAACATTCATAATTATTTTTTCGCCGCACGGAACGCGGAGATTTTTTCGCCGCAAATTACACGGATTACACTAATTATAAATCCGATGTCATTCGTGTTATCTGTGTAATTCGCGGCTAATCTGTTTTTCTTTCCCGCGTTTCGGCGGTTTCAAAAAGTCAAACTCTCGTTGATATTCAACGCTTTAATTCTATCCGAAATATTCATTTCCCGCGCTTTTTCCCGCAATATTCTTAAAGGCTCGCCCGGCGGCTCGTCCGATAAATCGAAGCGCCCGAAGTGCATCGGGATAATCGTTTTTGCGTTTGCATCGACGGCAGCTTTTAAGGCTTCTTCGGGCGAATTGTGGTTCGGCTCCATAAACCAGCGCGGCTTATATGCGCCGATGCCGATTAAAAAATAATCGATGTTCGGGAAAAACTCCTTGATTTCGCCGAAATGCGAGCCGTAGCCCGAATCGCCGCTGAAATAAATCGTGCGCCCCGCGCCCTGAATAACGTATCCGCCCCAGAGCCTTTCGTTGGTGTCGAAAAGCCCGCGCCGGCACCAGTGGCGGACGGGCAGAAAGAAGATTTTCAAAGCGTCGTCGGGCAGAGTGAACTGCTGAAACCAGCCCGCGCTCTGCGTCTGGTTCGGAATCCAGTCTTTTAGCAGCTCGTCCATTCGCAGGCCGCCGTAAAAACGCGCTTCGGGAAATTTGGCGGCAATCTGCTTGATTGAATCTTCGTCGCAGTGGTCGCGGTGGTCGTGCGAGAGCAGGACGTAATCGACGCGTTTTATTTTATCTATCGGCGAAGGCACGTCGACAAAAGTTTTGACGAACGAAGGCTTGCCGAAAACCGGGTCGAGCAGAAGGCTTTTGCCCGCGAGACGAATAAAAAACGAAGCGTGCCCGAGCCATAAAATGCCGTCTTTGTCGCTGTTTAAGAATGCGGCCGGGTCTAAAACGGCGAGGCGCTCGGTATCGTTCTGCTTTTCTTCTTTTTGCGGCTTGGCGGAAAGCTGCCACTTCAGTATATCGAGAATTTTCGGCAGAAAAGGATGCTCGTAATTGACGAAACGACCTTTTTCGTCGACGGGCGTGCCTTCCCATCCGGCTTTAATGGTCGTCAGATTTTCGTTTTTGGCGTAACTTTTTATCACTGTTTTATCATTTTCGTCAATCACGATGACGATTATCAAGCCGAGAAAGACGCAGGCAATGACAAAAGCGATGCGAACGAGCCATTTTTTCATTATTTCAATGATACTAAAAACCGCATTAAAGGTTTAATTCTTCAGGGAATAAACCTTTTGCATAAATCTCTCAGATTCAACGCCAGAATCTCTGAAATTTCCTACCGGATTTTGCTATTTTAATTCTTTTGTGTCGGCTTCGTCGTCGAAAAGCCGGCTGACGGACGTGTGCGCGGGCGGGAGAGCTTCGACGTGTTCGGTCAAATCTTTCTGCAGTCTGGCGACGGCGTCGCGCGCCCGCTCAAAGTCGTCGCGCTGAAGCTTGAGAGTGATTTTGCCGTCGCGGCTCGGCAGCTCGCTCAATTTCGCGAAGCTTTTCAGACGAATTTCGACGCGCGCCCAGCGCTTGAAAAGGCCTCTGCGAAATTTTACATCGAGCAAATCGTCGAGCGGCAGGCGAATTTCCCTGACACCGCCGCTGATGAGGCCGAGCAGCTTCGACTCGAATTCCAGAACGATTCCGGCCGACGAAAATTTCGCGATGCCGTCAATCTGCGACAATCCGCTTTCGGTCTTAAATGGAACGGTAATGAAATTTTGCATATTTGTCCTAAGTCAGTTGCCCGTTGCAATTAAATTCAAATTGCGTTCTCGGATTAAACTCAAACGGCAGCGGACGTCTGACGACTGACCAATTAAAAACTCGTTCTCGGATTTAAAATCTCAAGTTTTTTGCGGCAGCGGTCGATACTTTCCTTGTATTTGTCGAGCCGCGCCATATCGAGCGTAATCATCGCCGCTTTCTGGTAATAATCAATCGCCGTGTGCGGGTCGCCTTGCATTTCATACATAATCGCGTATTCGTTGTAAATCGTGTCTTTGGAAATGCCCGTAATCTGCGAAACGCGGTCGAGATGCGTTTTGAGCTCTTCAAAACGTCCCTGATTCGAAAGAAAATAGCAGTAATTCAGATAAGAAGCGTTGTAATTCGGCGCATACTCCATCGCGGCTTTGTAATATTTTTCGGCGCGCGCCATATCTTTATATTTGGTTTCGTAAAGCCAGCCGAGATGATTATAGGCTTTGCCGAAACGCGGATTGCGTTTGAGAATCTGCGCGAGCTTATCGACCGCTTCCATCAAAACTCCTTCGTTAAGCAGACGGTCGGCTTCGATAAACATCTCCTCGCACTCGAGCTCGGCGCGGTTCGGCAGCAGGCTGCTGAAATCGTCGTTCAAGTTAAAATTACCGTTTCCGTTAAAATCCATAATTCTCTCCAGATATATAAAGAGATTTTAAAGCACGATGGACGGGATGAACAGGATAAAAACAAAATCCGGCGTAAATTATTAATATTTAATCCTGTCTATCTTGTCCATACTGTTTTAATTTTCCGTCATTTTTCCAGAATCTTTTTTTTGAACGCGGGCGAAACTACCGAGTTATCGAAAACGTCGTAGGCGGCCGAAACGGGCTCGGGAAAAGGCGCTTCTTCGGCAACGGCCAGCTCTTTGTTTAAATATTTTTCGACTTCCGTCGCAATTTCGTCGAGGTCTCCGGCCGTCGCGATTTTTTCTTCGATTAAAAATCTTTCGTAACGGTCAATCGGGTCGCTGGTCGTCGCCCAGCGCTCGATTTCGCCCGCCGGAACGTAAGATTGATTATCGTGCTCGGCGTGACCTTTGCGGCGATAAGTCATCGCTTCGATTAAAACCGCGCCGTTTCCCGCGCGCGCGTGCTCGACCGCCGTTTTCATCGTCTCAAAACATGCAACGATGTCGTTTCCGTCCGTCTTCAAGCCGAGAATTCCGTAGCCCGCAGCTTTTTCGACGAAAGATTCGGCCGCGCACTGATTGCGCGTCGGCGTCGAATACGCGTAGCCGTTGTTTTCGATAATGGTGATAAGCGGAAGACGCTGGACGGCGGCGAAATTGATGCCTTCGTGAAACGCGCCGGTCGAAGACGCGCCTTCGCCGATGTATGCGGCGGCGACTCTGGTCTCCTGTTTCATCCGCGCGGCGAGCAAAATGCCGGTCATCACCGGAATCATATCGCCGAGATGCGAAATCGGGCCGACAAAACCTTTCTCCAAATCGGCAAAATGGAACTGCACGTCGGTCGCTCTCGAAGGCGCATTCGCTTTGCCTAAGTATTGAGTGAAAATCGTGCGCGGAAGAATTCCTTTGACGAAACAAGCGCCGATATCGCGTATCAACGGCGCGATAAAATCCTGCGCTTCCAAAGCAAACGCCGTCCCGACCGCCGTCGCTTCCTGTCCGAGCGACGTAAACACGCCGCCCGTCAATTTTGCCTGCCGCTTGAGCCGGACGGTAAATTCGTCAAACATCCGCGTCATTTTCAAAAAGCGGTAAAGCTCTATTTTTCGCTCGCTCGTGAGCGAAGTTTTATTTGTGCAGGTTAAGGATTTATTCGATTTTTCCAGAGTCGTTTTCGCCGTCATTTTTATTTTGGCCAAGAATTATTTTTCTTCTTTTATTTGTGTAATTAGTGTAATTCGCGGCTAACTTTTCTTCCTTAAAAATATTTCCCGATACCAAATAGACTAATCAAAAGCCAGAAAAATTCAACTATAAAAGCGGAAAAGTTGAAGCTGTAAATCAATGAAACGATTATCGGGCTCGCGCCCGAAGCTGTTGAGCAGGGAATAAACGAGACTTTCGCTGCGCGGTTTCGCGAGCCGGAGCAGAACGTATGTGAGAATTATGACGAAAACTTCGAGCGAGCCGACAAAAATCGAACCACTGCATAAAGCTTATTTTCGCTCGTATTTCCAGTTTTTCGATTTGCCTTCAGCCATCTGCTCAATCGCTGTTTCAAGTCGCCTGTTTCTGGTCGTTTCCGTCTTTGCCTCTTTTATCCATTCGAGATATTCCCTTTTATTCGAATAGCTGAAGTTTTCAAACGTCTCAGACGCTTTTTCATTTTCTTCAAGCGCGGAAGTGAAGTAATCGGGAATCTGCAAATCCGTTTTCTCGGTTGTTTTTGCTCTGGCGGGCGCTTTGACGCCTTTTTCGTTCAGCTCGACGGCTTGTTTGATATAAGCAATCAAAACTTCGTCCGGCGGCAAATCGGCGAGACTTTTGATGCGTCCCATCTGTCCCATTGCTTCGCTCGACTGCGTCAAAAGCTTGTTCGGGTCAGGCATTAAAGACGCTTTCCAGAAACCGAAGCTGCAATGCTGTTTGAACGCCGCCATACTGCAAACGATTCCTTTATAATCGAAATTCGGAAAACTCCATTTCCACGTTTCCTCGATTTCCGGGCAGGCCTCGTGAACAAGTTCGCGCAGATGCGTCAGAATCGGTCGGGCAAAATCGGCGGATTTTGCGATGTATTCGTCAGTCTTCGCATTTCTTTTTTTCATAATTTTCACCGGATTTACAAATTATGTTCCTGCCATTCGCGCAGGATTTTTTCATACCAGGGAAATTGCACCGCTCCGTGATAGATTTTGTGATACCGCGTGCCGAAAAGCTCGGCGGGCTTTGCAGCGTCGGCAATGCTCGCAATCATATCTCCGGCGTCGAGCGAGTCTGATTTTTCCTGCAATTCGTCGCTAATTTCCGAATAGCTCGCTCCGGCCCGCATCATCTTTTCGACCAATTCAAATTTTTCAAGCTCTCCGTCCAGCCAATCGGTGTAATACTCGGCAAAATTCTTCGAGGTTTCCTGCGCGTATCCGTCTTCGGAAACATAGATTATTTTACCGGCTTTTTCGCCCGACGCTATCAAACAAACCTGATGCCCGCAGCCTTCCGGCACAATCGGGATAACTCCGGTAAGACGCGAAATATCGAAATCAACGCCATCTCTTTGCTTCAAATTTTCGACGTCTTCGTAAGGCATATGGGGGCGAAATCCTCCCAACTGGAAAATGTCGCTCAAACCGTAACCGGGACCGGCGATGCCGTTTCCGACTTCCATATAAAAACGCCTGAGTTCGAGCGGTATTTTAAAATATCTGTGTTCTTCAAAATCCGAGATGAGTTCGTCAGGCAAGCGCGAATTAACAATATACCTGTGTTCTTCCGCACCGAAGGCCTGGCATTGGCGGTCAAGGTTTTTCAGCCGTTCGAGCTTTTCCCGGCAATTTTCCCACATATTTTATTTTGAAGATAAAGTGAATTTGGCGACGAGCCCGTTTGCTCCGACCGCCCAGACCGCATTTTTGCCGCGTGCTGCAACCGCATTGTAATTCTCTTTATCAAGATTTGTCCAGATTTTTCCGCCGTCGGTAGATAAATCAGAACCGTTTGAGCCGACCGCGATAATCGTCTTTTTATCGACGTAAGCGACGCCCGAGCGATAGCCGTTTAAGCCTTTTCCAATCGTCCACGTTTTTCCGCCATCGTTTGTAAAAGCCAGATTGTTTGTCGTATCGTCCGGCTTTTCGTAATTCCCGCCGACGATAACGCCTTTTTTACCGTCATACATCGCAATCGAAAAAATTCCGCTCCCGGCCGTTCCTTTGGTAAAAGACGTATTGCTTACAAACCAGCTCAGCCCGCGATTTGCCGACCGAAAAACGCGCGCGTCGTTTCCGCCCGAAACGAGAAAGACGCTTGTTTTGCCCTCGGTTAAAATACACGTTCCGCTTGCCGCAAACGCGGCTTCGCCGTCTTTGGCGTTTGCCATTTTGTCGGTCGCGAGCGGTTTCCACGTTTCGCCGTCCGAGGTTTCAATCAACACATATTTGCCGTCAACCGGGTCGCTCATTGCGATTCCGTGAGTTTTGTCCCAGAAGGCGAGCGCGTCGAAAAATGCCTTCGGATTTGTATTTTTAAATTGCAGCTTCCACGTTTTTCCGCCGTCGATGGTTTTATAAATCCGCGAGCTTTCGCCCTCGCCGATGCTCAAAAGATAGGCCGTGTCGGCGTCGAAAGCTTCGACGTCGCGAAAATCCAATTTTTCGGCGTCAGGTACTTTGCCGGTTGTCCACGTTTTGCCGCCGTCGGTCGTTCGCAGAAATGTTCCGCCCGTGCCGCTCGCCCAGACGATATTTTCGTTAACGACCGAAAGCCCGCGCAAACTCGCTTTGGTATCGACTGTTTGTTTTCGCCACTGAGCATTTGCGATTGAAACAAAAACGGTCAGCAGCAGAATTATAATTTTCATATTACAAAAAATAAGGCAGAAGCCCGCGCGTAAGCAAGGGCGGATTTCACAAGTTTCAAGCTTCAAGTTACGACGTAGAGCCTGAAACCTGATACGTGAAACTTGAAACCATCTGTCCTTTAAGAGCAAACGAATATTTTTTAATAAACCATTCGCGTTTTTATCGTTCCGCGCACGTCGCGCAAAATCTCGAACGCTTTTGCGGAAAGCCCGGTGTCGATGTCGAGAATGACGTAGCCGATTTCTTCGTTGGTCTTGAGATATTGTCCGGTAATGTTTATGCCGCGCCCGGAAAGGCGCGAGTTGATTTCGGACAAAACGCCGGGAATATTCTGGTGTATGTGCAGAATCCGGTGCGTTCCGGCCTGCGGCGGCAAGTTGACGTCGGGAACGGTGTGCGAGCCGCTCGACGTTCCGAGTTCGAGATAATTTATCAATTTTGCGGTCACGTCGAGCCCGATGTTGGCCTGTGCTTCTTCGGTCGAGCCGCCGACGTGCGGCGTTAAAATGACGTTCGGCAAATTTTGCAGAACGCTTTCAAACGCGTCGCCGTTTTTTTCGGGCTCGGCGGGGAAAACGTCGACGGCCGCGCCGGAAATTGTACCGTTTTCGATGTATTTTCGCAAAGCGTCCAAATCGACGACGTCGCCGCGCGAATAATTTAAGAAAATCGAGCCTTTTTGCATCGCCGAAAGCGTTTTTTCGTTTATCAGATTGCGCGTCGTCGCGTCCGAAGGAACGTGCAAAGTGACGATGTCCGACTGTTTTAGAAGCTCTTTCAAGTCGCGGATTTGTTTGGCGTTTCCGTGCGGAAGCTTTGTCAAAGTGTCGTAATAGACGACGTTCATGCCCATCGCTTCGGCCATCACCGAAACCTGCGAGCCGATGTTGCCGTAGCCGACGATGCCGAGAGTTTTCCCGCGCAGCTCAAACGCTCCCTTTGCTTCCTTGAGCCAGACGCCTTCGTGCGCGGCTTTGTTTTTATCGGTAATTTTGCGAATCAGCATGACGCACAGCCCGATGACGAGCTCCGCCACCGAGCGCGTGTTTGAATAAGGCGCGTTAAAAACGGCGACGCCTTTGGCGGTCGCCGCGCGCAAATCGATTTGATTGACGCCGATGCAAAACGCGCCGGCGGCCAGCAATTTATCGGCTTTTTCGAGAACTTTTGCGGAAACGTGCGTCTTCGAGCGAATGCCCAGAATATGCACGCCTTTGATTTCCCGAATCAAATCCGTTTCGCCGAGAGCGCCCGGAATTCTTTTGATTTCAGCGTAGCCGCCCGCCTGCAGTTCCTCGACCGCCGAATCGGAAATGTTTTCGAGCAAAAGGATTTTGATTTTGTTTCTCGGATAAGATGTTTGACCATTCGCCATAAGAAACTGTAGATGATAGCAGAAAAATAACTGAAAGCTGAAAACTGAAAACTGATAATGGAAGAACAAACTATCAGTTTTCAGCTTTCAGCCGCTTCGAAAAATGCGAAAACGATAATCTTTTTCATCTTTAATTTGCTCCGGTTTTAGGTTTGATAAACGGTTTTGACGAAAAATGAGTGGTGTTGTTTTGGTTGCAGTCCGGGCATTTTTTGACGACGATTTTTTCTGTTTTCGTCGTGCCGCAGACGCCGCAGCCGTCATCGACTCCGGCCGTGATGGTGTAAATTCCGGGCTCGACGCCCGCTAAATCCCAGATGACTTTTGCGCCCTCACCGATAATGCGCCCGCCGGAAACCGTGTAATTGAAAGTCAGAACATCGTTCTCCAGGTCATTGGCTTCGACAGTTACAGAGATTTCTTTAACACTGTCCGCGCAGCTTCTGTTTTGCTTTTTCTTATTGCAGCCGGCGATTATTTCCGTTTCGCTTAAAGTTATACTGTTAACATTAGCCGAATATTCCCGGATTTCCTGCGAGCTTAATTCTTTAGTGCCGAACCATGTATCGCTTGAATAAAATTTCTTTGCCTTTTCGTTATCGCAGAGCATCGAATAACTGCCTTTGGGCGGGAAAAGAATGATTTCGTCGGTCTCGCCTTCGTCCACCACAAAAGCGATTCCTGTATTTTTACTGTGATAAATGTAACGGTCGGCAAAGGCCTCGTTTTTCTCTTTTTTAAATTCCGACAAATCGTATCCGGCGTCTTCGATTTTAATCGATTCGTCGAGCCTAATTTCAACTTTGGTAACCTTCCACTCGCCGACGTTCCAAATCTCGGCCACGTCGTCGTAGTCTTTCTCGTCATCCGAATTTTTCTCGCACCTGCCGTTTGAATACCGGACTTCGATGTCGGCATCGTCGTTCGAAAATTCCTGGTAATGCTCCTCGTCGTCATCATCGTCGAGTTCGTAATCCTTCAAAATCTCCCTGACATTCTCGCGGCTCGATTCGAGCGGTCTTATCTCTTTAATTTTATCAATCACGGCGCGCGGCGTCTGAGCGAAAACAAAACCGCTTATTGCCAGAATAAAAATTGCCGAAATGATAATCCTTTTCATTTTTAGACCGCTCCCGATTTGAAATTAACGATAATTTTACAACAAACTTTCCTTCGAACAAATAAAAAAATCAGCGGTCAATTTATCATAACTGACCGCTGACCTCTAAACTCTGACCTCTGGTTTACATATGAATCGTCAAATCGTGGACGCCTTCGGCCGCTTCCATGACGGATTCGGAGACGGTCGGGTGCGCGTGAATCGTTCGTCCGAGCTCGTCGGCGGTCGTTTCGAGCTGCATCGCGACGCAGGCTTCGGCCAATAATTCGGTCGCGTGCGGGCCGATGATGTGAACGCCTAGAACTTCGTCGTATTTTTTCTCCGAGACGATTTTGACGAAGCCGTCGGTTTCGCCCAAGATGCGCGCTTTGCCCGACGCCGAAAAGGGAAATTTGCCGACTTTTACGTCGTAGCCTTCTTCTTTCGCCCTTGCTTCGGTCAATCCGACGCTCGCCACTTCCGGGTCGCAGTAGGTGCAGTTCGGGACAAGCCGCTGGTTTATCGGCTCGACTTTTTTGCCGGCCAATTTTTCGACGACCAGAATTCCTTCTTTTGACGCGAGATGCGCCAGCCAGGCCGTGTCGATGACGTCGCCGATGGCGAAAACGCCGGGCTCGTCGGTTTCGCAGTATTCGTTGACTTTTATCGTGCCGCGCGGGTTGACGACCGCCTTTGTGTTTTCAAGGCCGAGCTTTTCGAGATACGGCATCCGGCCGATGGCGACGAGCAGCATCTCGGCTTCGAGCGCGACTTCTTTGCCTTTGGCGTCCTTGCCCGAAATTTTGATGCTGTTTTTCGTTTTTTCGAGCTTGTCGAGCTTTGTTCCGGTCATTATCTTGATGCCGCGTTTTTTGAAGCTCCGTTCGAGCTCTTTGGAAACGTCGGCGTCTTCGATGGGAACGATTCTATCCATCAACTCGACGACCGTCGTGTCGCAGCCGAAGCGCGAGTAAACCGATGCGAACTCGACGCCGACCGCGCCCGAACCGAGCACGACCATCGATTTCGGAACCGCGTTTAATTCAAGAATCTGGTCGGAATTGACGACTAATTTTCCGTCCGTCTCAAAACCGGGAATCGGGCGCACGACCGAGCCGGTGGCGATGATGATGTTTTTCGTCTCGATAGTTTCCTTTTTGCCGTCATCGTAGGCGACTTCGACTTTGCCGCGCCCTGCGATTTTGCCGAAACCGTTAAAAACCGTGACCTTGTTTTTCTTCATCAGATAAGACACGCCCGCCGAGTTTTTTGAGACGACATCGGATTTATATTTTTGAACTTTCTCAAAATCGTAGGACAAGCCTTCGATTTTGAGACCGAAATTTTCAAAATGCCCGGCTTTTTCGTATAAATGCGCCGCGTTCAATAATGCTTTTGTCGGAATACAGCCGCGCAAACCGCACGTGCCGCCCAGCCTTGCGTCCTTTTCCTTTTCGATAATCGCTACTTTCAAACCGACCTGTGCTCCGCGCACGGCGGCGACGTATCCGCCGGGGCCGGAGCCGATAATTACCACGTCAAATTGTTCTGCCATTTAATTCCTCGTTTTAATAAATTTATAAAAACTTTCAATACTCTTATTATAGAAGTTTCCGCCAAGCCAGGCTAGTTTAGACAAATCGTTTCGGGTAAACTGTTTTCGATATGGAGCATACAAAGGAGTTTTTGGAAATCACGGGCGATGCGAAAAGCCGCATTAAAGAAATATCGGTCGAGGACGCGCGGGCGCGCTTAGGCGAAGGCGCAAGTTTGATTGACGTGCGCGAGGATAACGAGTTCGAAGCCGGGCACGCCGAGGGCGCGGCGCACATCGGGCGCGGCGTCATCGAGCGCGACATCGTCGGGAAGTTTCCCGATAAAGACGCGGAATTGATTCTCTACTGCGGCGGCGGTTACCGCTCGGCTATGGCGGCCGACAATCTGCAGAAAATGGGTTACCGAAACGTGTTTTCGATGACTGGCGGCTGGACGGCGTGGAAAGATGCGGGCGCGCCAATCGAGACTTAAAAACGAATCAGTTGACGACCATAATCCAGCCATTGACGTAATTGTTGTTGTCGAGCGTCTGCGGCCCGCGATTGACGACGCAGTAGCCGACCGAATATGTTCCGGCGGGAAGCGCGGTCGAAACGCTGACGGCAAACGTCCGTCGGAGCGAATCGGCATCGGCAATCAGATGATTGTCTCCGGCAAAGGAAAAGACGGCGCTGTCGCCCTTCTTTTGATAACAGAGACTGACGGCAATCTGGCTTGTTCCCGAAGATGTGCCGAAAACGGCCGAGCCGTAACCGACTATTTTTTGAGATTCTTTGACGGTGATTTCCCGGTTCGGCCCGACAAACATCCAATTCGGGTTGTTGGCCAAAATCTCGTAAGCGCCTTCGCCCGAAAAATCGATGACATCGACGATAGATTTGATAAGCTTGACGTCGGGCTTATTGATTTTTTCGACGTTTGCCGCAGGTTTAGACGTTTTGCCGTCCGGCATCTGCGCTCCGGCGTTTAGAGAAAAAAGCATCAAAGAAAATACGAGCAGAAAGAAAATTAAAAAATTGTGTTTCATAAATTTCTCCGTTTTAGGACATAAAAGCGCGAAACCGTAGTTACAAGGGCGAAGATTAAAAGCCCCGCTTTACCTAAAAAGTTATACTTCTGTTTTTGTGTTAAACACATTATAGTTAGATTTTGATAAATGTCAAACAATTTTTTAAAAACGCATATTTTGTGAAAACATTATTTATTTATGAAAGACAAAACACTTGATGACGCGCGCCAGCGAACCAAAGAACTGGCCGCCGAATACATCGAAAAGGGCGACGCCGTCGGCTGGTTTGAAGCGCTCTATAAAGAATCCGAAGGCGACAACGAGCGCATTCCGTGGGCCGACCTCGAGCCGAACAGATTTCTTCGCGTCTGGGCGGAAAAAACGAATTTGCAGGGAAACAGACGAAAAGCTCTGGTTGTCGGCTGCGGTCTCGGCGACGACGCGCGGTTTTTTTACGATTTGGGCTTTGACGTGACGGCCTTCGACATTTCGCCGACGGCGATTGAATGGGCGCGGCGGCTTCACTCAAACACATCGATAAAATTTTTCGTCGCCGATTTATTCAACCCGCCGAAGGAATGGTATCAGTCGTTCGAGTTCGTTTTGGAAGTCTATACGATTCAGCCGCTCCCGCTCGAAATGCGTCCGAAAGTAATTGATGCGATTGCCAATTTCGTCGAATTAAACGGGAAGCTGGTCGTCGTCACGCGCGGCCGCGAAGATGACGAAATCCCGACCGAACTGCCGTGGGCGTTATCGCACCAGGATTTATCGCGTTTTCAAATCAACGGCTTAAAGCAGCTTCATTTTGAAGAAATGCTCGGCGACGAAGACGAGCCGATTGTGAGATTTGTAGTCGAATACGAAAGACAATGAAAAATTGAAAACGGAAAATGAAAAATTTTAAGAAACCCTTTTATTATCCATTTTCCATTTATTAAAGCTCCTTCTGCGCCATTTTCCCCCAGTATTTGACTTCGCGGCGGCGAAAGTCGGGCGACGTTCGGGCCGATTCGACGGCCTGCTCGAACATTTCGCGCGCCTTTTCCGGCTCGCTCTCGGCTTTTAAGACCTGGCCGAGATAATACAAGCCTTCCGGGTCGACCGGGCGGCGACTGATAAATTTTTCGAGCGCCTCGCGCGCTTCTTTGAGCATTCCGGCTTCCATGTAGGTCGCGCCGATTTCGCGCCAGATTTCGCTTAAGGCGTATTTGTCGTTTTGCTCGACGACGACGGCGAAATGCCGAATTGCTTCGGAAAAATCCTTTTTGGCGCGCGCCAGTTTGCCGAGCTCATAGTTGGCGTCAATTTCCTCTTTGTCGATTTCGACGGCCTTATTCAGATGTTCGAGAGCTTTTTCCTGCTGGCGTCTTTGCAGGTAGACGAGCGCAAGCTGGACGTGTGCGTCGGCGTCTCGCGGGTTGACGGTCGCGTTGTGCAGAAAGCGTTTGAAATTCTGGCGCTGGCGAAAAGAGTTGCTCAGACCGCGCGCCTCGCCGCGGACAAATCCGCCGAGATATATAAAAGCGTAAAAAAGCAGAAACGGCGAAAAAAGCCACGGTGAAACGTGGCGGAAAACATACATTCCGGCGCTGAAAGCGAGCCACGCGAGACAGACGACGAGAACGGCCGTTCCGTAATTTGCGCCGAGACTGACGCGCAGCGCGAAAATCATCAAAACGCCGAATAAAACGCTGCCCGCCAGCCACATCAACAGAAAAACGGGCGGCGAAACGGCCTGCGTATAAAGCAGAAGTCCGGCGACGGCAAACGGCAGATGCGCCGCCGCCCAGGCCATCAGCGAACAGATTGCCACCGCGCCGTAATCGCGCCGGAAAACAACGCCGAAATTTCCGATGCCGCCGAAAATACACATTAAAAGAATGACGAGCGGAACGTAAAAAATCGAAATTATCACGAGCGGGTGAAAAAATCCGGCCGGTTCAAACGAAAAGAAACGAAAAAAATAATCGCCGAGAACCGGAATTCGCGGCCGCTCCCGCATCGCTTTTTGATAGGTGGCGGAGGCTTTGTCGTATTCGGCGCGGGCTTCGGGCGAGTCTTCGTCGATTGAATCGACATTCGGCTGGTAAAATTCGTGAAAATCCGGTATCGCGTAAGCCGTCTGCAGTTTTGTGTTTATCGTCCAGAAAAACGCGGCCGAAACAATCAGAACCAGAACGGCGGCGAAAAACCAGCTGCCTTTGTCGATAATTTCACTCATCGCCGCGACCGGGCGAAAATATAATTGAAAGAGAAGTTTGATGTTTTCCATTTTGCGAGCGTGTTCGAATCGAAATTCGCTGATTAAGGGTAATTCCTGAAAACGGCGGATGTCAATTTTTTTATTTGCGATTATTAAGTAAAATCAAATTGTAATTCAAAAATTTTAAGGGAATTTATAAAAAATGTCAGAAGCAGCGAAAACAGATAAAAATACACGTATTGAAACCGACTCGATGGGCGAAATTGCGGTCGAGACGGATAAATACTGGGGCGCGCAGACCGAGCGCAGCCTGCATCATTTTAATATCGGTTTTGATACGATGCCGCGCGAAATGATTCGCGCTCTCGGTATTTTGAAAAAAGCGGCGGCGATTGTCAATAACGATTTGGGCAAGCTGGCGGGCGACAAAAAAGATTTAATCGTGCGCGCGGCCGACGAAGTCATCGAAGGCAAACTGGACGCGCATTTTCCGCTGCGCGTCTGGCAGACGGGTTCGGGAACGCAGACGAACATGAACGCCAACGAAGTTATCTCGAATCGCGCCATCGAGATGGCGGGCGGCGAGCTGGGCAGCAAAACGCCCGTTCACCCGAACGACGACGTCAACAAATCGCAGTCTTCAAACGACACTTTCCCGACGGCGATGTATATCGCGGCGGCCGAAAAATTGAACGAGCTCGTTCCGCGCGTCGAGGAAGTTCGCCGCGCGATTGACGCGAAAGCAAGGGAATTCTCGGGCGTCGTGAAAATCGGCCGGACGCATCTCCAGGACGCAACTCCTTTAACCGTCGGGCAGGAATTCGGCGGCTGGGCTTCTCTTGTTGAAAGAGATATCGAGCGCTTAAAAATGGTGATGAGCGGATTACTCGATTTGGCAATCGGCGGAACGGCCGTCGGCACAGGCTTAAACGCGCATCCCGAATTCGCGACGCGCGCCGCCGCCAGGATTGCCGAGCTGACCGGCTTGCCGTTTAAGACGCATCCGAACAAATTTGCCGCGCTTTCGGCGCACGACGAAATCGTTTTCGCTTCGGGCGCGCTCAAAACTCTGGCCTGCAGCTTGATGAAAATCGCCAACGACGTGCGCTGGCTCGCATCGGGGCCGCGCTGCGGAATCGGCGAGCTTGTTTTGCCCGAAAACGAGCCGGGAAGCTCGATTATGCCGGGAAAAGTCAACCCGACGCAGTCGGAAGCGATGACGATGGTCGCGGCGCAGGTTCTTGGAAACGACGCTTGCATAGGCTTTGCGGGCTCGCAGGGAAATTTTGAATTAAACGTTTTCAAGCCGGTGATGATTCACAATTTTCTGCATTCGGTTCGCCTGCTTCACGACGCCTGTCACGGATTTGTCGAATTTTGCATCAACGGCATCGAATTAAACCGTCAGCAAATCGACGAATACGTCAACGATTCGCTGATGCTCGTGACGGCCTTAAATCAGTATATCGGCTACGACAATGCGGCGAAGATTGCCAAACACGCGCATAAAAAAGGCATCTCATTGCGGGCGTCTGCCATCGAACTCGGAATTCTGGACGGTGAAAAATTTGACGAGCTGGTCAAGCCCGAAGAAATGACTCACCCGTAAGACGAAAAAATCACAAAATTTTATGAAAATACAATTTAATATCCGTGTAACCGCATTAATTTTAATCAGTTTGGCTTTCTGCCTGACGGCAAATGCTCAGAAAAGCAATGAAAAAGGCATAACTTTTAAGATTCCCGAAAACGTGATGCCGATAGAGTGGAAGGATTTCAAAGGCATGTTAATGCTCAGTCCGAAAAAGCCCTCGGGAATTTTTATCAGTTACCCGAACGACGGCGAAACGCTTGAAAGCCTGACGATTCGGGCCGGAAAATCCATCGCCCAAATGTTCGTCCACGATGAAAAAAAGGCTGAAAATATTGAATGGCAGATTAAATCGATTCCCGCGCACCGGGGCGACAAAGGCGACAGCGCAACGTCGAAGATTTATGAAGGTGAAAGCGCAACGCTTCAAATTACCTTTTACGAACGCGAATGGAATAATTTAAAGATTATCTACGGCTATTTTGCGCAAAAGAGCAAAACGAGCAAAAACAAAGACGATAGCGCCGATTTTCTGGACGATAAGGGACAGGGAAGCGATACTTTTGATAAATTCTGGAAAACTTTTCCGGCAAAATAGACTTTAATTTATTCTTTCGGAACTTGCCTGATGGCTTTGTCGAGCGCGGCGCGGCGGGCAAGTTCCGCCTTTTCCCGCGCGCGGTCTTTGGCGTTGCCGGCGTGCGAATTTATCATATGGCGAAGCGTGTCTCTTTCGCGAAACAGTTCGAGCTTTACGTCGTCCCACGAATTTTTCTCGTATGATTCTTCGAGCTTTTTAACCGTGTCGGCCTGCTTTGCGATTTTTTCTTCGATTGTTTCGTCCGCGTCCGTCATATTTGTTGATTGTCCGCGCCGGGAAACCAAATCCGCGCGTCGTATTCGTTTTCAAGCTCAACCCAAAGTTTATCCGAAGTGCGTCCCCAGAGCTGTTTAAATCGTTCCTCGACCGAAAAATTCGTATCGTCGAGAATCGCTTTAACCTCCGCGTTTTCGTCAAAATTCGGCGCGATTTCAAACATTACGGCGACAAAAGCGGCGATGTCTTCGGCACGTTCGAAATCATGTGCGCGGGCGCGCGCAATACCGATTTTGACCATTCTTTCGACCGTTTCGTCCGAATACTCCAATACTCTCTCGCCGTTTCCGACTCGAATTGCCCGCGCTATTAATTCGATTAGCTCGGCGTCGGTTTCGGCGATAAAATACTGAATTTGTTCTTTTCTGATGATTAGCATTTTTATAACTGAAAGCTGAAAACCGAGAACTGGAAATCAGCTTTCAGCTTTCAGATTAATTTCATCCGCCGACAATTACCGTCGGTTCGCCCTTGACAATTTTGTTCGGCGGGCCGAGCGCTTCCAAAATCGTATCGCCGAGACGACACTGCGGCAGAAAATTTGTCTGGACGGTCGCCGAGCCGTCGATGACGACGCCCGGGCCGTGCGGCGGGACGGGCGAAGGCGTCACGCACGTATGAATATCAGCGCCCGCAGAAGCGCCCGAAATTGTGCTCGACATGGCCGATAAAGCCACGCCTTTTGCCGCCTGCTCGGCGGCGGCCGCGGCGGGCGCGGCGGGCGTTCCCATCGCCGCAACGGTGGCGGCTTCGGCGGCTTTGACGGCCGTGTCGGCGGCTGCTTTTGCGGCCATCAGCGCGCCGGCGGCGGCAAGCGGAATGCCGCGCCAGGCGGGCAGAAAACCGATTAAAACATTTGTGCTGCCCGGCCCGATGGTCAAAACGGGCGGCAGCGGATGCGCGACATTGTCTGTAGTTCTGGCGGCCGGCCCGGTCGGCATAAATTTATTCCTCGCTTTAATTTAAATCAAACGTCGATTTTTTTAATTTATCGGTTTCCAATTCAAAGCCAAGCAGATTTTCATCTTCTTCGGCAAAATACCGCTCGATTTTCCCGAAAAACGTTTTCAGCTCGCCCGCGTTGCACGTCGGCAGAAAGCGCCGCAAAACTCTCGGGTCGTAAAAACGAAAAGTGAGCGGGTTTCCGTGCTCGTCGTAAACGCTGACGAGCGAGCGAAAATGGCGGCGCATCTCCTTTATCGAATAAAGGCTGTGCGCAAAAATTCCCCAATGGTTGCCGAAACTTTCGTTCAAAACCCAATCGGTAAATTTATGATTCGGCAGCAAATTAATCACATACGGCGCGACATACGCCATGTCCGTCGCGAGCTCGCCGCTGAACAGACAGTAATTCGGCGGGCGCATTTCATAAAGCCTGACCGGCAAATCGGGAACGGACGCGCCGTCGAGGACGCAGAATAATTTTGTCCGCTCGCTCAAAAGATGCTGTTTTAATTTTTCCTTGTCCATCAAAAACTCGCCTCTTTATCCGACAAACGGCGTCCCGCTCGCGGCCGCGCCGGCCATCGCGCTCGCCATCGCGCTGTAATTTTTCGGCGCGGGCGGCGGCGGCGCGCTCTTTTTCTTGACGGCCGCTCCGGCTTCGGCCGAGTCGGCTTCTTTGGCCTCTTTCGGCGCGTCGGGGCTGCTGCCCGAACCCGCTCCGGCCGCGCCGCCGCTATTGAGCATCACCATCGTCCCGCTGATAAAAATTCCGCCGCCGTTGATATTGATAAAATTGCCGCCGACTTTTAGCGTAATGGTCGTTCCGCTTTCGATGGTCACGCTCGTTCCGGCCTTCAGGTGAATTTCCGTCCCGGCTTCCGATGCGATTTTCGAACCGGCTTTTTCCTGTATGTTCGACCCGACTTTGAGCGAATACGAGCCGTCGACTTTTTCGTTCTGGTCGCCGCCGATTTGCAGGTGCTTGTCTTTTTTAACTTTTTCGTACTGGTCGTTTTCGACAATCAAATGACGGTCGTGGCTGATTGTCTCCTTGCAGTCGTTTTTGACGCGTATGTCCTTATTTTTCTCGGCGTGGATGAAAATCTGTTCTTCGCCTTTTTTGTCTTCAAACCGGAGCTCGTTAAAACCGCCGCCGCCTTTTGACGAGTTGGATTTTATCGTCATCTTGGTTTTTTCGTCCGGCAGAGTATAAGGCGGCATCGTTTCGGCATTGTAGACGCAGCCCGTGATAATCGGCTGGTCGGGGTCGCCTTCGAGAAAATGGACGACGACTTCCATGCCGATGCGCGGGATAAACATCATTCCCCAGCGTTTCGAAGCCCAGCCCTGCGCGACGCGTATCCAGCAGGAACTGTTCGAATCGATTTTCCCCTGTCTGTCCCAGTTAAACTGAACTTTGACGCGACCGTATTTGTCGGTGAAAATTTCCTCGCCCGACGGGCCGACGACCGTTGCCGTCTGCGTTCCGTAAATGACGGGCTTCGGCGTTTTTCGCTGCGGACGAAATGGCGGAACGCCCGCGCCGTGCGCGATGCATTGAAAAGTGTTTTTATACGGCTGTTCGGCTGCCTCGTCGCTGACATAATTCGGGCTTTGCCCGGCTTCGTGGACGACTGAAGTGATGACGTATTTTCCGTTCGCGTCGGCGTTCGGATGCTGCGTCAACGAAAAACGGTATCCGGCAATCATCGAGGAGCAGTCCGAATGTCCGGACGCGGTTTTGTGCCGCACGTCGAGCTCCTGCATTCGAATCTCGGCGGTTCGACGGTTGTCTTCGAAAATCTTCTGCAATTCGCTCGCCTGGTCGCCGCCGTCCTTGGAAATGCCGTCGTATTTGCGCGAATAACCGGCGGGAAAATCGTAAAACTCCAGCTTTTGATTGTCGCCGACCGTGAAAAGCGAAGGCTTGTCGGCGGCGAGATTCGATGTCGGAAGCTGAAAATTATGGTCCCAGAGCGTCACTTTTCCGGTCAAAAGCTGGTAATCGTTCTGCCACTGATTGATTGACGCGACGAAATCGTCAATCCGCGTCACGTCGATGAAAAAGGGAATCGAGCTTTTCGAAGGACAATCGCGGTGCGACTGCGGCGTATTGGCGACGACCATTTTGTGTGTTCCGCCGGCGTGCTCGAAATAATAATAAATTCCTTCTTCTTCCATCAGGCGCGAGGCGAAATCGAAATCCGATTCGCGATACTGCACGCAGTAGTTGCGCGGCGCGAAATTGCCCTGAATTTCCCATGAAACTTCAAAGCCCGTAAAAACTTCCTTCAAAATGTCGGGAACGCTTTTTTGCTGGAAAATGCGGCTTTGAAAGTTTTGCGTCAAAAGCCAGACGTGCGGCACAATCGTCATATAATAAAACGAAAACCGGGTGTGCCGCGTGCCCTGCGAAAACCGGTTGACCATTCCCGTAAATTCGCGTGTCGTGCCGTCTCTCTGGGCAATTTTAATCGTTACGGATTGACCGAGCAGCGAGCCGGCATCGACAATCGTCGGCGCGTATCCTTCTTCGTCCTCTTCGTGGAGAAGCTCGGCCTCGAACGAAAAAAGCTCGGAAAGGCCTTCGCTCGCCGATAATTTGTTAATCAAAAGAAAATCTTTTCCCTGCGGGGTAAAGATTTGCATCAATCGATTGTCTTGTGTCGTCGCCATCGTTTTAACTGCAAAGGAGCGGTTCGGGTTTAGCAAATTTATCGACCGAAATACTCCAAAATGCCCTCGTTTACGGCCTTAAAGCGGCCGCCCCGTTATTCAATCGTATAGACGAATCGCTCGCCGTCGCCGACCGAAACGTGCACCCGCTTGAGACCGTCGCCCGATGCCATTCTGGATAAAACCTCGCCTGACATTTCCGGCAAAAGCGTTCCGGTCAAAATGTTGTAAACGTTGCGCGCGCCCGAATCGACGTCCGTACAGCGTTTCGCCACAGTCTCAATGACGGATTCGTCGAAGGAAAATTGCGCATTGTGATTGTCGGCGATTCGTTTCCGGATTTTGCCGAGCTGGAGTCTGACGATAAGCCGCAGAATTTCGTCGGAAATCGGGTAATACGGAACCGTCACCATACGACCTAAAAGCGCGGGCTTAAAGGCTTTATTGAGCTCCGGCTTGATGGCCTCGACCAGGCCTTCGGGCTCGGGCGTCGTGTCCGGGTCGGCGCAGAGCTTCATAATCGTGTCCGTCCCGACGTTTGAAGTGAGCAGAATTATGCAATTCTTAAAATCAATTTCGCGTCCCTCGCCGTCTTCGAGAACGCCTTTATCAAAGACCTGAAAAAATAATTCCATCACGTCCGGATGCGCTTTTTCGACTTCGTCGAGCAGGACGACCGAATACGGTTTGCGCCGCACGGCTTCGGTCAAAACGCCGCCTTCGCCGTAGCCGACGTATCCGGGCGGCGAGCCTTTCAGAGAAGAAACCGTGTGCGCTTCCTGATATTCGCTCATATTTATCGAAATCAAATTGCGCTCGCCGCCGTAAAGCGAATCGGCCAGCGCGAGCGCCGTCTCGGTTTTGCCGACGCCGGACGTTCCGACGAGCAAAAAGACGCCAATCGGCCGTTTCGGGTCGGTCAAACCGGCGCGCGCGGTGCGGATTCGCTGCGAAATCGCTTCGAGCGCGTGGTCTTGCCCGAGAACTCTTTCGCGCAAAGTCGCCGCCAATTTCAAAACCGCGTTGATTTCGTCGGCGACCATTTTGCCGATTGGAATTCCCGTCCAGCCGGAAATAACTTCGGCGACCGTCTGCCCGTTGACGACCGGCTGCATCAAGGGATTTTCGCCCTGAAGTTCTTTTAATTCCGCATTTAGACGCTTGAGTTCGGATTTCAAAAATTCCTTATCAATCGGCGCTTCGGGCGCGGCCGCCGGTGTTTCGGAAACCGCCGCATCAATCGCCGGTGCGGTTTCGGCTGAAGCGATTGAATCGGAAGATGCGGCTGCCGCGACCGCCGGTTCAGCCGAAGCTTCCGCGCTTTCCGTTTTGTTGCCGTTTGACGAAGGCTCACCGCCGTTGTTTGAAACGTTTGCCGCTAATTTTTCGTCGAGGCGGGACATCTCGATCTTTGTCCGAATGTTTTGAATTTGCCCGGTCAAATCCTTTTCCTTCGCCCACTGCTCGTTCAGCTTGTCTGCTTCGGCCTGCGTTTCGTCTCTTTTCGATTTTAATTCTGCGAGCCGCGCGTCGTGCGCCGCGCCCGTCACCTGCTCGCGTTCGAGCGATTCGATTTCGGTCGTTAAATTCTGGATGCGGCGTGCCCGGTCTTCAACCGGCGCGGGCGTTGCGCCCTGTCCGATGGCGACTTTGGCGCAGGCGGTGTCGAGAACCGAAACGCTTTTGTCGGGCAGCTGGCGGCCTGTGATGTAGCGTTGCGAGAGCTTGACGCATTCGACAATCGCTTCGTCCAAAATTCGAACGCGGTGATGTTCTTCCATTTTATCGGCGATGCCGCGCATCATCGCAATCGCTTTTTCCTCGTCCGGCTCTTCGACCTTGACGACCTGAAAACGTCTTGCCAGAGCCGCGTCCTTTTCAAAATATTTTTTGTATTCCGCCCACGTCGTCGCCGCGATTGTCCGCAGCTCGCCGCGCGCGAGCGCCGGTTTCAGTAAATTTGCCGCGTCGTTTTGCCCGGCTTGCCCGCCCGCGCCAATCATCGTGTGCGCTTCGTCGATAAACATAATTATCGGCGTCGGCGACGATTTTACTTCGTCGATTACCGATTTCAGACGACTCTCAAACTCGCCCTTGACGCCCGCGCCGGCCTGCAAAAGTCCTAAATCCAGCGTTCTGACGATGACGTTTTTCAAAGGTTCGGGAACGTCGCCCTCCGCTATTCTGAGCGCAAAACCTTCGACGACGGCCGTTTTGCCGACGCCCGCTTCGCCCGTCAAAATCGGGTTGTTTTGCCGCCGCCTGGTTAAAATGTCGATGACCTGTCGAATCTCGAAATCGCGCCCGAGCACCGGGTCGATTTTTCCGGCGGCCGCTTTCGCCGTCAAATCTTCGGTGTACTGGTCGAGCGCTTTCGTCTTGCCCGGAACGCCCGCCGCGATGGGCGCGCCGGCGGATGCCGGTGACGTTTCGCCCAGGGTGGCGGCGTCGCGCGATTCGTCCGAATCAGCCGTTAATTCGGGCAGTTTCGTTTGCAGCGATTCGACCGAAATGTAGTTAAATTCTCTGGAAATATCACGCGCCAGCCGCGCCGTGCTTTCGTTTGAAATCAGCGCCAAAAGAAGGTGCCCCGAACGAACGCGCGCCGCGCCGAAATCGACCGAAGCGAGCAGCCACGCGTCCTGAAACCAGCGCGGCAGACGGTCGCTCAAGCCCGGCGTACCCGAATTTCCGGTTTTCATACGGTCGAGCGCGCCCGCTACGTCCTTGGTCAAATGGTCGATGTTTACTTCGTAATGACGACAAATTTTCTGCAAATCGGAATCGTCCTGTTCGAGCAGTTTGGCTAAAACGTGTTCAATCTCGACGTCGTAATTGCCGCGCGAAACGCACAAACCAGCGGCGTTTTCAAGCGCGTTTCGACAAGTCTCGTTTAATCTTCCGACCAGCGACTTTAAATTTACGTTCATTTTTACTTCTCCTTAAAAATCTCCGTGTCTCTGTGGTTCATTATTCTACTTGCAAAATTACCTGCTCGTCGTCCTCGCGGAACGGTTTTGTTTTCAGCCACGAAGTCCAGCCGAGCATCGGGCGGCGTTTGGCGCGCGTCGTTAAAACGCAGCCGGGCACGCGTCCGGCTGCGAGGACGAGCTGCACGTCAAAATCGAGCTCCAATCCGACCATAAAGCGAAGTATCGATTTCAAAGGCGCGTGCGCCGAGCCGTTCGGCAGAAAAGCCTGAAACTCGTCGAACGAAAGCGCGCCCAAAACGAGGCGAAACTTTGATTGCTGCTCCCAGACGCGCGTTCCGGCAATCGCGCTCCCGCCGAGCATATTGTTTGCCGCGCCGAGCTTCGTGATGCTTTCCGAATCCAAATCCAACCATTGACCGAAAAACTGGTCGATTTTTGCCCTGACGCCGAAGTAGTCGCTCAGGATTTGCGCGAGCGCGCTGGCCGAATGCGGCTTTTGCGCAATCAGCCCGCCGTAGGGCAAAAGTGACTCGTCCGCGAGACTCATTCGGCCGCGCAGGCCGTTTGTTCCGAGACCCGCGAAATCGAACAAATAATCGGTAAACTCATCTTTCCCGCGCTCATATCCGACCGGAAATCGATACTTTTCCCACGCCCGGAAAAAAAGCGAGACGGCGCGGTGCGTAAAGATGTCGAGAAACGCCCACATCGACGTGTCGCCGTAGCGCATGCGCTCTAAAACAAGCTCGGTGTAATGAACCGGCATCACGCCGCTGACGCCGACCATGCCCATAAAATTGACGAACATCTCCGATTTTTGCTCGTCCGTCGATTCGTCGCTTGATTCTTTTAATTCGTAAATCTGGCTGGCGGGAAAATCGAGCATAATGCGCGAGCGAAAGCGCACGACTTCCGTCGTCGCTCCCGCCTCGCGACCGATTGGAGCGCGTTCGGGAAATACTTTCTCCAGAAGCCTTACGGCCTGAAAAAAATCAAAGCGATACGCTTCGTCGAAAAGTTCTTGATTGAGCGGTTTTTCTGCCATTAATTTACAAAAGAATCTGCTCGCCGGCGCGCGGCACAAACCGCTTTACCGCGTCTTCGCGCTGTTCGGTTCGCAGCACGAGCTGGTGAAAAGAATTGAGCGACGTGTAAAGCCCTAAAAATCTTTCCAGCACGCAGGCGAAAAGAAACATTCCGCTGCCGACGTATTGTTCTTCGTCAAACGTCAGAGTCGTTTCCAGCCCGCGCACGAAACCCGCGCCGATGTGGCCGCCGATTTGGCGGACGACTTTGCGGCTCGAAACGCCGGTGATGCCTAAAATCTGTTTTCTCGTCACCGAAGAATCGTCAAAATTATAAAGCTGCAGAATTTCCTGCAAAGCTTCGGGCGTTCCCGACTCCGCGCCGACGAGCGACAGGTAATTCAAATTCAGATGCGAAATCAAGCGCCAGTGCGCCGCTCGTCGGCGCGGCGGGCGAATCGTTTCGGTCGGTTTGGTCAGACAGCGGACGCGCGATAAAAGCGCCGTGCCTTCGACTTCAAAATCGTTTTCGCGCCCTCCGAACGGAAGTCGTGCGGGCAAATCGCGATTGGTGCAGGTCGTTTTGACGTTTATCACCTCGGCGGCCGGAACGCGCGGGTTGAAATTCATATCGACGAGCGACATAAAAATTTCCGTCCCTTCGTCTTCGGCTCTTTGCGAAGCGCGTCTGGTCGCATACCAGAAAGTTTTTTCCATCTGCTCGCCGTAAGCGTGTTTCAAAGAATAAAACGGCGAAAACTCGCGCGTCGTATTTGTTCGCGGGTCGGTCGTGATTACTTCGTCAATCGAGTAAATTTCGGTCGTCATCTGCCGGTGAACGTCCGGCAGAATGTGATATTCGTATTTTTGCTGCGAAAGATAAATCGGGTCGGCCATTCGCGAAAAAAGATTGACGACCGGCGTGCAGCCCATCCGAAAAGTTTCTTTCGTGACGGGCGCGCGCGGCGGTGTAATGTCCTTCAAATGAATGAGAATATCGAAATGACTGCCGAATTTTTTGGCAATCGCCCCGTCGATGCCGTAGATGTCGAAAAATAAAAATTTATGCGGGAACGTAAAATATTCGGTTAAAAGCCGGTAGCCGGAAAACGAGCGTTTCGTGTAGGGCAGAATGGCTTCCAATTCTTCAAAGCCGACTTGTTTGATAACGTCGGCGGGCAGAATGACCGGCGCGGGAAGTTTTATCTGAATATTGGCCAGCGTGCCGAGACTCCGGTTGCCGATGGGCTTGTCTTTGGCGCGAAACTCGACCGCGCTCGCCTGGTTAAAAATCAATTCGTAAAGCGGAAAAACAAGCTGCGGGTCGCCGTTTAGAAAAAAGCGCAGAAATTTCGGCGCTTCGCCTGTGTCGCCCATTTTCAACTCGCTTAAATTCGCGTTGCCGTAGCAGCGCATACTCAGACGAATATAGCTTTCGGCAAATTTTCCGCGCCCGTCTTTCGGCGCGGGCGATTCCAATGCGGCCGATTCAATCTCGATGGGGACGAGCTGCGTGTCGTAGCAGGTTTGAAAACGACACGGCGTGCCGTCGACCGGGCGCGAAGAAAGCCGCGCGCCGCGCTCGACTTTTTGAATCGTCGTCAACTGGTCGCTCCGCGAGCCGAAGGAAAATTCCGTAATCGCCATCGAAGGAATCGGCGCCAGATAATGCGGGTAGAGAACGTTCAGAAAAGATTCGGTAACCTCGGGCAGCTCGTCGTCAAGTTTGAGCGAAACGCGTCCGGTCAGAAACGCGAACGCCTCAATCATGCGCTCAACGTGCGGGTCTTCGATTTTTTCTTCGTCGAGCAAGAGCCGCGCCGCAATTTTCGGATATTTGCGCGCAAACTCCGCGCCCATCCGGCGCAGAAAAGTCAGCTCGCGCTCGTAATATCCTAAAAGCTCATCACGCATAAATTAAACAGGTAAAGCAATTTGAGAAACTAAAATCGATAATTTCATTTAATCATTTTCGAGGCGATACAAACAATTCCGCGCGCCGTTATTGTTTTTCTTTGACGGAAAAATCGCCGCTGCCGAGCTGCAAAATCGTGTCGAACGCAATCGGCTCGGGCGAAGGCTCGACGTTGAGCTGCGCTTCAATCCGAAAATTTAACTGCCGGTCGGTCGCGCTGACCGGTTCAAGCGAAACTTTTAAGTTCAAAAATCTCGGCTCGAAAGTCTTAATCGTCCGTTCGAGCGTGCGCGTCAGGCGTTTGAGTTCCGCATCGCTTTTGGCGCTCAAGCCCGTAAAATCGGGCAAACCGAAAACCATCACGGATTTTTTTACTTCTTCGAGATTCTCGTCGATTTCGCCGGCGTAGCTTCTGGCGTTGAGCAACCACTCCAAATCGCGCTTGATTGACTGCTTTAATTCGTCGAGCGATTTCGAGCGCGATTTCAGCGCCTCGGTGCTCATTTTCGGCTCAAAATCCAAAAGACGGTCGAGCACCGAAGCGGTTACTCTGATTTCGTGGTCTGCTCGCGGCATTCGATTTAAAAAAATTCTGCCCGGCAACGCGGGCGGGATTGATAAATTAAAATATTCGGGAAACTAATGTCTGCCCGTCGCTTTCAACAAGCAGACATTAGCCTTCCGACTCGGTTTGAAATTAAGCGCCTGTGCCTTCGACTCGTTTGACGTCATAACTGATGGTGTTGGATAACGCAACCGTTCCGTCCGCTTTCTGCTGGAAGTATTCAAGCGTGATTTTCGTATAGTTGAACGCTACCTGCTCCATCGGCAATGCCTGGCTTGCGCCGGATTGGAACGACGACATAACAAGGTCCTTGAACGTATATTTATAATAGGTAAAAGGCGAGCCGTCGCCGCCCGTTTTGCGGCACGACAAGATAGCCTGCGGAATGTGATTGCCTTTACAGACAGCCAACATAATCTGCGCGCTGGCTTTACCGTTTTGCATGACGAAATGAAAATCCTGCATGCTTACTTTACCGGTTCCCATACCCGTTCCCAAACCGGCCGAACCGGCGTTGTTCGCGCCCATTGACCACGATTCGATTTGGATTTGTTTTTCAAACCCGACTGCTTCCGATTCGCCTTCGATACCGTCAATCTTTAAATAAAAATCAGAACTTGCCATAACTTTTCTATTGCTCCTTTAAATAACTATCAAATTTCATTTACCTGATTGTTTTATAAAAACAATCGTTAAAATCGGCTTTCGCTCGTTTTAACGCGATTCTCTCTCGCACATTTTCTAAGACGATGCGAAAGCCGTGTTTTGCAGAATTACAAAAAATAACCGCAAACTTTCCGCGACCGTTTCTACTTACCGGCCGGCGGCGGAAGCTCGGCGACCAGACGCAATGAAACCGAAAGCTCGTCGAGCTGAAAATGCGGGCGCAGAAAGGCCACCGCGCGGTAAGCGCCCGGTTTGCCCGGAATTTCCGAAACGTCGATGCGCGCTTCACGAAGCGGATATTTTGCTTTTTGCTCCGCCGGAGCGACGTCGTTTTCGAGCACGTATTTGCTTATCCAGCGATTCAGGAAAATCTCGGCCTCCTTGCGCGACATAAACGAGCCGATTTTGTCGCGCATCATCGATTTCAGATAGTGCGCAAACCGCGAAACGGCGAAAATATATTGCAGCTGCGACGAAAGACGCGCGTTGGCGTTGGCCGCGTCGGTGTCGAATTTTTTCGCTTTATTGGCCGACTGCGTGGCGAAAAACGCCGCGTAATCGGTGTTTTTGCAGTGCACCAGCGGAATAAATCCGTTGTCGGCAAATTCCTTTTCGCGCCGGTCCGTAATCGCCACTTCGGTCGGGCATTTCATCGCGATTTCGCCCTCGTCGGTTGCAAACGTGTGCGTCGGTAAATCCTGTACGAGCCCGCCGCCTTCGACGCCGCGAATCGCGACGCACCAGCCGTGCATCGAAAACGCTTCGGTCAAACGCGTGCCGAGCGAGTAAGCGGCATTCGACCAGAGATATTTTTTGTGGTCTTTGCCATCGACGTCTTCTTCAAAACGGAAGGTTTCGGTCGGTTTTGTCGCTTCGCCGTAAGGCTCGCGCCCGAGCACGTGCGGAAGCGTCAGCCCGACATAGCGCGCGTCTTCCGATTCGCGGAAGCTGCGCCATTTGGCGTATTCCGTGCGGTCGAAAATCTTTGAAACATCGCGCACTTCGGTCATTTCTCCGAAAGTGTCCCAGCCGAACATATCGGGCGAAGAAGCGCTTAAAAAAGGAGCGTGCGCGGCCGCCGCGACCTGAGAAATGCTTTGCAGCAAAGCCATATCCTGCGGGTGATTGCCGAATTCGTAATCGCCGATTATCGCGCCGAACGGTGCGCCGCCGAACATTCCGTATTCGTCCTCGTAGATTTTCTTAAACATCGCCGATTGGTCAAATTCGAGCGCGCGTTCGAAATCTTTGAGAAGCTCTTTTTTGGTCGCGCTCATGACGCGAATTTTGAGTTGCGTTCCGGTCAGCGAGTTTTTTACCAGATAATGAAGTCCGCGCCACGAGCCTTCGAGCTTTTGAAACTCCTCGTGATGCATAATTTCATTCATCTGCGCCGAAATCAGGCGGTCAATCTCGGCGATGCGCGAGTTGATGGCGACGTCCATGTTTTTGGTCATCGTCAGCTCGCCGCTCATCACCTGATTGACGAATTCGCCAATCATATCTTTCGCGCGCTCTTTCTGGTAATCGTCGCGCGCCATTCTGCCTTCGGTCAAAATCTGGTCGAGCAGGCCGCCTTCCTGCTGCTGTTCGACGACCTGTACGTCTTTCTGTTTTGCGTTGTCAGCCATTTTTTATTCCTCCTTTGCAGGGCCTTCGAGGCCGAGCGCGTCGCTCAACTGCTTTTGTTTGTCCGAGTTTGAAATAACGTCGTTGAGCAGATTTTCCAATTTTTCGTTGCCGTCCATTTTCGAGCGCAAATCGGAAAGCTTCTGACGCGCTTCGACCAGTTTGCGAAGCGGTTCGACCTGCCGGACGATATTATCCGGTTCGAAATCTTCGATACTGTTGAAAGTCAAATCGACTCCCAGTCTGCTTCCGTCGTCCTGCAATTTATTGTCAACCGAAAAAGCGACGCGCGGTTTCATTCCGGCCATCACCTGATTGAAATTATCCGGGTCGATTTCGACAAATTTACGATTTTTGAGCGCCGGCAGCGGGTCTTGCGGATTTCCGACAAAATCGCCCATGACGCCGACGACAAACGGGAGTTCCTTCAATTCGATTGCACCTCCGACCTCGACGTCGTAGGTGATTTGGACACGCGGCGGACGCACGCGGTCAAGTTTGTGTTGCAGACTTTCTTTTGTAGGCATTATCTTATCTCCTTTTTTTATTTAATTCTAGTTTTTTTAGAAATTTATTGTTGCGGATTTTCCGAATCCGGCAATTTCGTGTTAAATCCAAGCGTTTGACGAAGCTGAAACAAAACGGTTTCGTCTTTAATCACATCCTGAAGCCAGCTTTCAAACGGCATATTGCCCCATTTCACGGCTCGCTGAATCAAATATGAAACGGGACTCTGCGGCTCGTTTTTGCGAAAATACTCGGACAATTCTTCGAGCCGTTTGAGCGCGTCCTGTCGCGTCCGGATTGCGCCGCCGGTCGCGGCGACCGCGATTGCGCCGTTTTCGCCGTCGTCTTGCGTCGCTTCGCCGCTTTCTTCAATCGCGTCGGGTTCTTCGGCGCGTTTTTCTTCGAGAAGCTTTTTGATTTGCGTTTCGATGTCATCGAGCGTTTTTTTTAAATTGCTCAGTCCGGGCATTTGATTGCGGTCGTATTTTTCTTCGATAACGCGATTTATTTCGGCGAATTCCGCCCAGCATTCTTCGAGCGTTAAGTTTAATTCTTCGTAAAACTGGCGGCGCGACGCCGATTTGGCTTTTTGCCAGCGGCTCGCTGTAACTTTATTTTTCGCTTCGGCTTCCGCCTGAAGCTCGCGATATCTTTGCTGTTCGGCCGAATCGAGCGCGTCCAGATTTTCGGGAATGTCGTAGCGTTTCGAATCTTCCAGGTCGGCAAAGCCGTAGCCTTCGGCGGTTATCGGCGCGCTTTTGACGGCGAAAGCGGCGTTTGTATCCATCCACGCGATGGCGTTCGCGCGGCCTTCCATATCGCCCTCGTCGATTTCGGGAAAAATCGTTTCCCAGAATTTTTCCTGCAAAACACTCAGCATCTTGAGACTGTCGCGCAAACCCGCAAAGCCGTATTCTTTGATGAGCGCTTCTGAGAGCCACGCGGCTATCTGCAAATCTTTTGTCTGCGACGCGAGCGCAGGAACGGCCAGCGCAATCACTTTCCGAAAATCCGAAGTTTTCAGCTCGGTTTCCCAATGGCCCTGTGCGACATCCATATCGGCCCGGCGCGCTTCCTTGATTTCGTCGTATAAATTTGAAAAGCGAAGGCTTTCGCCCGAAGGCTTTTCTTCGGAAATCGGCTGCGTCAGAGCGTCAAAATCGATGACGGGCGGTTTTGATTCGATATTCATCATTTGAAATCTTCCTCAAATAAAAATCATTTTACATTCAAACTATCAACCAACGCGGTCGGGTCGCTCGGCGTAAAAGCGCGCATATAAGGCGGATTGCTTGATTTAAACACGGACGCCGAAGTAATACCCTGCTCGCCGAGATAGAGCTCCAGATGAAGCTCCGTTCCTTCGTCCGCCTGTTTGGCGACCAGGGCGATTAAATCTCCTTCGTCAACCGACGCGTTTTTGGAAACTTTTACCGTATCGACCTCGCCGTAGCGAACGACAAAACTGTCGTATTCGACACCGCCGATTGTAATCTTGACGTCGTGCTTGATGGACACGACGCCGACATTGATGCCCTTATCGGCATCGACGTAAAATCCGGTGCTGCTCGCTTCGAGAACCGTTCCCTTGGCCATCGCGTAGACGGACGAGCCCGCCCCGATTCCCATATCGATGCCCGCGTGTTTGCGCGCTCCGCCGCCGCGCGGCGCGTTAAATTTGGCCGGCGCGACGGTTTTGTATGACTCGACTTTTTTTGCTAACGGGTAAACGGGCATTTTTAACTATCTCCATCAAATTTTATAAATTTCATTTTAAAGGTAACCGTTGATCGGGTCGCTAAAAGCCAGCCAGCCGCCCGTCCATTGTTTGTTTTTATTTTTCAAAGCTTTATTCATATCGCTGATGTTGCTCGTCGAAGGCTGGCCGCCAATCGGAACCGTCGCGGCCGCCAAACCATCTTTTTTATGCAAATTGGCGTCGTCCAAATGCAGTTTATTGTGCAGTAATTCGTGAAAAGTCAGCTCGGCCAACCCGCTTTTGCTGCTTGAAACATAAATTTCCGAGCCGGTCAGACTTCCGCCGAAAACGGTCAGGCCGTTCCCGTTTCCGCTGCCTCCGGTATTTCCGGGCATGACCTTCAAAATACTGCCGCTTGAGCCGGAAACATAGTAAACCAGCAGTTCGTTGTCCTGGATAGAAGCGGGCGCGGAGCTCGTCCAACTGACAAGTGCAGTGTCGCCCGAATCGACGATTTTCCCGAACCAGCCTTCCAGCTTTGTCTTTACATCGCTCTTTTCCTTATCGGTTAATCCGGTACTTCCGATTTCTCCGAGATAAACATTAAAAGCCGCCATAACAAACTCCTTTTTAACTTTCGGTTCGAACGAATTCGATTTCCTTTAATTCCAAAACGGGCACGTCCTCGCCGTCAGCCCAGAACATTTTCATTCCTTCGCCGACGAAAATTTCGTTTCCGGCGTCGCGCCAGTCGGTCATTCGCCCGAGCCGAATCTGGTCGTTGTCGCTTTTCCAAGAATTGGCGTAAAGCGCAGGCAGAAACATCTCGCCGTTCATGCCGTTCTCGGTTTCCACTTCGGCCTGAATCCAGAAAAGGTCGCGCAGCGATTTCAGTTCGCCGAGCTTGATTTTCGTGATTTGTTCGAGCGGAATCCAGACGTATGAATCCTGGATAATCGCTTCGAGAACGCAGCTCGTCAAATCGTTGTAGTCGCGAAAATCGGAAATCTCCCGGCTGTTGATTCGGCAGCTGAAAGCCGGCCGCTGTTCTTCCGTTTTATCGAGAATTTCGCGCGCTTCGGCCGCATTTCCTTCGCGCAGACGATTGTTTGCCGTCAGCAGGCCGTAAACGTAACCGGGCGGCGTCGCCAGGAATTCGGGCTTTAGGCTTTCGGAAAAAAATCTGGCGCGTTTGCGCTCGGCCTCGATGCACTGGCGATAAATCAAAGAGCCAATCATCGCATTTGCGTCCTGATGGCCGATAACGTCGAGCTGCCGCTCGGCGCGTTCCCAGTCGCCGGTAAAACAGGAAAGCTCGAAAAGAAAAGTGCGCGCGCGCGCATCGTTCGGGCTCGATTTGACCGACGCCAGCGCCGATTCGACCGCGCCGCTCAAATCTCCCGCATCAAGTTGTGTTTTAGCTTCATTCATCTTTAATTTTATTTACTTCAAAACGCCGTTTGGTACGTCGCGAAGCGCCTTGAAAACGTTTTTGTCGAACAAATCGCCGCCGCTCGCCGTGACGACAATTTTCACGTTTTTGTATGTCAGTACATACGAATTCGACTGCTTCTCCGGCGCGCCGTCATTAAAAAATCTAAATAATCCCCAGGTCGTTTTTTTCTCAATCGCAAAACCCGAAGTGCTGCCGCCGCTGTTCACGGTCGGCGTCGGCGTGCTCGCAGGCACGGGCGTTGAATTAGAATTACTGACGGCGGGCGTCGGAGATTTTGCCAAAGCCGGAGTTGAAACCGTTCCGCCGGTCGGCGAAACTTTCAAATTGACGCCGACCTGTTTGCCCGCTTCCGCCGGGAATTTGATATTTTTTGTTTCGCCCGATTTTACTTCTTCGCCGTCGACGACGCCTTCGATAATCGTGTCCGCGACGGGTTTTATCTCAAACGTGTACATATAACCCGGATTTTGATTTTTTCCGAAAAGCGTGTCGCGCAAACGGAAGGCGTTGTTCAGATAAGTGACAAACGCTTCGCTGTATTTTGCCGCGTCTTTCGGTTTGTATTGATTGTTGGCGTAATCGAAATCCTTTTCCAGATTTTCCTTGTAAAATTTTGTCAATGTGCCGTCGACCGGATTCAGAAAAGCTTTTAATTTGTTCAAATCGGCTTCGGTCGGCGAGTCTTCAAACGGAAATCCTTTTGTCGCGTCTTTCGCTTCGGGCGCGATTTTGTCCGTCCACGTTCTCGAAAGCTCGGTCTGCGCGCCTTCGCCGAGCAGCGCGCGCAGATTTCCAATCGGCTGTTTGAGAAAATCGGCGAGCGCCTGCGTTGAAGATTTTTCGCTGAAAGGCTTGAGCAGCGCCGCGACTTTCGCGTCGGCGTCGCGCAGCTCGGGGAATTTCTTGTCGTCTTCGCGCGCCAAATCCTGCGTCAGCTGGTTTATTTCGTTCGGCGTAAATTTGCCGAATTTGCCCGAAACTCTTTCGACTTCGACCTGATATTTTTCAATCGGCGCGCCTTTCGCGTCGCCGTCGCCGACAAAAGCAAACAGTTGGCGAAATTCCTGTTCGACCGGAGAATTTCCGCCCGTGTCGGTGCTTTCCTCTTTTTTTGAAAAAAAGCTTTTTATCCATTCCCACCAGCCCTGCGGTTTCGGCTTGCCGGAAAAATTCGTGTTGCGCGCGATTTCCTGCGCCAGAATCAGCATCGGCGAGCTTTTGGTCGAAAACGAAGCGAGCGCGTCCCTGGCGTTTTCTTTCGTATACGGCTTGACGCGCGCGGCTTTGACGAAATTGCGCCACTGGTCGGCGTAATCGCGAAAATATCTCTCTTCGATTTTGCGCGCGTCGTCCGTCTGCGCGCTCGTTTCCTTTTTGTCCTGCTCGCCCATCACCCAATCGTCGGCGCTCAAAGTCGTCTCGGCGTCGGCGATGGCTTTTTTCATCAGGCGATAGCCTTCGAGCGTGTACGCGCCCGGAACGGCGTAATTTCCTTCAATAAAGCTCGCGTCGGCGTTGTTTCTGGAGAGCATTCCCTCGACGGTCGTCGCGCCGAATTTTTCGTCGATTTGTTTCGAGATTTCCGTCACTTTTCGTTTGTAATAACGGAAAGGCGCGGGGAACGCCTGCAGTTTTCGGCGGACGTTTGTAATCAAATTGTTGTCGAGCGGAATGCGCGGAAAGCGCGCGGGCGGCTCATCGCGGTCGACCTGTTTCGCCCAGAAATCGAGCTGATACTGCGCCGTTTCCTGCAAATTCTCCGGCACTTTCGCCTCTTTCACCCAGTAATCCTTGAGCGCGTTCGAAATGTCCGAGGCGTTCGCCCGGTCTTTGTATTCGCCCGAAAGCATCAGGTAAGCTTTTAGCAAATCGTAATATTTGCCCAGGTTTTTCTCCTCATCTTCGCTTAGAGCCGCCGGATTGGCGACCGTCGGGCTGGCGGCGAAAGCGCGCAAATCTTCCTCGACTTTTTTGCGCATCGGGTCTTTAAAACGGCGCTCGACCGCGTTGAAATAAATCGGCAGAAGCTTTTCCTTATAAATTCGATTGCCCGAATAAAGCCCCAAACCCATATAAAACGGCGCGCGGTTGCGCTCGTAATCGTCGAGCTTGACGAGCAGCTTGCGCAAATCGTCAATCGCGATTATTTCTTTTCCGGTGTCGTCCGCGTTTTTCGAAAGCGGGTTGATATTGGCGTCGTCTCTGACGATTCTTAAAACGGCGTCGCCCTTTCTCGTGGCTTCGATGAGCATCGCCCGGTTGTTCGAAAGCGAAACGCCCGCCAAAATCAAAACGGCGAGAGCGAGAAATCCGACGAGAAACGTCAAAAGCCAGCCGAAAATCGGCGCTTTCTGCTTTTGCGACTGGAAAGTTTTGACCAAATCCTTGTCGCGCAAAACGACGTCGCGAAAAAATCTCTCGGTAAAATACGTCTGCCCGACGGTCGGCGGCGCGTTCGGCGGCATCGTCTGTCCGGTCGCTTTCGATTTTGCAACCGGCGCGGCCGTAAAATAAAAACCGCGCAAAAACGGGCTTTCGCTAAACGGATTGGGCCGGAAAAGCGTCGAGACAAACGCGCCTAATTTGCGCCGCGCCGCGCCGAAATGAAGCGGAAAATTAAAAATTCTGAGCTGGCGAACGGGCGCGAAAGGCGCTGAAAGCCGCATCAATCGGCGCTTCATCAACGAATTTTGCAAAAGCTCGTATTCGCCGTCAAAAAGCGTCTGGCTGTTCTCCGCTTTTTCGAGCGGAATCGTCGCGCCCCAGACTAAAGTTTTTCCTTCCTGTTTTGAAGTCGAAAAAGAATCGCGAAAACCTTCGATGGCGTCGGCGTTTGTAAAAACCAGATAAACCGGGAAACGCTGCTTGACGCGCTCGGTCACTTCGTCGAGGCGGGCGCGCATCACTTTGGCCATCGCTTCGATTTCGCGCTCGTCGGCGTTTAAGATTTTTTCCGCGCTGACCGCCAGTATAAATCCGTCAAGCGGGCGATTGGCGCGATTTTTTTTGATAGTTTCAACAATTGACGCCCATTCGCCCGCGTCCGCGCCGTCCAGTTGAAAACGCCCGGCGGTATCGACGAAAACCGCGTCGCTGGTGACGCGCCAATCGACGTTTCTGGTCGGCCGGACATGATTTTGCTCGGATTCGCGCTGGCTCGGCAGATTTTGAAAATTGAGATTCGAGCCGATGACGAGCGACGATTTTCCGCTTTTCGGCGTTCCGGCGACGATATACCACGGCAGCGAATAAACGGCGTCCTTACCGCCCGCGCCGAGATTGGATTTTTTCAAAAACTGGACGACTTCTTCCGCGCCTTTCGTTAAATCGTCGCCAGCGGGCGGCGCGGCTTGCTTTTGCGCTTTTTTATCAACCGGAGATTTTTCTTCGGCTTTCGCGCCTTCAATTTCTTTATTTTGTTTTTTCTGTTTTCGTCCGGTGACGACGTAGCCGAGTATCAAAGCCAGCGGCAGCGTGAGCAGGATAAGCGCGATAATGACGATTCTCTGCGAAACGGGAAAACCCATTTTGTCGCCCAACAGCCAGACGATGAGGCTGACGATTCCGTAAAACGACATAAATCCGCCGATTCCGAAAGCAAATTTGAGTTGTTGAGCGTGCCAGGAATTCATAAATTAAAGCTGCAAGTTTCGCATCGCGTCGTCCAGAAATTTTGAAGAGAGCAGAAACATCACCAAGTAAACGATTACCGCCAGACCGAGACCGGCAAACGCCGAAATTTTCGCCCAGACGGGCATTCCGCGTTTTTTCGGCGGCGCGGGCTGGTCGCTCGCGAGCCAGTGCGGCGAAAGCTCGGTCGGTCGGATTTTTCCGCTTTTGACGAGCGCGTTGGCCGTCTCCTGCATTATCTGCAAAAGCTTTTCCTTTTCGTAAACGCCGTATCGGCCCTTAAAGCCGAGCAGCATACAAATGTAATAAATCTCGACCGCGTCCTGCGTCACGTCGATTTGCCGGAGCATCGCTTCGAGCTTTTCAAAAAACTTTTCTCCGGCGAGCTGCTCGCGGAAAAGTTCGAGCTGAAGAGGATATTTTTCCCATTCCTCCTTCATCTGAAAGTTGTTGGTCAAAACCGTCTCGTCGACAAATGAAGCGAGCGCAAATTTGGCGACCTGAATAATTTTCGGGCTGAAACGATAACGCTCGGCGCGCTTTTCAAAATCTTCGAGCTGCGCCGCGATTTTCGGCCGCAAATCGTTCGAGGGCGTGACGATTCCGGATTTCAGACGCAAAATCAAATCGAAAATCGGCCCGGCAAAAGCCACTAAATCGTTTTTGTTCGTTCTTTCGCTCATATCTTCGAGTCAAAGGTCGAAAGTCAAAAGTTTAAAGTCAATTTGAAGTCAGAATTTCGACTTTTGATTTTTGACCTTCGACTTTCTAAGGTTTCACCGCGTACATTTCCAGTTTTACGTCGGGAATTTCGTCGGGCACGTAAACCGAGATAACTTTCGAGCCCTTGATTCCGTCCCAATACGGTCCAATCGTGTCGAGCATAAAATACCGGAAACCGACGCGCGTCGGAATCGGTGCGGGAGGCGGGTTGGCGTGCGTTAAAACGACGCCCGGAAGCGCCGAATTGATAATCGTGTCAATCACATCGCGCGAGCCGATTTTGACGACGCGCGGAACCGTTTCAATCAATTTCGCTTCGGGCATTTTCGAGCTGACCGCGAGATAAAATCCGGCCTCTTTCAAAAGACGCTCGTCCTCGACGCGCCCGACGTAAAGCGTATCGCGCGTTTTTTCGAGCGGAATCGCGACGCAACGGCTCGGAATCACGGTTTCGAGCAATTCCCTGAGCTGCGCCGAAAGATTGTAAAACGTAAAATGCAAATCGTCGTGGTCGTATTTAACGATGTCCTTCGGATAATATTCGGTCGAAAAAGTCATCAGCTTTCCGACCAGCTGCGCCATTTCGAGATAAAGCTTTTCCGGGTGAACGAGCGGCGCGTGAAAAAAATGCGCCATCGTCGGAATCGAAGAATTTATCGTGTGCAAAAGCCAGAAAACGGCGACTTCAGCGGTCGTAAAATCGGCCAGCGACGCGTTTCTCTGGCGGCGCTGCTCGCCGAGACTTCCGCTTTTCGTGTTTAGAATCTCGACGAGCTGACGCAGCATATTGACGAGCCAGCCCGAAGCCGAAACTTTCAAAACGGGCGGAATGTAATCGTCCGAAATCTTCATCTGCCCGGTCGGCGTCCGGGTGAGCTCGGCGATTTTCATCGAGGTAAAGCCGTCGCGCACCTCGTCGTCGAAGATTATCCGCAGATTGCTTTTGGCGAGCGCGAGCGGCTGCTCGTTGGTTCCGCTCGTCTCGTCTCTGACGAGCGCGCCTTCCTGCAAAAAACGCACGTTGGCGCTCGCTTTTGCGCCGTTTGCCTGAAAATTCGCTTCGCCGATTTTTTTGGCCGGAATCGCCAGATGAACGCCGAGCGTTTCGGCTTCCGTATGAAAATGTTCGCCGACCGGGCGCAAATCGGGCAGACCGTCCGTATCGGAATTTATCACCAGACCGTCGGGCAGGACGGCGTGGCAATTGGTCATTTGAAAATTGCCGTTGGCGATGGCTTCGCGGTTGATTTGAAAATCTAAAACGCCGTATTCATAAGGCAGAAGCGCGCGAATTCGCGAATTGAGGAGCTCCTCGTAATAATTATCCCACTGCTGGAAATGGTGCGGCGTCAGCAGCATTCCCTCATTCCAGACAATCTTGCGATATTTGCTCATAGTTTAGCAGTCATTTACAGAACTCGTTTCGGATAAGATTTTATGAATTATTTATATACTTTTTTATTGATTGTGTTCTTTATCGGCCTTTTTGTCAATAAATTATCGGCAATGTGTAACTGTAAGAATCCATAAGATTTAACACGATAAAAAAATAAATTTAGCGCTTCCGGCGATTAAAGCCTTTCGCTCAAATCGAAAGGCGCTCGGAAAATTTAAAAAACCCCGATTTTCAATCCCGAAATTAAAATATTACGGCCTCAGTATTGATGTCAAAATCTTTCGGATTTTGCATAATCGCGCCGATTGCCAGAAAACGCAGCGCAAACTCGAATTCGGCGTCGCTGATTTTGCCCGACTGCTTCAAAAACCAGACGGTGCGAATCTCGCGCGGGCTGACGCTCTGCGTTTTTTTGGCGAGCGCTTCGAGCGTGTTGCGCAAATCGCGCGGTCGCCCCGCCGCGCCCTGCTCGTAGTCGGCGATAATTAAAAGATTGTCGTCGGCCAGCTTGTTGTCGAGCGCGATTTTGAGCTCGTTCAAGACGGGAAGCATGCGGCGCGCCGTATCGAGCGGAGCGCTTTCCTGCGCGCCGAGTTTGGCGAGCGCGGCGGCGGCTAAAAATTGCGGCTTCAAGTCTTTCGAAGACGCCATCGATGCAAATTCGGCCGCGTCTTTTTTAACCGCTTTGAGATTTCCGACGAGCGCGGAAGAATTTTTCAATTCCTTGATTTTTTCGTCGACCTTTGCGGCCTGCTCCTGCGTCAAAAATGGATTGGCGTCGTTTTTCGCGATTCGCTTCATAAACTCGGCCGCGTTTTGTTTTACCTTTCCAATCTCGTCGGAAACGGGCAGCGGCGTCGGCGAAGCATCTCTATTGTCAATCGAATTGAGCGGCGGCGGCGTTTTATCCGTGATGTTCGGGCCGTTTTCGTTTTTAACGATTTTGCCGTTTCTATTCGTCGAATAAATAAAATTGCTATCGCTTTCGGCGATTTCCGGCTCGTCTTTGCCGCTGAAAATAAAAAATATTCCGCCGGCCAGAATCAGTATAAAAAGCCCTAAAATTGGCGCGAGAAATAAAAATTTGGTCGGAATCGAATTGCTGACGGCAGCCGCCGAAGAATTTGGCGAGACGGACGACGCAGATGAGCTCTGCAAATTTTCTTCCGCTGCTTCAGCGGAAATTTCTCCCGTCTCTACGCCTGATTCATCGGAAATTATCTCAATTTCGATTTCCAGCCCGCCGCCGAGATTGAGCACGTCGCCGTTTACAAGCGAAGCGGGCTCGGTCAAATCCGCGCCGTTCAGCGTCGTGCCGTTGCTCGAATCGCAGTCGGAGGCGACGAAAACATCGCCGAAACGCTCGATTTTTAAATGCTCGCGCGAAAGCTTTCCGCTGGCGACGCTCAAATCGTTTTCCGAATGTCGCCCGACGGCAAATTTCTCCCTTTCGGCCAAAACGCGTCTGCGCTCGCCTTTTTCGTCCGTAAAATTTAGCCAAAGCTCTAGCATAAGCGGTCAGTCATCAGCAGTCAGTGGTCAGTTGCTTTTTTGAATGCCGACCGCTGGCTGCCGGCTACTTCGTGTATAAAGAAAGCGGCTTCATATCGATGCCGAAATCCTGCGGGTTTTCGCCGATAATCGCGGTCGCGAAAAACTTCGGAACGTATTTTACGTTTTCGTCGCTGAATTGTTTTCCGGCCGAGCCTTCCATCAGATTTTTGTTTGAAACCAGCGTCCAGAAGCTTCGATTCTGACCGGATTCGGCCAACAAAACCTTATCCAGATTTTTGCTCAAGTTGCCTTGCCCGCTGTTGTAGCTGGCAATCGCGAGCGGCACGCTGTCGGGCGACGTCCCGTAACGCCCGATTAAAGATTTCAGATAATTTGCCGCCGCGCGCGACGCCGGTTCGGGCTCGCAGCGCTGGTCGGCGCTCAAACCGTAGTCGGGCGCGGACGAAGCGAGAAACTGAAACATTCCTTTTGCTCCCGTCCCGCTCGCGAGACACGGGCAGTGCTCGGATTCAATCATCGCCACGTAAATTCCGATTTGCGGCTCGATGTTTCCGGCGTTAAAGCTGCGGATGATAAACGGGCTCGTTCGGCTCGCGCGCTCCAGAACCGAAAGCAAATCGCTCGAAACCCATCTGCCCTGCGAGCAGTCGTCTTTCCGCGCGGCGCGAATCCGGCTCAAATAGCCGCCGACGTATTTTTTTATCTCCGCGACGGCCTCCTGCGGAATCGGCTCGCTTTTCTGGTTGCCGATAATCTGCGCCACTTTTTCCGCCTTGACGGAAATATATCGGTTTTTTTCGTCCTCGCTCAAATCCTGATATTTTTTGCCGCTCGCCAGCAAATTTACGTTTTTGCTCGGATTTTCGGGCAGCTCCGGCAAAGAAGTCTGGTTCGTTTCGGAATTATTGGCGGCGACGGTTTTTTCCGGCTTCGGCGTCGGAGATTGGTTTATATTGCTTTCATCGTCGGGCGTTCGGCGCGGCGTGGCGAAATCTTCGTTCGATGTATAAACGACGTCGCTGCCGCGCCCGAAAAATTTGACGCCGATAAAAATTGCCGAAACGCCGATGATTAAAACTGCAAACGCGGTGACGACGAACGGCAAAACGCCGAATGAATTTTCGGCAGCGTCGGAAACGGCGCTTTTAGCTTGATTATCGGCATAATCGGGCGCGGCGGAAACTTCTTCCGCAAATTTAACTTTTAATTTCGTGAAATGCCCGATTTTTATAACATCGCCGTCAGCGAGCGGCGTGCCCTTCGCGCCCGCTTTTTCGCCGTTGACAAAAGTTCCGTTGAGAGAGTTTTCGTCGACAATCCAGACGCGCGACGCTTCGCGGTAGACGGTCGCGTGCAGACGCGAAAGTCCGTCGTCTTCAAAACGAAAATCGGCGTCGCTGCCGCGCCCGAAAGAAATTTTCCCTTCTTCCAGAGCGATTTCCCGCGCGCCTTCTTCCGTCTGATGTATGAGAACAACTTCGGGCATAAAATTTAGGGACGAGTGAAAAATGACGAGTGAAAAGATTCTTTGATTTATCTCGTTACTCGTCCTTCAGCACTTTCTCAATAAAGCTGTGAAACCGGATTGTCTTTTTTTATTCCGAATTTTTGCGGATTTTCCGCGACCACTCCGGCGGCGAAAAATCGGATTAATTCCTCGCGCTGGTTTGGCGATTTTATCTCTTTCCAGAAATCCGCGCGCTCCTGCGGCAGAGTTTGTTTCCACGTGAAAGCTTCATCGGGCGACATTCCGAAAGCGGCCACCGTGTAAACGACGTCGCCTTCGAAAACGGTTCGAAGCAGCGATTTCAGATAAAGCGAAGAAGCTTTTGCCGCACAAATTTGCGCCGCGTCGGACAAACTTTCCGCGCAGCCGACGTTGAGCGCGTTTGCCGCCGCAAAATCGTTCGACATCTGCCACAAACCTTCGTTCGCGCCCTGTTTCTGCACATCGAATTTGCTGCGGCTCATCGCCGTCAGAAAACCGAGCGGCGCGCCGACGTCCGTTTCGACGAGATACGCGTTTTTTATCACGTCCTGATATTTCTGCGCCCGCGCGAAAAAGCCTTCCGCGGCGGCGTATTCGCCGGTTTTTTTCTGCACTTCTTCGAGAAATTCCTTGTTAAGTCTATAATTTGCCGAGCTGCCGAGAGATTTTACTAGTTTATCCGACATCATTTGGATTTCGGTCAAAGTAACTTTTCCTTTTGCGGTTTTCGGCGTCGGCGTCGGTGATTCCTCGACATTTCCGGGCGTCGGAGTCGGCGTTTCAATCGTCTTCGTTTCAAAAACGAGCGCGACTTCCGTCGCCTGCGGCCATTTATTTCCGTCCGCGTCTTCGAGAACGATTTTTAAGCTGTGATTCATTCCGTCGGCCAGTTCCGGATAATTATTCGGGTCGAGCGACGCCGCGAAAGGCTGTTCGGCGGCGCTCGCAAATTCGACGCCGTCGAGCAGAAAAATCGCGCGCCGCGCGCATTCCGCCCGGTCTTCCGTTTGAACCGTAATTTCGGTCGCGTCGCGTAAAAGCTCGTTGTCCGGCGGGTTTGTGATAGATGCTTTCGCCTCGCACGGTTTTGCGCCGGATGAAGAAAATAAAATTGCCGCGACGACAAAAACGACCGCCAGGCCGCACGCCGCGCCCGCGACGGCGAGCATCAACGGGAATTTTGAAGCCGTCTGCGCGTCTTTTGCGATTTCCGCTTCTTCTTTGGCCGCAAATGCGTTTGACGAATCAATTTCGTGTGGCGAGTTTTCCGCGTTTTCCTCTGGCGCGCCCGTTTCAAAATAAAACTCGACGACGCTCGAATTGCCGAGCGTGATGAGGTCGCCGTCGCCGAGTAATTTTTCCGTCTCGATTGGCTCGTCGTTGACGGTCGTTCCGTTTCTCGAGCCGAGCTCGACGAGATAAAAATCTTCGCCGCGTCGTTCGATTTCGACGTGGAAACGAGAGACATTCGAATCGTGCGAAAACGAAATCGTATTGTCGGAAGCGCGTCCGATGGTCGTTACGGTTTCATCGATTTCGATTTCGCGCCCGTCAAATTTTAATTTCGCGTTAGGCATTCCAAATGGAAAGGGAAGAGTAAAATAAAGTTAATCGCTCGCCGTTTTCCTTGAGCCCGAATTTTTATCTTTTCATTTTGTTGAGAACAAAAGTTTCGATAATTTCCTCGTTATCGTTGGCGTTGACGTTGATGATTCGGACGGCAAACGGCGTGTCGCCCATTTGCGAAACCAAATCCTGATTCGAGTCTTCAATCAAATCGACCAGCGTTTTCGGCTCGATTTTTCCCGCCGACATCAAATTTGCGAGACTGACGCGCGTGTTTTTGACGTCGTTCGGCAAATCGACAAGCTGGTCGCGCGTAAAAATCAGGGTGAAATATTCCTGCGGCGAAACATCGGCGGGAAAAAGCGTCAAAGAGCAGTCGCGCGGGTCGGGAATGACGTCCTTCGGACAGTTAAACGGCAAAACGTATTCGGTGTTCGCCGCGACCAGATTGCTGCCGTTGTTGACGAGCGAGGTCGGGAAAATAATCTCGCCGTCTTCGTCCTGCGAGCGTTGGCGGATGATGTATAAAAAACCGGCCTGATTGGCCTTGATTGAAAGCCGCAGGCGGTCGCGCTCGGTAAAGCTGGCGAGCGGATTGGCTTCGGCCTCGCTTCCGTCGGGGCTGACCAGCACCAGGCGAAACTGGACGGCGAGCAGCGGAACCTGAATTCGTTTGACGATTGGCTTGGTGTTTTTTCGCGCGACGGTCGTCTTTTTATAATTTTTACGACTTTTTTTCTCGACGCGGACGATTGTCACTTTTCTGGTGTAATCGATTTTTTTCGTCGCCGGTTTGGCTTTCGGCCTGATGTCGGTTTTCGCTTTTTGCTTGACGGTCGAAACGACGTCGATTTGAGCGTGCAGCTTTTCGACGCAAATAAAAAGCAGCGCAAAAACAACGAAACAAATTTTCCCCAATATTATTTTTCGGTTCATAAGCTTCAAACTTCCTTTGCGTATCAAACTCCGAACTCTGACGAAACGAAGCAGCTTTATTTGCTTGGCGACGGCAGAAAGCCTTTCAGACGCTCGTCGTCCGCCGAAATCGCGCAGCGAAAGCCGATATAGCTGTTTCTTTTTTCGTTGGTGACGGTTGTCGGCGGCGCATAAATTCTTGTCGTCGTTTTTAGATAATCGCTGCTTTCCGGGCCAAAAAAGCCGCCGCGCACGACTCGATTTTTCTCGCCGAATTCAATATTTTGCGTCGTGTTGTTCGGATACGGCTGGAAAAAAGCGTCAACCCATTCGAAAGCGTTCCCGGACATATCCAGCACGCCGAAAAAACTCGCGCCCGAAAGATATTTCCCGACATCGGCCGGCGCTGCCAGATTAAACGCGGCATTTTCGACCGCAAACTCGTTTCCCCAGGGAAATTCGCGCTTCGTTTCGGTCGCCGCGTCCCACGAAGCGGCTTTTTCCCATTCTTCCTCGGTCGGCAGACGCTTTCCCGCCCATTCCGCAAAAGCCTTCGCATCGTCGAATGAAACTCCCATCACCGGCGCCGACGGCCGATTTACAAAATATCCCTTCTCAAAATCCGGGTCGGCCGGCGGAGTTTTGCCCTTTGTGTCGCAAAAGTCTTTGTATTGCGCGTTTGTAACTTCCGTTTTGTCGATATAAAACGCCGGAAGCGCAACTTTATGCGCGGGCTTTGAAACGGCTTCGCCCGTGTCGCTGCCCATTACGAATTCGCCCGCCGTAACGAGCATCATCGTCGTTTTGTATTCGATTTCCTTCGGCAGCTCCGCTTTGACCGGAACCGGCGTGGCAGCCGGCGCGCTCGAATTTGACGAAGCGTTTTCGCTTCTTTTTATCATCTGCGCCGTTTCGGGCTTGTTCAAAAATAAAAAATAAACGCCGACGAGAAAGGCCGCCGCCAGAAAAAACATGACGAAAAGCCCGCCGACGATTAACGGCAGTTTCGAGCTTTTCTTCGGCACTTTGGCAGCGACGGAAGCTTGCGGCGGAAGCGCGACGGGCTGCTGCGCCTTGCTTTCGCTCGTCCGATTATACCGCTCGCCTGCGCCGCTCGATTCGGGAGTGCCAACCGGACCCGTATCGAATTCGGGTTGCTTTCGCGGATTTGCCGGAACGGGCGTCGTGCCGCTCGAGACGCGGAAAACCGGTTTCGGCATTTCCCATTTATCTTCTTTCGGCGCGGAATCTTCGGAAACGTTTTCCGCCCGATTTTCTTCGCTCGAACGAAAATCGGGCATCGTCATCGCCCAATCGTCCTCGGGCTGATTTTTCGGCTTGTCGTTTTCGTCGTTCATCGCTTTTCCTCCAGATTTTTTGCGCAAAGAAAACAGGTAAAAAGTAAAAGGCAAAATTTAACTGAAAAATTAACCGATAAAAGTTAATTTGTAAACTTTAAAGATTTCCGACTTATTACTTTCTACTTTTGCCTTTTTACTTCTGCAAATCAAGCATGTCCGAGCGCGTGATGATTCCGGTAATGCGTTTAAAGTCCTCGATTAAAACGGCCGGCGATTTTTGCAGCTTCGCTTTTATATCGTTAAAGCTCGAGTCAACGTCGAGAACCGGAAAGCCTTCGTCCATAATTTCGCTCACATGCGCGCCGAGCAAGTCGCGATTTTCCAGCAGACGCGTCAAAATCCGGCTTTCGCGCAGCGAGCCGACCGATTGAAATTCGTCGAGCACCGGAATCTGCGTCACGCTGTTCATGTTCATTTTTTCCAGAGCGTCTCCGACAATATCGTCGGGCGCGGCGTAAATCAAATCGTGCGGCGAGCCGGAATTTTTTGTCTCCGCGATAAGTTTCGCCGTGATTTTCTGCGGCTCGAGCAGGAGTTTTTCCTTCATCCATTCGTCCGAATGAAACTTGGTCAGATAATGCTCGCCCGTGTCGCAGACGATAAAAACGATGAGCGCGCTTTCATCCAGATTTTTCGCCACTTTGAGCGCGCCCGCGAAATTCGTTCCGGTCGAGCCGCCGCAGAAAATGCCTTCGATGCGCGACAATTGGCGCGCGTATTCAAACGATTCGCGGTCGGTGATGTTGATAATTTCGTCGACGATTTTCAAATCAGCGTTGCCGACCGGAAGACTCTGGCCGATGCCTTCGACCAGATACGGCGTCGCTTCGGGAAAACGCCCGGTTTCCTTATACGATTTAAAAATCGAGCCGTAAGGGTCGGCGCCGATAATTTGAATTTCGGGATTTTTTTCCTTCAGATAGCGCCCCGTCCCCGAAATCGTTCCGCCCGTTCCGATGCCCGAAACAAAGTGCGTAATTTGCCCGTCCGTGTCATTCCAAATTTCCGGCCCGGTCGTCAGATAATGTGCCAGCGGATTGGCCGGGTGATTGTATTGGTCAGGATAAAAAGAGTTCGGGATTTCATGCGCGAGTCGCTTCGCCGTTTCGACGTAGTGGTCGGGCGTTCCGTGTTTTGCCGCCGCCGGACAAACGACGACGTCGGCGCCGACGGCCTTCAAATACCGGTTTTTTTCAATCGAAACTTTATCGGTCAAAACAAAAATGCATTTGTAGCCTTTGATGGCCGCCGCGAGCGCGAGCCCGATGCCCGTATTGCCCGAAGTCGCTTCGATAATCGTTCCGCCGGGCTTCAGCGCGCCTTCGCGTTCGGCGGCTTCAATCATCGAAATTCCGATGCGGTCTTTGACCGAATAGCCCGGATTGAGACTTTCCATTTTGGCGAAAATCTGCGCTTTTATCCCGTTTTGTTTGGTTAAAATATTGATTTTAACCAGCGGCGTGTTACCGATGAGTCCTAAAATGTCGCTGTAAAATTTCATTAATGCTCCAAAGTTTCTTGCGAGATGCGGTTTAATTTTAAAGTGAAAAGCGAAAAGTGAAAAGCGGAAAAATGGGTTTTTAGTTTTTGGCTTTCGGATTTGGCCAAAACCCAATGCCAAAACTTAAAATAATGACCTTTCACCTTTCACTTTTCGCTTTTCGTTTTTCACTAATCAGCCGGGCCGGATTGTTGGTGATAATCGCCTGCAATCCAAGCCTAATCGCGCGGTTGACCCAAGCTGGATTGTCGGCCGTCCAGATTGTCACTGGAAAATTTTTTGCGGCGGCGCGGGCCATCAATTTTTTTGTTACGAGCGAAAAATGAAGCGAAAGCTCGTCGGCGCGATGCGCTTCGGCTTTTTCGATAAGATGAGCTTTTCCGCGCAAAATGGCCGGAAACGTCGGCTCGAAAAGCGCCGCGGTTCTGATTTCCGGGAAACTTTTTTTCGCGTGCGCGATTGCCTTGAGATTAAAGCTTTTCAAACGGATTTGCGGCAAAAATTCGCTTTTGCAAATCGTTCGGCAGACCGTTTCGACGAGCGGAGCGAATTCGCGCCCGGCGCACTTCAGCTCGACATAAAGCAGGCCTTTGTAATCTTTCAAAAAGCCGAGCAGCTCCAAAAAAGTCGGAATCCGTTCGGCCGAGAATTTTTCGTCTGCCCGGTGCGGATTTTTCAGGTTAAACCACGTCCCGGCGTCGATATTTCGCAATTCAGCGGAAGAAAAATCCGAAACTGCGCCGTCGCACCCGCCGATTCGCTTTAAATTAAAATCATGAAACACGACCGGCACGCCGTCGCGGGCCATCTGCACGTCAAACTCCAAGCCTTCCGCGCCGTCCGTCAAAGCCTTTTCAAACGCCGCCAAAGTATTTTCCGGCGCCAGCGCCGACGCGCCGCGATGCGCGATGATTAAAGGCTTGCAGGTTTGCATAAAATTTATTCACCACCGAGACACCGGGGAAATTAGAACAGGATAAGCAGGATAAATAATTTAAAAATCTCTGTGTCTCGGTGGTAAATTTTCTTATTTCTTCTCCAAAAGAAAAATCATCTTCGACCAGCTAATCGGCTCGGTAATCGGGAATTGGTAGTCGCCGATGATTTTGAAATGACGGGCGGCGACTTTTTTTACTTTTTTTATCGGATGAGTTTTGAAATTGTAAATAATTTCCAGAATAGAGCCGACGAGCGACGGCTTGACGGGAATCAGGACGAGCCGCGCGCCGGCTTTAAGCACGCGCGCCATTTCATTTAAGCCTTCCTCCAGAGGCACGTATTCGAGAACGCCGCAGGTTAAAACAAGGTCGAAAGTTTCGTCGGCAAAGGGAAGCTTTAAAATATTTCCCTGGACTTCCGTGATGTTTTCGCCGCCGGCTTCCTCGTCCCTTTCGATTTCCTCGCGCGAAACTTTGAGCGAATTGAGTGATAAATCGAGCGCGACGGTCTGTTTCGGGCGAAAACCGGCGCTGTAAAAGCCCTGCGTGACGATTCCCGTTCCGCTTCCGGCGTCGAGCACGAGCGAATCCGAGTCGATATTCAAATCGAGCGCGCCGAGAAATTTTGCGACCGACGAGCGATAACCGTTGATTTTCATCGCCAGATTGTGAACGTCAGCGATGCGGTCGTAAAAAGTCTGCGTCGTTTCGATTTTTACTTTTTGAGACATTTTTTAAGTGTTCAGTAAAGCATTTTGGGCTGGTTACTGACTACTGATTGCTGACTACTTTTTCATTTTTCCGCCAAAAGCTTTTCGATTTCCGTTTGAATTTCCTGCTCGCGGCTGGCGTTCGTGCCGGATTCAATATAGCGGACGATGCCTTTCCGGTCGATTAAAACCGTTGTCGGAAGACCCATCGCGCCGTAATTTATCTGATTTGCCTGACCTTTGGCGACGACGAAATCATACGGCAGATTGTACGTTTTTCTAAAATTCTGGAGAAAGACGATTTCCGCCGCCGCGTCCGCGCTCATTCCCTGCGCCTCGCCGTAATAGCGCGTCACGCCGAGAACGACAAGGCCGTCTTTTTGAAAATTCCGGTGCATTTCAATTAAGCCCGGAAAAGCGTCGAGACACGGGCCGCACCACGTCGCCCAGAAATCGAGCAAAACGACTTTTCCGCGCAAATCGGCAATCGTCTGCGTCTGGCCGGGAAACCATTTGTCGATGTCGGCCAGCTCGGGCGCGGTTTCGCCGAGCAGCTTGTAATGTTTTTCGCGCTTTTTCAGATTCCGCAGGATATCGTCCTGAATCGGCTTGGCGGTAAAATCCTTGACCGATTGCCCGAGCGCATCGGCGTAGGCGGCGAGCGCGAGCGGTTTGCGATTGGTCTCGATTAAATATTTGATTTTTAAATCTATTGCCGCGTAATAAATTCCGTTTGATTGAATCTGGACGGCGGTTTTCCGCAAATCTTCGAGCGTCCGGTCGGCTTCAGCAGATTTTCCGTCGGCGCGGTAAATTTCAAAAACCTTGATTCCGCTATATATAATCTGGTTCAAAGCGTCGGCAAGCGAAGTCGCGCCTTTAAAGAGACCTTTCGCCGCGCCGTAAGCTTCTTCGGCGTGTGCGGCGGCGCGCGCGATATTTTTTTCCGTCCGGTAATTTTCGGCCAATTCGGTTTCCATTTTGAGACGCTCGCTCAATTTTACCGGCTCATTTTTCAGATAATCGGCCAAAGATTTTTCGGCTTCCTCAAATCTTTTCCCGCGCGCCGAAACAATCACCATAACGGCGCGCGCCGACTGCGCTTTTTCGGCGGCGGGCTTTTCCCCAGCGATAAATTTTTGCAGATTTTCGAGCGCGCCTTCGTTGTTGTCGGCGAGCCAGTGAAGCATTCCGAGATAATAAAAATCGTCGTCCGCCGGATTGGCGCGCGTCGCGAGCAGCGCGGCGTATTTTGCGGCCAGCTGTTTTTGTTCGATAACGATTTTGCGGTAAAGCTCGTCGCTATAGGTAATTTTCTTTTGCTTGAATTCGTCAAATTTTGTCCGCGCGTAAGAATTCGCCTCGACGAACATCTGCTCGGCCGTCAAATTATTTAATTGAGCCGTCGCCGTATCGACAGCCGGATTTGTGTTTTTCTGGCCGATGCGCCCCGACTGCGCAAAAACGCCCGAAAAAAGCGCGAGGACGAAAAATAAAACTGTAAATTTACGCATAGATTAATTTAGTGAAAAGTGAAAAGTTTAAGAATCTTTTCTTCATTTTTCACTTTTAAGGCGCTTTTGCCGCTTGAAATCGTCTTGGACTGAAAAAATCCAGATAATTTGAATCTTTTCCGTCCGCGATTTTTTCCGCCAGAATCTGCGCCGTCAGTGGCGCGAGCAAAATCCCGTTGCGATAATGCGCCGTCGCGACGAAAAGATTTTCGATTTCGGAAATCGTCCCGACAATCGGCAAACCGTCCGATGCAAACGGGCGCAAGCCGGCCCAGGCGTCGTGAATCTCCAAATTTACAAGACTCGGCGCGATTTCCAAAGCGTGTTCGCGCACAAAATCGACGCCCGCGTCGGTCACCGTTTTTTCAAACCCGGCGTCCTCGACCGTCGCGCCCGCCAGAATCCGGCCGTCGGCGCGCGGAACGATGTAGCCGCGCGGACTGTAAATCACTTTTGAAAATATGCGCTTGGCCGTGTAAAACGCAATCATCTGCCCGCGCACCGGCAATACCCGCGGCAGCGCGAAATTGCCCGCTTTGATGAGCGAAGTCCACGCGCCCGTTGCAAGAACGACCGTTTCAGCCGAAAACTTTCCCCGTTCGGTTTCCGCGCCCGCGATGCAGTTATTTTCGATGAGAAGATTTTTTATTTCCGTGTTTTCGCGGATTTCGATGTCGTACAACTCGCAATATTTGCGCAGGGCGTAAATTAGTTTCCGGTTTTCGACCTGCCAGTCGTTCGGAAAAAAGAGGCTTTCCAGCACGTCGGGCGAAGCAAACGGCTCAGCTTGCCGGGTTTCCCGCGCCGAAAGATGCTCGACCTCGAGTCCCGCCGCTTTTTGCCACTCGAAGCGGCGGCGGATTTCTTTTACATCTTCGCCGGTAAAAGCAAGATAAAGCGTTCCGCTCCGGTCGAGCTCGACGTCGACATCGGTTTCGGCAAAAAGCTCGGCGGCAAACTGCGGGTAAATTTGATTAGACGCGCTGCAAAAATCAAAAAATTCGTCCCGTCTGTCGGTTTCCGCCTGCGGCGCGAGCATTCCGGCGGCGGCGTATGAAGATTCTCTGCCGATAAGCCCGCGTTCGAGAATCGTGATTTGCCGAAAACCTTTTTTGTGAAGCGCGCGCGCCGCACTCAAACCGATTACGCCGCCGCCGATAATTAAAATTTTCGAATTCATCAAAATAAATCTAGTGTCAGTTGTCAGTTGTCAGTTGCCAGTTGTCAGTTTATTCTTTAATTACTATTTCATTTTGAAAGGCAGTGTGATTAAAGTCAAAAACAACCGACTGCTGACCACTGGCAATTGACAACTATTTATGAAACACACGATTACACTTATCCCCGGCGACGGCATCGGGCCGGAAATTATCGCCGAGTGCGTTCGGATTATCGAAGCGACGGGCGTCGACATCGAATGGGAAACGCAAATCTTAGGCGCGCAGGCGCAGGAAAAATTTGGCTCGACGCTGCCCGAAGCGGCGATGGAATCGATAAAAAAGAACAAAGTCGCGCTCAAAGCGCCGCTGACGACGCCAATCGGCAAAGGTTTTACTTCGGTCAACGTCGGTCTTCGCAAAGCGCTCGATTTATACGCCAACGTCCGGCCGGTTAAAGCTCTGCCGAACGTCGAGTCGCGATATCCCGAGCTTGATTTGGTTGTCATGCGCGAAAACACAGAGGATTTATACGCCGGACTAGAGCACGTCGTCATTCCGGGCGTCGTCGAAAGCATAAAAATCATCACCGAAAAAGCCTCGACGCGCATCGCCCGCTACGGTTTCGATTTTGCGCGCGCGAACAAGCGTAAAAAGGTGACGGCCGTTCACAAGGCGAATATCATGAAGCTCTCGGACGGGCTTTTTCTCGACTGTTTTTACAATGTCGCCAAAGATTATCCCGAACTTACCGCCGATGACAAGATTATCGACAACTGCTGTATGCAGCTCGTCATGCGCCCCGAACAATTTGACGTGCTGGTGCTCGAAAATCTCTACGGCGACATCGTTTCCGACCTTTGCGCCGGTCTTATCGGCGGCCTCGGTCTCGCGCCGGGCGCAAACATCGGCGAAATCGGCGCGGTTTTCGAAGCCGTTCACGGTTCTGCGCCCGACATCGCCGGGCAGGGCATCGCCAATCCGACCGCGCTTTTGATGTCGGCGATTATGATGCTGCGTCATCTGAATGAGACAAAAGCGGCCAATAAAATCGAAAAAGCGATGCTCGACGTTTACATCGAAGGCAAAGTCAGGACAAAGGATTTGGGCGGAACGGCAAAAACGGCCGAGTTTGCCAACGCGATTATCGACAAAATCAAAACGTAAAATTTTAAAACCGCAGACGGATTTGCCGCGAATTACACAAATGAACGGAGGTGATAATTTGTGCAGTTTGCAACGTCGTTACCTACTGAAATGAGTAATCTTTGGGAACAGAAAACGGGCCACGGCGAAGTCTTAAAGAAAATCTGGAAACATCTCGATTTGGGCGTGCTCGAACGCGAGCACCCGTTTCACACGCCCGTTTTCGGCACGATTTCCGGCGGCGGGCCGTGTCTGCGCGTCGTCGTTTTGCGGCGTTTCTGGCGCAAAAATCCGCGCGCTCTGGCTTTTCACGCGCATGTCGGTAGCCCGAAAATCGAGGAAATCCGGTCTAATCCGAGCGTTTCCTGGCTTTTTTATCACCCGCCGGAAAGATTTCAAATCCGCATTACTGGCACAGCCGAAGTTCACATTGAGGGCGAGCTGCACGACGAACAATGGATGGAGACGGAATTTTTCTCGCGTCGCTGCTACGTCGGCGAAGCGCCTTCAAAAATAAGCGCCAAACCGACCTCGGGACTGCCCGAAGATTTGTCGGAACGCGCGCCGACCGAAGAAGAATCCGAAGCCGGGAAAGCAAATTTCGCCGTCATTCTATCGACCATCGAACGCATCGATTGTCTCGAATTAAACGTCAGGGGACATCGCCGTTCTTTGTTCGAATGGAGCGCCGCGGGCGAGCTGCAAACAAAATGGCTGACGCCTTAAATCGAGTTTCAGGTTTCAAGTTTCAAATTATAACGTAAACTTGAAACCTGAAACTCTTTTTTTACAACGCTTGAGGCGCAAACGTCTTCAAAGGCTTGAGAGCGGATTTGCTCTGGAAATGCGGAGAAACATTATGAAAACAATATTTTTAGCTTTGATTTTAACTTTTGCGTTCGGCAGCTTTCAATTTGCCGAAGCGCAGGCGAACGAGCAGGTAAAAGTGCGCGTCAATCAGCAAAAGACGGCTTCGAGCAGTAAATTAAAAATAAAATTCGTTTCTCTCGTCGAAGATTCGCGCTGTCCCGAAGGCACGCAGTGCGTCTGGGCCGGCAACGCCAAAATAAAAGTGCAAATCACGACGCGTCGCGGCGAAACGAAAATGGTCGAGCTCAATACCAACAAAGGCGCCAAAGGCGAATCAATCGGCGGCTACTCCGTCATGCTCGAATCGGTCACGCCCGCGCCGAAAGAAAATATCCGCATCGACCGCAACGGCTACACGGCAACGTTCAGCGTCACAAAATTAAAGCGATAAAATTTTAAAATGTATTTTTGGTTTCGCTTTCGAACGCTTTTGCCGTCCGAATTAAATTTTCGCAAACGGGTTTGCCAGATACATCAAGATAATCAAAAGTATAAAATACGGAATCAAAACGGCCGCGCCCGCATAATCTTTGGCGACGCGCTGGCCGAAAAAGAGCGCAACGATTGACGCCGCACCCAAAATCGAGGCGTAAAATATCAAACTGAGCGAGTCTTTGGCGAGAAAATAGATTATTCCGGCGGCGCTCAAAAAACCGGTCGCAAGCTCCATCACCGTAATGGTTGCGAGCATCGGCGGAACCGTCCCGCGCAGAAAAGTTTTGGAAAAATGCCCGGTCAGCCATCCGAGATTGCCTTTCCAGTCAAAAACTTTGTCGAGCCCCGATTGAATAAAAAGAACGGCGACCAGCAGCGCGCTGAAAAGCGCCGGGAGATTTTTTTCTATTATTTCAAGTGTCATATAATTAACTTAACTCTTTATAAAAAAATATAAAGTTCGACATCTTCTCACTTTTATTAGTAGAAATCGCTGCGTTACTCTTAAATCTGCCCGATGAAGCTACGCAAAACTTCACCAAAAGGTATCGCTTCTTCGTTCATTCGACCGATTTCATCAGCAATCGTATATATTTTTTCTTGATTGTCATTCGAAAGCTGTTTGATTTGGTAAAGCAGTAAACCAAACTCTCCGCCGATTTGTTGTTTGAAATGTTCAGAGAGATTTTCGCCCTGCATAAAAGACGTCATCAAAGACAAACTTTTAATCGCATCAGTCGTGATATTTTCCCAATCCTCCACTTTGATTAGACTGCTGACGCGAATCCGCAACGCTTTGGCCAGGTTTGGCACAGTATGAACAAAACCGAGTTGAAAATCCTTTTCCCAGACCTCGATAGCTTGCCCGAATATGGCAACCGCTTCATCTGAATTGTTTTGCTCTTCCAATACATTACCTTTGTTCATATAAGCCATCGCCAAATCATTTGCCAGCTCTTTGCGTCCCAAGCCGACAACTAATTTTTCCCAAATGCCAATCGCTTTATCACGTTCGGCAATCGATTCGCTTAATTTGCCTTGAAGTTGAAGCCCATTGCCCTTGTTGTCGTAAGCCATAGCTAATTCATTTGCCAATTCCGGGCGACTCTGATTTTCCACCAAATCTTCCCAAATCTCAATGGTTTTGTCGTATTCAGCTATTGCTTCGCTTAATTTGCCTGAGCCAAAAAGAGCGTTGCCTTTATTCAAAAAAGCCCTGGCCAAATCATTTGCCAGATTTGTATGCTTATTTTTTTCTACTAAATCCTTACGAATCTCAATCGCCTTGTCGTATTCAGTTATCGCTTCGTCTAATCTGCCTAAATTATCGAGAACAATTCCTTTGTTCACAAAGGCCGAAGCCAAGCTATTTGCTGATTCTTCACGCCCTTGATTTTCTACTAAATCTTTGCGAATCTCGATGGCTTTGTCATATTCGATTACCGCATCGGCCAATCTGCCTAAATTATCGAGTGAAATTCCGATATTGATGTGATTATCAGCTTTGGCTTCCGGCTGGTCATCGAGTTTATCTTGAATCTTTTTGCTTCTTTCAAGTGTTTCCTTCATCATTCCGAGCGGAGTGGTTTTGGGCATTATCTCGTTGATAACACGAACAATAAATTCATAAATACCTGCTTGGTAAGAATGCTCGATTTCTTTAAAATAAGTATCGAAATCTTCGAGCGTGTAGCAATCGGCGACGGGTTTATGAATGGAGCGGTAAAATATCGCGGCTTTAAGGTTAAAAGCCTTGTGAGCGAGCGTTTCGCTCTGCTCTAACTGGTTGGCGATGACTTCTTTCGGCAAAGGAAGAAGCTCGTAAAGATTTTTACCGCCTTTACGAACCAGGCTGTTCGATTTAAGAACGGAAAGAAGCGCTGATTTTTCAAGCGATAACGGCAAAATTGATTGTAATACAGGAAATTCGATTCCTTTCTGAAAAATTGACAGCGCCTTTAAGACAAGTTGTTCAATCTCGCTCAAAAGCTCAAATTGCCTGCGGATTAAAACTCTCGCGCCTTTGTTTTTATCGTCGGCGTCGAAACCGGCAAAGCCCACAAAAAGCGTTTCATCTGCCAAAACATCCGCAAAAATATTTCCTTCCGTATCACAAAGCGTTTCGAGATAAGCGATAAATGAAATCAGCGAAATAGGTGAAGGGAGAAGTTTTGTAAAAAGTTCGTCGAATTGCTCGCTTGTCGCTTCGGCCAAGCCACAGTCAGTTCCGTTTTCTTTTAACGCGCGGCCTTTGCTCCAAAGAAATTCCTTTGCATAATCCGACGGTAAATCGGCAATAGTGCATTGCCTAATGCCGTTTACGCCCGGAATGACGGGAAGAACCTGCGAAGTAATCAAGATACGTAAATGATTTTGTGCCAGGGCCGAAGGTATAAAGGCTTCAATCTCCGCGTCTTTTATTCGTCCGTTTTTCAGCGCGGATTCAAAATTATCGAAGATAAACCAAATATCGCCTAAAGAATTCAGGGCGTGACAAAGACCGGCAATGATTTGAACAGGTATATCGAGCGGGTTCTTTTTTCTGAATTCTTCGTATTGTAAAGCAAAAGCGAGATTGACATTGTCTTTTTTTAATCTGGCATCGGCTTTTTTGCAAATATCAAGCAAATTGACATCGAGAATTTTGCCGCTAAAATCACGAAAGTAAAACGTCAGAATGCCTTTTACTTTATCGTTAACGATTGAATCGTCGGGAGCGATTTCACGCAAAACTTCGGTCATCAGAGCCGTTTTCCCGTCGCCGCTGACGCCTTTGATAACGACGATTTTCTCACCGTTCATTAACCAGTCAGGCAAATTGCGTCTTTCAATATTACGGTCAACGAAAAACTTGTCGCTCGGATAAATTTCGCCGACGATGTTGCTAATCGGATAACCTTTGATTTGCGAATCAAGATAATCTTTAATGATTTCGTCGTTTTTGGCCTGGCGCTCTTCAGGCGTTAAGGCTTTATCGGCTTCAAACAATTTATCGATTTTGCCTTCGATTCTGTCAAGCTGGACGCCGATAAACTCAAAGCCTTTGACTTCACCGCTTTGTTTGTACAAAATTCGATAACCGAGATTTTTGAGCTCATCAGCTCTTTTTTCAAATACATCTTTAAGCTCGGAAATCTTTTCGGCTTGATTAGTCTGTCCTTCAAGCAATTCATCGAGCGAAATTTGAATTCCGCTTAAAGCGTTTTTGAATAAAACGTTTGCAACTTCGGGATTGACAAGTTCAGCGTTGAAATACACTTCAAATCGTTCAAGCAAAGAATGGTTAAGGCCGTGTTGCTGCCAGCCGTTTTGTAATATTTGGATAAATCTCTGCGGCAGAATGTTGTATTTGGGAAGTTCTTTTATCAAAGCATTACTCGTGTCGATTTGACTGCTTTGAGGAAGTGTTTCAGATGATGTTATTCGTCTAATGTCAGCATCGCTAAGATTGATGTCAATAAAATCACCCTGCGTAAGTTTTGATTCTTCGGATTTTAGATAATCTTCAATCCTCTTGATATATTCGAGATTATTCTTTTCCGACTTCGTTCCTTTGATTTCATCTCGATAAACATTGCAAACATCTCTTACAGCCTTTAATTGAGAACGCCTGACTGATTTGAAAAGCGTTTTTTTGTTGTCACGAATAATTTTCGGAAAACGCTCTTTTAATTTATTTTTAACGAGTTCGTAAGTCCTGTCGACGGCGCTTCCGACAATTTCAGTCGGAAGGCCGCCTAAGGTACTTTTTATCCATGATTCGCTCGACTCCTTGGAGAGGTCGGTAGAGATAAAAGCATAAAGAAACATGCCTGCATAGCTGAGAAAATACGTGAAAGAATCCATTTTCTATAACCGCCCCAAATTAAAATTAAAGGTAGCGTAATAATAAACGTAAATCCGTAATCTGCAAACAAAAAGCTTCAGATAAATATGGCGATTAGAAGTTTTTGTTATCAATCGATAAAACTTTTAACTGCGAGTAATTTGTTTACGATTATTTCTTTGCGCTTTTAGCCTTGCCTTTATTCATCAATTCTTCGATGGCGTCGACGTCTTTCGGCACTTTTGCGGTTAGATTGACGTTTCCTTCTTCGGTGACCAAAACGTCGTCTTCTATTCTAATTCCGATGCCGCGATATTTGGCCGGCGCGTCTTTATCGTCGGGCGGAATGTAAAGTCCGGGCTCGACCGTCAAAACCATTCCGGGCGCGAACGGGCGCGAATTTTTCGCCTGCTGCTCGGTAAAATAGCGCCCGGCGTCGTGAACGTCGAGGCCGAGATAATGACCGACGCCGTGCATGTAGTATTTCATATACGCTTTTTTCTTGATTAAATCCTGCGTTTTGCCTTTTAAGAGGCCGAGCTTTTTCATGCCTTCGGTCAAAAGCTCGATTGAAAGTTCCTGCCGCGCTTTGACCGTGTTTCCGGTTTTCGTCGCTTCGATGCAGGCGTTTTGAACGTCGAGAACGATGTCGTAAACGTCGCGCTGCGCTGCGGTAAATTTGCCGTTGACCGGAAACGTGCGCGTGATGTCCGAGGCGTAGCCTTGATATTCCGCGCCGGCGTCGATAAGCAGCAAATCGCCGTCTTTGAGCGCGCAGTTGTTTTCGACGTAATGCAGAATGCAGGCGTTGTCGCCGCCGCCGATGATGGAATTGTAGGCGACGCCGGACGCGCCTTTGTCGCGCATATAAGCTTCCATCATCGCTTCGACCTGAAATTCGTTCATTCCGGGCTTGACCGCTTTCATCGCCAGGATGTGCGCTTCGGCGGCGATTGTGGCACTCGTCTGCATCAATTCGACTTCTTCGCCGGTTTTATGAAGCCGCATTTCGTGAATCAAAATCGTCGGGTCGATAATCGTGTGCGGCGGATAGGCGGTTTTCAGACGCCGGAATCTCTGACCGGAAAGATACTGCAAAATCTGATGGTCGAGCTTGCCGTCGACGCCGAAACGGTAAAAAAGCTTTTCGTTTCCGTTTAATAACTTCGGCAGCTCCTGCTCGAATTTTTCAATCGGAAAAGCCTTCGTCGCGCCGTAATTTTTGACCGCGCCGTCGACGCCTTCGCGACGACCGAACCACGTCTCCATTTCCAAATCGCGCGGGCGAACAAAAAGCGTGAACGGATTTTTTTTGTTGGCGGGCGCGATGACGGCAATCGCGTCCGGTTCGGGAAATCCGGTCAGATACAAAAAGTCCGAATCCTGCCGGAATTTATGCTCGGTGTCGTAGCTGCGCGTCGTTTCGTGCGCCGCCGGAATAATGGCAACGGCGTCTTCGCCGATTTGTTCGATAAATTTTTTCAATTGCGGTTTCATAATTTTGCATTGTAACTCAAATTCGGAAAAGCGAAAAATTCACCGCCGCAGACACAGAGGCACAGAGCGAGCTAAAACAGTATAGACAGGATTGCAGGATGTTTTCTTTTTATAAAAAACTCTGTGTCTCTGTGTCTGCGGTAATTAGAGCAGCCTGCAAAATCTCGAATCTCAGACGTTCATTTTTCGAGGGAACTGTTATAATCTCCCAAATTTTACTCGAAATGGAGAAAATCTATGAAAAAAGTTTTTTGTTTGCTTGCTTTAAGCCTGATGCTTGCTTTAACGGCTTTTGCCGATGTCAAAATCGACACGCCGACGCCGAAAGCGGAGAAAACGCCGAAGCAGGTGAAATCGATTGACACGACGCTTTATATCAGTTTGGAAAGCAACGCCAAAGAAGCACGGCTTTTAATTCCGAAAAGTCAGATAAAACAACTGCGCATGGAGCTGGCGCAGCTCGACGACGGCGACGCGGACGCGCCTGTCGCTTCAAGCTTTACGCGCGCGCAGACGGTTGCGAGCGGTTTATTTTTAAGTCTGGCGCTCGTTTTCGGCGGCGTCTGGTTTGCGCGCTCGCGCAAAAGCGATTTGAAAACAAACAAAACAATCGCCGTCGGAGCGATTCTGCTTTTCGCCGGAGCGTTTGCGACAATCGCTTTTGCCAACGTCGGCCCGCCGCCCGAAGCGCGCAGCATCACGGGCAAAATCTTTAGCGACGCCGTCCATCAATACAGCCAGGCTTCGGGCAAAATCAAGGTTGAGACGACCGACGAAGAATATGGAATCCAGCTCATCGTGCCCGACGCGCCAAGCGAAACTAAACCGAACCGGGAAGAGTAATTTAGTGAAAAGTGAATAGTGAAAAGTGAAGGAAAACTTCCTAAGCTATTCACTTTTCAGTATTTACTCGTTTTGCTATGCAGGAAATTCAGAGAGCAAAATTTGAAATTACCGGCGCGCAGCTTTTTGCGTTCGGTTTTATCGCGTGCTGCGCTTTGGCGGCCGTCTTTATCGGCAGCTTTCCGCTTAACGCGTCAATCATGACGATTTTTCTTTTCGCGGGCGTTCACAATTTTACGGAGTTTCGCTATTTCGCCGCGCGAATGCCCGTCCGCTGGGGAAAATCCGGTTTGTTTTATACGTTGGGCATCGGCGGCGTGATTGTGCTGACCGTTTTTTATCTGACGATTTATTTTGAAAGCGGAAACTGGCTGTGGAGCGCGGACGGGTGGCAAATTGCCGTCTCCGTCTGGAACACGGCCTTTGTCCTCTGGCTCGGAATCTTGTTTTACATACGCGGTCGGCAAAAGCCGAAAACCGACTGGACTTTGGCGTTTGCCGCCGCGTTTCTGCTCGCCGCGCTCGTCTGGCTCGCGCCGCAATACTGGAGTCTTTCGATGGTTTATCTGCATCCGTTTGTCGCGATGTGGTTTCTCGAGCGCCAGATTCGCAGAACGCGCAAGGAATGGCTGCGGGCGTATCACGTCTGTCTCGCTTTGATACCAATTTTTCTGATTGTTTTATGGCTGGCGCTGGCGAATCAGCCGAATTTACAGGAAGACACGACGCTTTTCTGGCGCATCTCGCAGCACGCCGGAAGCCGGATTTTGCCCGGAGTCTCGACGCATCTGCTCGTCGCTACGCACGTTTTTCTCGAAACGATTCACTACGCCGTCTGGATTTTGCTGATTCCGCTCGCCGATTTTCGCGCCGTGCCGTGGAAGTTAAAGGAAATTCCGCTTTACGCAAACAAAGACGGATTTCCGAAATTAATTTTGGCGCTGATGGCGGCAAGCGTTTTGCTCGTTTTTGCTCTGTGGCTTGGCTTTTCGGTAAATTACACCGCGACGCGCGACGTTTATTTCGCATTTGCCATGGCGCACGTTTTAGCCGAATTTCCGTTTTTGATAAAGATGCTTTGATTCGCTGATAACTGATAGTGGAAAATGAACAGTTCGTTCTTTTTACTATCAGTTATCAACTATCCACTAAATAAATGTTTCTTTTCGACGACATCGATTTTGTTCAGACGCAGGCCGCGTCTTTTAATTATCTCTGGTATTTTCTGCCGATTGGTTATCTGACGACGATTTTGATTGAAACGCCGATTCTGCTCGTCGGGCTTTCGCCGAAATTGAGTTTTAAACAAAAACTGGCGTGCGGCGTCTGGCTGACGGCCTGCACGTATCCAATCGTTATTCTCGTTCTACCTCCGCTTTTGCTGCCGATTTCGCAGACGCTTTATATAACGGTCGCCGAAACTTTCGCGCCAATCGGCGAATGTTTTTTCTTCTGGCTCGCCTTTCGCGGAAGAAATTTGCTTGAAAAGCGCGATTGGGTTAGATGTTTTATTGTGATTATTCTGGCCAATCTCGCATCGTTCGGCATCGGCGAAATTTTGCATGCCTATCACTGGTTCGGGCTTTTTTAGCCACGAATTACACAAATTACACGAATTGTTTTTGTTTCTGATTCGTGTTATTCGTGTAATTCGTGGCTAAATTTTATGTCTTCGCTGCGCATTACCGAAATTTTTCTTTCGATTCAGGGCGAGTCTACGCACGCCGGGCGGCCGTGCGCGTTTGTGCGTCTGACGGGCTGCCCGATGCGCTGTGTGTGGTGCGATTCGGTCTATACTTTTACGGGCGGCGAGCGGTTGAGCTTTGAAGAGATTTTTGCCCGTTTAAAAAATTTCGGCTGCAATTTAGTCGAAGTCACCGGCGGCGAGCCGCTCGCGCAGAAAAACGTCTTTTCGTTTATCAAACAGCTTTGCGACGGGGGATTTGAAGTTTTAATCGAAACCGGCGGCTTTGTTTCGATTGAAAAAGTCGATGAACGCGCGAATGTGATTTTGGACGTAAAATGCCCCGCCTCGGGCGAAGCCGAAAGAAATTACTGGCCGAATCTCAAGCGCCTGCGCGCCGAAAAGGACGAGGTGAAATTTGTCGTCAATGATTTGAGCGACTGGGAATTTGCGAAGAAAATCATCCGCGAATACGATTTGGAAAACCGCGCGCGGGCCATTTTGATTTCGCCCGTTTTCGGCGTGGAAAACTTACCGGAAATTGCCGGGGCGATTTCGCAGAGCAATTTAAAAGTCCGGCTCAATTTGCAGCTTCATAAATATATCTGGGGCGCGGACGTTCATGGAGTTTGAAGCAATTTGGAAAATCGATTCAAAGTTAATTTCAACGATTTGGAATGGGAAAACGCGTCCGGCGGCGCGCGGTTTAAGATTTTCCGGCAAAACGGCAGGCAAATCCGTCTGCTTGAGCTCGGCGAAGATTTTGTCGAAGAAGATTGGTGCGTCAAAAATCACGTCGGCCTGGTTCTCGAAGGCGAGCTTGAAATCGATTTTGACGGCAAAACTTTAAATTACGCGGCGGGAGAAGTGCTTTTTATATCGGAAAATGAAAACAGTAAACATAAAGCGCCTCCGGTAACGCCTTTTGTAAAACTCATTTTAATCGAAGATTTATGAGCGAACCCGAAATCCGAAACCCGGAATCCGAAATCGCCGTCTGTCTCGTCTCGGGCGGAATGGATTCGTGCGTCACGGCGGCGATTGCGATAGAGGAAAACGAAGAATTGGCCTTTCTCCACGTTTCCTACGGTCAGCGAACCGAACGGCGCGAGCGGAAAGCTTTCGGCGACATCGCCGATTTTTACAAAGTCGAAAAACGTCTCGACGTTTCGATTGAATATTTAACAAAAATCGGCGGCTCGTCCCTGACCGACGAGGCAATCGAAGTCGCCGACGCGAATCTCGAATCAAAAGAAATCCCGACTTCATACGTTCCGTTTCGCAACGCGAATATGCTCTCGATTGCCGCGAGCTGGGCGGAAGTTCTGGGTGCGAAGCGAATTTATATCGGAGCCGTCGCCGAAGATTCGAGCGGCTACCCGGACTGCCGGCCGGAATTTTACGCGGCGTTTGAAAAAGCGATTGACGCGGGCACGAAACCCGAAACGCGCATCGCTATACGGACGCCGATTATTCATCTTTCAAAAGCGGAAATCGTCAAAAAGGGAATCGAGCTCGGCGCGCCGCTCGGCCTCAGCTGGTCGTGCTACAAAAGCGAAGATTTAGCTTGCGGCGGGTGCGATTCGTGCGCCCTGCGCCTGCGCGGTTTTGAGCGCGCGGGCGAGAAAGACCCGATTCCATATAAAAATTAAATTTTTTTACGATTTATTCAGTTTCCGGCGCGGGAAATTTCGCCTTTCTATTTTCCAGTTCCGCAATTCTCCGGCGCAGACGCGCGATTTCCGCGTCGATGTCTTCGGTCTCCGGCGTTTGCCGCCCGAGAAAGTGAAAAATCGGCGTCACAATCGTCAAAGCCGCGACGATGATTGATAAAATGCCGATAACTCGCGGCAGCAATTCGAAAGGCTGATTTTTTTCAGCCCACGTCAGCCACACCAGAATTGCCGCCAAACTCCAGACGGAAATGTGCGCCGCATAGCGCGACCAGATGAATCTCGGCTCGAGACGCGCGATTGAAAGCAAAGAGATGAGCGAGCAGGCAACGGCCGAAAGCGTTGACGTAGCGGCGATTTTGAAGATGGTTTCTTCGTGTCCGCCGCTTCCCCAGATAAGATAAATCCATAAAATCGCCGACAAAAGCGCAAACCCGATTCCGCCGGCGGGCAAAATTTTCCCGCCTTTTGTTTCGAGATAAGCGCCGCAGGCGAGTCCCAAAATGCTCGTGCACGTAACGGTAAAAGTCGTCAGCAGAATTTTTATCTCGAAATCGCTGAAATTGCCGAAAAGAATGACGCCGATGCCGAGCAGGGCGCTGAGCGCAACCGAGCTTATCAGCAGGTAGAGAAAGAATTTTTTGAGATTCAGATTTTGCATTGAAACTCAAAATACACGAACTGCGGCGAAAATGAAATTAAATTCGTGCGTTTTTTGCGGTTTCAAACTTCCAGTCGTTCGCGCTTAATCTTCAGCCCGTTCAAATTTCCGAGCGCGGCGAAAGCGATTTTTTCGGTGCGGAAAAATTCTTTCGCCAAATCCTGGACTTCTTCAATCGTCACGGATTCGATGCGGGAAAGCGTTTCTTCGAGCGAAATCTGACGGCCGTGAAGCATCTCGAGCCGCGCGAGCGTTCCGGCGCGCACGCTCGAATCTTCGAGTCCGAGCAGAATCGACGCGACCGACTGCTGTTTGACGAGCTCTAATTCCTGCGGCGTGATGCCGTCCCGAACAATCGAGCGCATTTCTCTTAACGAAATGTCCAGAATCTCTTCGGTTTGCCTGGGCGAAGTTCCGGCGTAAATCGAGAAAAAACCGCAGTCGAGAAACATCACCGCGCTCGCGCCGACCGAATAAGCCAGCCCGCGCTGCTCGCGCACTTTCTGCCACAGACGGCTCGAAGTTCCGCCGCCGAGCGTGTTTGCCAGAATGTCCGCCGCGTAGCGCCGCTCGCTTCTGGCATCGACAAAAGGCGTGGCGATGATAATGTGCGCCTGTTCGAGATTTTTGTTGCGCTTGATAAGAATCGGCGCGGAAATCTCGGGAGAATCAACATTTTCCGATTTTTGACTTCCGACCTTTGATTTTTGACCGAAAAATTTCTCGGCCAAATCGACAATCTGCGCGTGTTCCAGATTTCCGGCCGCCGCGATGATTAGATTTTCGGGCTGAAAAACTTCTTTGTGAAAGGCGCGCGTAACTTCGCTGTTAAATTTTCTGACGGTTTTCGGCGTTCCGGCAATCGAAAGACCGAGCGGGTGATTCGGAAAAAGCTTTTCGGCGAAAAGCTCGCTTAAAAATTCTTCGGGCGCGTCTTCAATCATCTTTATCTCTTCGATGATGACGCGCTGCTCGCGCTTTAACTCCTTTTCCTCAAAAAGCGGATTGGTGAGCATATCGGCGAGCAAATCGAAGGCTTTCGTGATTTGCCGGTCGACGACTTTGACGGCAAATCCGGTTTCTTCGTGCATCGTGAAAGCGTCGAGATTGCCGCCGAGCCGGTCGGTTTCAATCGCAATGTCGAGCGCCGAGCGCTTTTTCGTGCCTTTGAAAACCGCGTGCTCGATAAAATGCGAGATGCCGTTCAGCTCGTCGGGCTCGTGCCGAGAGCCTTTATTAAAAAAGAATCCGAGCGTCGCCGAACGGACTTCCGTCATTCGGTCGGTGAGAATGGTGAGGCCGTTTTCGAGGCGCGTTGTCTGTATGTTTTCAGTCATCTATTTATGGCAAAACGTCATCATAGCATAAAAAGTTTTGGTAACATATCGGCTTTTCAGCGCCTCAATTATGCGGTTTGAGAGCCGATTGACAAAGCAGTTTGAAAGTGCGATAACAGAAAGTAAGTAAACACTTACTTTTAAAAGATTTAGTAATGAGTGAAAAAATTGAAGAAACAAGCGGGCGGGAAAATCAGAACAAGGGAAACGAGGAAGAAAAGGAAAATTCTCAAATAACCGATACCAGAGACGCTCCCGAACACACGGAAGATAATTCGGAAGAAACCGAAACGACGGAAGGCGAAGAAAAAGCCGGGCCGAAAAAGAAGCGAAACAAAAAACCGTTGATTATTGGCGGCGCGGTTTTGCTGGTTGCCGCCGTTGTCGGGCTAATCTACTGGCTTTACGCGCGGCAGTTCGAATCGACCGACGACGCTTTTATCGAAGGCGATATCGTGCAGGTGAGCCCGAAAATCTCGGCCTATATCAGCAAAATCTACGTCAGCGGAAATCAGTTCGTTCATAAGGGCGAGCTGCTCGTCGAGCTCGATACGAAAGATTACGAACTGCGTCTCGAACAGGCGCAGGCGCAGCTTCGGGCGGCGCAGGCGCAGCGCAATCAGTCGCAGGCGAACGTCGATTTGACCAGAAAAACGACCGAAGCGAGCCAGACGCAGGCACGCTCGAACGTCCAGACGACGCGCAGCAACGTCTCGCAGACACAGGTCGCCGCCAACGCCAAGCAGACGCAGATTCGGCAGGCGCAAAACGCCGTCAAAACGGCGCAGGCCGCTTTGGCGCAGACGCGCGCGCAAGTTCCGCAGGTTGAAGCAAATCTGGCTTTAGCGCAGAAGGAATACAACCGTCGTCTGACGCTCTACAACACCGGCGACATTTCCAAACAACTGCTCGACCAGGCGCTTAACGCGCTGCAAACGGCGCAGGCGCAGGCGAATGAAGCGAGAAAACAAATCGACGTCGCGCAGTCGCGCGTTAACGAAGCGCAGTCGGGTGTCGCGACGGCGCAGGAAAATTATCGTCAGGCGCTCGCGCAGATAAACGTGTCAGAGTCGCAGGTCGGCGAGTCCGCCGGACGGCTCGAAGACGCCGCGGCCGCGCCGCAGCGCATCGCCGTCAGCGAAACGCAGGTCGGGACTTCCGAAGCGACCATCGAGCAGGCGCAAGCCGCCGTTCATCAGGCCGAACTTGAGCTTTCCTACACAAAAATTTACGCGCCCGACGACGGTTATATCACGCGCAAAACCATCGAGGAAGGCCAATTCGTCCAGCCGGGCGCGCCTTTGATGGCGATTTCGCAATCGGACGAAGTCTGGGTGGTGGCAAATTTCAAGGAAACGCAACTCGAACTGATGCGCGTCGGACAATCGGTCGACATCTCGGTCGACGCTTATCCGAACGAGACTTTTCACGGCAAAATCGAAAGCTTTCAAGCCGGAACCGGCTCACGTTTCAGCGTTTTGCCGTCTGAAAACGCGACCGGAAATTACGTCAAAGTCGTCCAGCGAATTCCGGTCAAAATCGTCTTTAACGAACCGCCCGACAAAGTTCACCTGCTCGTGCCGGGAATGTCGGTCGAGCCGCGCGTGAAAGTTAGATAAAATTTTTAGCCGCGAATTACACGAATAACACGAATTAATTTTGTTTTTATTCGCGTAATTCGTGGCTGATTTTATTGATTAAAATGGCAAACGGTAACTCACATCAGGAATGGAAGCCGAGCTTTAACCCGTGGCTGATTGCCGCGTCGGTAATGCTGGCGACGTTTATGGAGGTTCTCGACACTTCCGTCGCCAACGTCGCCCTGCCGCACATTTCCGGCAATCTCTCGGCTTCGACCGAGGAAGCGACGTGGGTTTTGACGAGCTACCTGATTGCCAACGCGATTATTCTGCCCGCGACGAGCTGGCTGACGACCGTTTTCGGGCGCAAAAAGTTCCTAATCACCTGCATCATCATTTTTACGGCGGCGTCGGCTCTGTGCGGCGCGGCGACGAGCATCAATCTTTTGATTGTCGCGCGCATTTTGCAGGGCGCGGGCGGCGGCGCGCTGCAGCCGATTGCGCAGTCGGTTCTGCTCGAAAGCTTTCCACCGCAGAGACGCGGCTCGGCGATGGCTTTATACGGTTTGGGCGTCGTCGTCGCGCCGATTATCGGCCCGACGCTCGGCGGCTGGATTACGGATAATTATTCGTGGCGCTGGATTTTCTACATCAATCTGCCGATTGGAATTCTCGCCGCGTTTATGGCGAATATGTTTGTCGAAGACCCGCCGTATGTCAAAGACCAGAAGCCCGGCCGCATCGATTATATCGGCTTCAGCTTGATGGCTCTCGGACTCGCCGCGCTCGAACTGACGCTCGATTTGGGACAGCAGCGCGATTGGTTTTCGTCCGGGACGATAGTTTTTACGACCGCGATGGCCGTCTTTTCGCTACTCGCCTTTGTTTTCTGGGAGCTGTTCGGGACGGACGAACCGATTGTCAATTTGCGCGTTTTTATCAATCGCAACTTCGCGGTCGGGTCGGCGATGATTGCCTGCGTCGGCGTCGTGCTTTACGGCTCGACCGCGCTTTTGCCGCTTTTTCTGCAAACTCTGCTCGGTTATCCGGCGGTCGAAAGCGGTCTGGCGGTCAGCCCGCGCGGCATCGGCTCGGTTTTTTCGATGCTGATTGTCGGGCGGCTCATCGGCAAGCTCGACAGCCGTTATCTGATAGCTTTCGGCTTCACGGTGCTCGGTATTTCGACGTATATGTTTACCGGAATCACGCTCGACATCGCGCAGACGAACATTATTTACCCGATGATAATCAGCGGTTTTGCGATGGGATTCGTCTTTGTGCCGCTGACGACGATTTCGATGGGAACGCTCTCGAACGCGCAAATCGGCAACGCTTCGGGCATTTATAATTTGATGCGCAATTCGGGCGGCAGCATTGGCATCGCGATTATGACGACGTTTCTCGCGCGCGGCGCGCAGATTCATCAAGCCGCGCTCGCCACGCATCTGACGCCATACGACCCGGCGTTTCAGGAAAGAGTCGTGCAGATTCAAGCCAGCCTCGGCGCGGGCGCGACCGTCCAGCAGGCTTACGGCACGATTTACGGAATGCTGCTCAAACAGGCGTCGGTTTTGTCCTACATCGACAATTTTCGCCTGCTCGCGATTCTATGCTTTATCTGCGCTCCGGCCGCATTTTTATTCAAACGCGTCAAAGCGACAAAGCCGCCTCCGGGCGCTCACTAAGGAAATTTCACCACAGAGACACAGAGGCGCAGAGTTTTTTTAATTTTCTCCGTGTCAAAATTCACTCCGCTATCGCATTAAAGAAAAGCGGGAAAGTGGCCACGCTCTGGCCGCGATATTGCGGGCGGAAGCCGAACAAAATTATCTTTCCTTTGCCGACGGTAAATTCGACGAGCGCCGCCTTGCCAGCGATTTTTTCCGCGCCCAGAGCCCAGCCGGACAGCAGGATGTCTTTCGGATTTTTCGGGTAAGACGCGATAACGCGGAAATTATTTGTAAGCTCACGCGGATTGGTTTGAATCTCGAAGACGGGCGAGTTTTCAAACCACGCTATCGACTCTTTGGACATTTTTTTGGCAATCGGGTGCGTCGTATCGAGCTCCGTCCTTAAGATAGAGCCGGGAATGTAAAAATCCTTGCGCGGCAAATTTTTGGTGATGTCTTTGACGGGCAAATCGAACTGCTCGATGGCGAAATCCGAAGCGCGATTCAAAAATATGAGCGTTCCGCCCGCTTCGACAAATTTTCGTAAGTTTTCCACGCCTTTCGTGCCGACGCCGCCCGTGTATCCTTCGGGCATCGAGCCTTTCGCATAGCCGTTTAAGATTTGATTCGGCGATTGGTCGGGGAAAATTACAACGCCCGCCGTTTGAGACAAATCTTCTTCTCTCAATTGTTTGTCAAAAACCGATTGATAGACGAACGTGTCGCCGATGGCGTCTTGAATTTGAGAATAATAATTATCGAAAACCCAACGCGTCCAGCCTTCGTCCATCGACGAAACGTAAGATTTATAAAGCAGTTTCCGGCGCACGCCGCTTCTTCCAAGAGTGTTTCCGCTGCCGACTCCCGCGCCGATGCCCAAATCGGGCGGTTTGGGGAAATTAAACGGCGCCGTCACCTCGACAAATTTTGTGTCCGTCAGCAGAGCCAGATTGTGTGCCGTGACGTCATAGGGCGGAATCGGCTGGCCTTTTTCGTCGAGCAGGTTCGGATATTTCTGCGATTCAATCATCGCTCTGGCAAATCCCGCGTAAGGTTGATTCATCTGGATTATAGCGGTGAAATTGTCGAATTTTTGGCCTTTGTATGTAAATTTTCCGGCGTCTCTGTATTCGACGCCCGCGCGGTCTAGGCTCGACCAGAATTCAGGGCTGTAGCGGCCATCTCTGTCGTCAAAAACATAAGCGGACAATTCGCCGCTTCTGCGTGGTCTGACGGCTTCTCTGCCGATGGCGTAAAATCTCGAGAGCCATTTCTCGCGGTTGTCCGACGCGTGTTTGAGAAGCGTGAACGCGGCCGTCGTCATATAATTGGTGATGTCGCCGAGATGCCATTCGCCGCCTTTCCAGACGGGCGAAAAATTTGCGGTTTCCTTTTTCGGGTCGTAACCCAAACCATTTCGCAAATCGTCGAATTTAACCGTAACGGGCGTGGCTAATTTGCACGAAGCGGTTTCCGATAAAATCCGCACGCCGCCGTGATAATGTGAGTAGGCGCGCGAAGGCGTCCACGCGTCATAGGTCGAATCGGTCGTAATTCCTTCGAAGCCTTTTTCGCGCATCGCCCGCGCCATAAAATTGCCGAGCTCGGTGTAGCCTTCGACGATTTCCTTCGGCACGTTCGGCTCGACCGGCGGCATATACGGCGGCAGAAACAGGCGCGAGCCGAATTCGCCCTGCTGGTGTATGTCGTGGACGATTTGCGGATGCCAGACGTTGTGGATTTTATCGACGGTTAATTGCGTCTCAAGCTGCGTAAACGCATACCAATCGCGGTTGTCGTCGTGTCCGACGTATTTGTTGTAAAGCTCGGGCGGCTCAGTTCCTTCGAACGGCGTGCCGAGAGTTTTGTCGTACCAATTTTTGATAATATCGACGCCGTCCGGGTTTAAGGAAGGCACGAGCAGAATGATTGTATCGTTTAGAATTTTCAGAATTTCCGCGTCGTTTGACGATGCCAGGCGGTGCGCGATGAGCATCGACGAAAGATGACTGCCGACTTCGTCCGAATGAATGCCGCAGGTGATTAAAACAATTGTTTTGCCTTCTTTGATGAGCTGCGCGGCGAGTTTTTCGTTGCTTTTGATAAGCCGCGGGTCGGCGAGCTTTTGGTTGATGCGCTTGTATCTTTCGAGATTTTTCAAATTTGCGGGCGATGAAATCGTCGCGTAAACAAAAGGCGCGCCGAGCGTCGATTTACCGATTTCCTCGAATCGAACGCGGTCGCTCGCGGCGTCCAATTTTTTGAAATATTCAATCGTCTGCGCCCAGCTCGCCAGCTTTCTGTCGTCGCCGGGCGTAAACCCCAGCACGTCGGCGGGCGCGGGAATCTTTTGCGCCAAAATCGCGAGCGAAAAAAATAAACCACAGAGACACAGAAACACGGAGTTTTTTAGAAAATTTTTCATAATCAGGATGAGATAAATTTAGCATAGGGTGCGCGAAAAGTAGAAAAAAACTAATTTAATTTTCTCCGTGTCTCTGTGTCTCCGTGGTGAAAATTCTTGAAAAGACTTGCTTATTGCGCTTCTTGCAAGGTAAATTAAGCCAAGACTTTACTTGCAGAATACTTTCCCCGTGCGCTTTTAGAAAAATTCGGAGGTTTTAGTTTGATGACTAACAATCCATTTTTGAAGGTTTTTCGCCCATACATTCCCGACGCGGCAAAAATACGCGAGCTGACGCCGATTCCTTTAATCGTCGGAACGATTCTCGGCATCATTTTCGGCGCGTCCTCGCTTTATCTCGTTTTGAAAACCGGTTTGACCGTCTCGGCTTCGATTCCGGTCGCCGTAATTGCGATTACGCTTTTTCGTCTGCTTTCAAAATTCGGTATGCGCGACGCGACGATTCTGGAAAACAACGTCGTCCAGACGGCCGGTTCGGCGGGCGAATCGATTGCCTTCGGCGTCGGCGTGACGATGCCCGCGATTTTAATCTTGGGCTTCGATTTGGAATTCTGGCGCGTGACGATGGTCGCCGTGCTCGGCGGGCTTATCGGAATTTTGATGATGATTCCGCTCAGACGCGCTTTGATAAAAGACCAGCACGGATTTCTAAAATACCCGGAAGGCACGGCCTGCGCCGAAGTTCTCAAAGCGGGCGCATCAAAAGAATCGCGCGAAGCCTCGCATGAAGGCGATACGGCCGACACGGACGACGCCGCGCTGCAGGGCGGAAAAATCATCACCATCGGTTTTATCATCGGTTTTATATACAAAACTTTGGTCGATGTTTTCAGCTTTTTCAAGGGCGAGCCGGGAAAGGAAATGCCCGAAAACGTCTTAAAAGGCGGCTCGATTTCGCTCGAAAACAATCCGGCGCTGCTCGGCGTCGGCTATATCATCGGGCCGTATATTTCGTCGATTATGCTCGGCGGCGGAATTCTCTCGTTTCTTGTTTTGATTCCGATGATTAAATATTTCGGCGACGGTTTGACGACGCCGCTCGCGCCCGGGCTCGCGACCGACCCGTCGCGGCTCATCAAGGACATGAGCATCAGCGATTTACGCAACGCGTATATTCTCTACATCGGCGCGGGCGCGGTCGTCGCCGGCGGCCTGATAAGCCTCGGGCGCTCGATTCCGACCATCTGGCACGGGCTCAAATCGGGGCTCGCCGATTTGCGCGGAAGCCGTGCCGGAGACGACGGAACGATTCCGCGCACCGACCAGGATTTGTCGATGAAATGGGTCGTCATCGGAATTCTGCTGCTGGTCATCGTCATCACGTTTATCCCGACATTGAAAGTCGGATTTTTCGGCGCGCTCCTGATTATCATTTTCGGATTTTTGTTCGTCACGGTTTCATCGCGCCTGACGGGCGAAGTCGGCTCGTCTTCGAACCCGATTTCCGGCATGACGGTCGCGACGCTTCTTTTTACCTGTCTGATTTTTCTCGCGCTCGGCTGGACGGCGCCCGACCCGTATTTCGTGACGGCTCTGTCGGTCGGCGGAATCGTCTGCATCGCCGCTTCGAACGGCGGGACGACCTCGCAGGATTTGAAAACCGGATTCCTCGTCGGCTCGACGCCGCGCCACCAGCAAGTTGCGATTTTAATCGGCGCGCTCGCCTCCGCCTTGATTTTAGGCCCGTTGCTGTTATGGCTCAACGACGCCAAAACCCTCTATCAAAAAGTCGAGCCGACCGCTTTTTCCGCCAATTTTCGCGTCGCCGAAAACCAGCTCGGAAAAGAAGGCGCAAATTTGCGTATGGAATCGGTCAAAACCGGCAAATACGCCGGAACCGACAAAAACAGCTATCACGTCTGGCACAACACGGACAAATCTCTCGGCGGCATCGGCAAATATCTGGTCGATAACGAAAATCGCCCCGTCTATTTTGTCGACCCGGCGATAAACGGCGCCATCAAAAAAGACGAAAACGACAACGAAATCGAGCGTTACGACGCGCCGAAAGCGACTTTGATGAGCTATATCATCAAGGGAATTCTGGGCGGAGATTTGCCCTGGGGTTTAGTGATAATGGGCGCGATGATTGCGGTTGTGCTCGAGCTGACCGGAATTCCATCGCTCGCCTTTGCCGTCGGAATTTATCTGCCGATTTCGACGAGCGCGCCGATTTTTGTCGGCGGCGCCATTCGCTGGGCGGTCGATTTGTATCTCAAACGAAAGCTCGCGCGGCGCAACTTAAGCGAAGAACAAATCATCGCCGAAACCGACAAATCAAACGGCGTTTTGATTGCTTCGGGCTATATTGCGGGTGCGGCGGTCGCCGGAATCTTGTTTGCCATTTTCGCGTTTCTGCCCGCGCTGGCCTCGGTGCAGAAGAACTTCGGCGACTGGTCTTCGGGAAAACTCGTCCAAAACGCCGCCAAATGGGTCGAGCAGGGAAGACCTTCGGGAGCAAATTACGACTGGTTTCTCAATTCGTCCGAAGGCGTCAGGGATTTTCTGGCGCGCGGAAATGTGTTTTTTGACGGTCGACACTCGGACTGGCTGGCGATGATTCCGTTTTGGATTCTCGCTTTGATTCTTTATTACGTCGGGCGCGAGCTGCTCTTTACGGGCAAAAAGCGGAAGTAAATTTTTCGCATAATATAGCCGAAAAAGTCGTTTTGCATTATACTTCGCAGAACGGCTTTTTCCTTTTTGCGAAAAGTTTTTTAAAAATTACGGAGTATAAAATGGTGCCTGAAAATAATATTCGCGGCTTTGTCGTCAGAGTTTTGCTCTGCGCTTTCGGTTTATCGCTCGGCTTTTCGATTCTGACCTCGAAAGCCTATCTGCAAACTAATTCGACGAAATTAGCCAACGCGAACGCCGCTCCGCGGATAACGCCGCCGACGCCGCGACTGACCACGAGAATTTCCGCCAATACGTCGGCCAATAGAATTACACGCGTCGCCAATTCGTCATTAGAGATGATGCCCGCGCCGACGCCGACGCCTCCGGCTAATTCGACGATTCGCGGCAGAGTTTTTTACGCCGATACGGGACGCGCCGTCAAGCGCGCTTCGATTATGCTGATGAGCGAAGACGGCGAAGGCGGGCCGAGCTCAGCACCTTCGGCTCTGACCGACAACGACGGCAATTTTCAGATGAAAAACGTCCGCGCCGGCGCTTATTATCCGATTATTAACGCTCCGGGCGTCGTCTCGCCGCTCGCTTTTTTCGATTTTTCGCTGGCCAAAAGCAGAGGCGGCGAAAAAGAAGCGTTTCAAAAGGCGTTTGCCGGTTTTGAAAAAATAGCGGTTGACGGCGTAAGCGCCCTCGACGTTCAAATTCCGGCGCAGCGCGGCGGCGCAATCGGCGGGCGCATAATGTATGACGACGGCGACGCGGCCATCGGTGTCAGAGTTGAGATTCTGAGAAAAGTCGAGGACAAATTCATGACCGTTATTCCGAATCTCTCGACGATGTTTTCGATGCGGACGAGCGGGGTTTTTCAAACCGACGACCGCGGCGTTTATCGTTTTTCCGGCTTGCCTGCGGGTGAATATATCGTCAAAGTTACCGAAAGCGTCTCGCACGGCGAAATCGGCGGGCGCTCCTCTTACGACCCGTTCGAGGGCATTTTCAGCGGCAGCTCGTTTTTAACGTTTTTTTATCCCGACGCTCTCGACACAAAATCCGCACAGATAATAAACGTCGGCGCGGGTCAGGAAATTCCCGAGATAAATCTGACGATTCCGAGCCGCAATTTATACAAGCTCGAAGGACGCACCGTTGCGGCAAAAGACAAATCGTCCGTCAAGGCACGCATCGTTTTGACAAAAAACGGCGACGACGACGATGTTTTTTCGATTTTCGGCAACGGCACGAATCGCGAGCAGGCGACGATAACCGACGAAGACGGAAACTGGAAGTTTAAGGAATTGCCGAAGGGAACTTACAAAATCGTCGTCGAGCCGGTCGAAAGCGAAAGCTCGTATCAAAATTATCTCGGCAATTATTCCTATGCCAATACGAACGCAAACGCTTACAGGGACGTTCCGCCAAAGCCAAAGCTCGCGAAAAAATCTCAGGAAATAATTATCGAAGACAAAGACGTCTCGGAAATCGTCGTCGAGCTCGGCTACGGCGCGACGATTTCCGGCACCGCTTCGGTTGAAAACAGCCAGGAAATGCCGAAATCGATGTCGATTCAGGCGACAAGCGAAGCGGATAAACTGTCAGTTTCGGGCATCATCGGAAATTATTACGACGAATATTATCCGAAACAGCCGAAAACGAATCACGATTTTAAGCTCGAAAACGTAATCGTCGGAAAAAATCGCCTGAGCGTACAGATTTCCGAAGAAGATTTCTACGTCAAAAGCGCGACCGCCGGCGGAGTCGATTTGCTCGGCGGCCCGTTTGAAATAAAAGAGGGCGAAACGCTGCAAAATGTTCAAATTGTGCTCGCCAAAGATACGGGAACGCTGAAAGGCGAGGTTACGGGCGAGCAGAAAGAACCCGTTGCGGGCGCGGAATTTACGCTCGTTCCGGTTGACGCCGCGCGGCGCAGAATTACGAGTTTTTATCGCACCGTGAGAACCGACAAAGACGGCGAATTTAAAACAAAGCTCGCTCCGGGCGAATACGCGATTGTCAGCTTTGACGCGCGCGCAGCCGCCAGAAATCAGGACGAATTTTTCAAATGGCTCGACGCGGCCGTCAAAGACGCGCAGAAAGTAAAAATCGAAGCCGGAAGAGAAGAAACCGTGTCCATCAAAAAATCGAAATAATTTTGCCGATTTTGTAAAATTTTGTTTTACCTTTTTATACCGGACGCGCTATAATGATTTTGGCGCGTCCCCGATTTTCTTTCCCCGACGCCCGTTTTCCACGAATAACTTCTTTTGTTTCACAATTTCAAGGTCAGATTGGAGTCATCGACAAATGCCCGATAAATTTTTCAGCGTTCTCTTTTTTATAATTTTCAGCGCGATTTTAACCGGCGGCTGCGCCGTCGAAGCGGCCAGACAGGACGAAAAAACTCAAACCGTAACAAAAAATTCACAAACGCGGCCGACAATAAAAATCGAAACGAATTCGCCCGCCGATACGGTTCGCGCTTTTTACAAAAACCTGCGTGAAAAGCGTTTTCGCGAAGCGATTTTCCTGACGAACTTACGTCCGGCGATTGAAGGTCTGACCGAAGCCGAGCTCAAGGATTTGCAGGTCGATTTTGAATCTCTGGCGCAGGAAGTTCCCGCCGAAATTCAGATAAACGGCGAGATAATCACGGGCGACAAGGCAACCGTAACGGCGAATCTGCCCGACATAAAAACGAATAAAACCGGGATTCAGCAAATAAAGCTGCGCCGCGAGGGCGATGTCTGGATTATTCAGACGCTCGACGAAGAAGCCGAAAAGCTCGTCAAAAAAGAAGGCAACAAATATTTTTTCGCCGTTCGCATCGAAGCGCGCCAGGACGAGGTTAAAGATATGTGCGAGCGAATTATGAAGGCCGAAATGGTTTTCGCCTTGCAGAATGAAGGCGTTTACGGAGATTTACAGGCATTGATTCAAAACAATTTCGTGCCCGCCGACGTAACAAACACAAGCACAACGGGCTACAGTTACAAATTGATGCTTTCGCCCGACAAAAAGAAATATACGGTGACGGCCGAGCCCGTCACTTACGGAAAAACCGGAAAATTATCGTTTTTGGCCGAAGGCGAAGAAGGCAAAAATCCGCGGATGGAGAGCACCGACAACGGCGGCGAATCGCTTAAAAAATGAAAAAATAAAAAATAGCTGTTGATATTTTGTCGAAAAAGCGTTATAAGTTGTTTTATTCTGGAAGTTGGCCGGATAAACCCCCGACGCAGCAAAAAAAATAATGTTACGAAAGTTGATTGCCAAGTTTAATAAATCGCTGACTGAACGTGTGGTTTCGACGCGGCACAATTACGAAGTTCCGATAAAAATCTGGATTGAGCCCGACCGGATTACGGGAAAACTGCAAAAATCAGTCGAGTATCTTTCGATTTCGGGCGAAACGAAAGATTTGAGCAAAACCGGAATTGCCTTCGTCGTTTCGGCCATTCGACTGCGCGAATATTATCTGGTCGGCGAAAACCGGACGCTCAATGCCGAGCTCGATTTACCGGGCGGGAAAATTCTGATGCAGATTGTCGGGCAGCGATACGAGCAGGTCGGGCAGCATATCTCGGAAGCGAGATTTTTAATCGGCGCGGCGATTCAAAGAATGAGCAGGGAAGAACGCGACGCTTACGAGGAATTTCTGCAATACGGCAAAAAGCGCGGCAAAACGAAAGGCCTCGCGCTCGGCATCGACAAAGGATAAAGGAATTTTAAATTGAAGATAAGCTAAAAGCGCGAGTGAAATTTCACTCGCGCTTTTTTGTTTTATTAATTTGTATAAATCAAATTTCTGCTCACCGCTCACTGCTCACTGCTAACTTCAACGAAATAAAATCCGCAATCTTGTCCGGTTCTTCGTCGCTCAAGGCCATGCGTTTGGCGCCGATGACGGCTTCCGAGACGTCTTCGACGCGCGTTTTATAGCGATTGTCGCGGATAATCAAATCTTCGATGACGCGGCGCTCCAATTTTTCGCGGCTCGCGTCTTCTTCCAAATCGGCGGCGACGGCGTATTCGATTGGCGCGGAGTGATTTTTGATGCGAACGTGCAGGGCGTCGGTGATTTTCTGCGCTTCTTCACGAATTTCCTTGAGCTGCAAAAGCGAATTGGGAAAGCCGAGATGCCCGCGCAGAGTGATTTCGATAATCGGTTTGGAGACTTCCCGGCCGTGTTCGCTCGCATAATCTTCGGCCGTCCGCGCTTCGCCCGCGACTTTCGCCAGCACGTCTTCGGTAATATCTTTCGTCTCGGCGTAACCGGAAACATCGAATGAAAGACGCTGAAACGGGCGCTGCCGGTAATTGCGTATGTGCGTGGCGGTGATTTGATTCGCTTCGTCGACTTCGACCAGAAACGCGCCGCGCGTTTCGCGATAATCGTCGATACTCGTAATTTCCAAACTTCCCGGGTTAAACGCCCAGTTGTCGATTTCGTAAGATTTGTGCGTGTGTCCGAGTCCGACGTAATCGGTAACGGATTTTAATTCCTTCAAATTGGCCAAGCTGAGAGCCGGAATCGGGTGCGTCTGGTGGCCTTCGACATCGGTGTGCAGCAGAAGAAGGTGAAACGCGTCCGGCCGCCGATTTTCTTTTATCGCAGCGGTCAGCATCGGAATCGCCCAGTTGGCCGACGCGCCGTACCAATCGGAGCCGAAAATCCGCGCGCGGCCGATGTCGATAAATCCGCCCTGGCCCGTTTCTTCGTCCCACGCTTCGTAAGACATTCGGCCTTCGTGTTTTTTCGGTTCGAGCAGATACAAAAGATTCCAGTTGGCCAGCGAGCGCAGCCAGCTGTAATCGCTGTCGTTGTGTTTTTGGTCGTGATTTCCTTCGATTGTGACGATTGGGATTCCGGCGGCTTTTAAGAGCGAAAGTCCGGCGAAAGCGTAATTCATCGTCTCGGGCGGAACGTTTCTTTTATGAAAAAAATCGCCGCACATAATGACGAAATCGACCTTTTCGCCGATAGCGTATTTTTGCAAAACGTCAATCCAGGCGTCGAAAAAATCGCGCGGAGATTCGTTTAGCTGATACCGCGTGCAGCCGAGATGGACGTCGGAAATGTGAAGAAATTTCATAGGTTTATTATAGCAGATTTTTTGTAAAAAATGAGCTTTGAGCTTAGATTTTCGGCCTTTGAAAATCTAAGCTCAAAGCTCATTTTACTATTCTCAATTAACGATTTACTATTTACAAATTATGAATAAAGTCATACTTATCACCGGCGCGTCGAGCGGCATCGGTAAAGAAACGGCCAAGCTTTTTCAAACAAAAAATTGGAAGGTTGCGGCGACCATGCGCGCGCCCGAAAAGGCCGAAGATTTGCAGCGCATCGCCGACATCGAATGTCTGCGGCTGGACGTCACCGACCCGGATTCGATAAAGAGCGCGATTGCCGCGACACACGAAAAATTCGGACGCCTCGACGCGATTGTCAACAACGCGGGCTACGGTCTTGTCGGCGCGTTTGAAGCGGCGTCCGCAGAGCAAATCGAGCGCCAGTTTCAGACCAACGTTTTCGGCGTGATGAACGTCTGTCGCGAGATTTTGCCTTATTTTCGCGAGCAGAAAAAGGGAATTATCGTCAACGTCGCCTCGATGGGCGGCCGCATCACGTTTCCGCTCTACAGCCTGTATCACGCGACGAAATGGGCGGTTGAAGGTTTTTCCGAAGCTTTGCAATACGAAGTCGAGCAATTTAATATCCGCATCAAAATCATCGAGCCGGGGCCGATTAAAACCGATTTTTACGAGCGTTCGATGGATTTAACCAAAAAGGAAGGCCTGACCGATTACGATTATTTTATCGCCCGCGCGATGCCGAACATGCAGAAAGCGGGCGCAGACGCACCGGACGGCTCGATTGTCGCCGAAACAATTTACGAAGCCGTCACCGACAATTCGGCGAAAATGCGCTATCCGGTAAATTCGAAAATGGTTTTGTCGGCGCGCAAGCTTCTGCCCGACAGTTTATTTTTCAAAGTGATAAAAAGTGCTGTTCTGAAATAGCCAATTGAACGAAAAAATGCGAGTATAAACACCAGGCAAATGAAAATGTTTTTTAATTATTACACAATTATTACAATCCATCCCGCATTTTTTCCATCAAATCAAAATCCCTATGTTATCTGGCATACATAGTGTGATATAGTTAATTTCAATAAGAATCGCGTTTTATGCATTGAGTTCTGAGCTAAAAGACTCTCTTTTTATGCCTGCTTTGTTTTTGTTCTGCTCATAAATAAACAATCATACAACCCTATTTTCGAGCGATTAATCAGGGGATTGATAAATTTTGGCAAAACGAAAATAACTTAATTGGCCGCAGCAAAATTTCTAAACAAGCAAGTTGGTGTTCCTTATTAGCGCGCACCAAGAAGAGAATTATGAAAATCCTGCTTTATAACCCTGATAACGGCGTTACGCGCAATTTCATGCCGCATCTATGGATGTTTCTGCTTCAGTCACTGACGCCGAAGGAGCATGAAGTCGTATTAATTGACGGCAACGCCAAGGCGATGAGCCGCAAAGAGCTCGTCGAGTTCTGTCAAAAGGAAAACATCGGGCTGGTCGGCATCGGCGCGATGACGCGAATGGTCGCGCGCGCATATCAATTTGCCGATTCTCTGCGCGAAGCCGGAATAAAAGTCGTGATGGGCGGGCCGCACGTCACCGAATGTCCCGACGAAGCGTTGGGACGCGACGGCGGGCCAAAACACGCCGACGCGGTTGCGCTCGGCGAAGCGGACGAAACCTGGGCTTTGATTGTCGAAGACGCGGCGCGCGGCGAGCTGAAAGAAGTTTACCAACCCGAAACCGATTCGAAAGGCAACGACAAAAAGCCGAGCCTGCAGCCTTACCCGCATATTCCCTGGGAAACTCTCGATTTAGAACAATTTAGCCTCGTGCCGAAATTCTTTCGTCCCTTTCTCTCGAAAATGGGCGACGGCTGGGGAAAATTTTTCGTCGTGCCGATTGAAACCGGACGCGGCTGTCCATACGGCTGCGAGTTCTGCACCGTGACGGGATTTTTCGGCGATTCGATTCGATTTCGCTCGAACGAAAGCGTAATTGAAGAATTATTGAGATTAAAGGCGCGCGCCCGGAGCGAAAAAGGACAAATCGCCGTTTTCTTTATCGACGATAATCTGGCCATCAACAAAAAGCGTCTGAAATCGCTTTTACGCGATATTATCGAGGCCGGCGCGCAGCTGCCGTGGGTAGCGCAAATCAGCGCGAATCTGCTCGGCGACGAAGAGCTGGTCGATTTAATCGCCTCGGCGGGCGGCAAGTGGATTTTTATCGGGATGGAATCGATTGACCCGCAGAATATGGCTTCGGTCAACAAAAACTTTTCAAAGCCCGCCGATTACAAACAAGTTCTCGACCGTTTGGCGCAGCGCAATATCTACGCGATTACGTCCTTTATTTTCGGCATGGACAACGACACGCAGGGCGTCGCCGCGCGGACAGTCGACCAAATCGAAAGCTGGTCGCCCGGACTCCCGGTTTTCGGACAGCTGACGCCGTTTCCGGCAACTCCGCTCTACACGCGGCTGGAAAAAGAAGGACGCTTGTCGCGTCCGAAACACTGGCTCGAATTCGCGCCGTTCGTGATGGCGCATACGCCCGCCAAAATATCGATTGAAGAAGCGCGCGTGGAAACGATTTCCGCCTGGTCGAGGTCATACAGCCCCGAAAGAAACGCCGAAGTCATCGAATTGCTGAAGGACAAGCCGATTGGCTATCGCATCAGCCATCTCGTCTCGCGTTTCTTTTTTCGCGGAATTTATTTTCCGCAGATGAACAAACGCGCCTGGCTGAAACTGCTTTTCGAAAATCGCAAACCGATTATCAGTTTGACGAAAGAAGGCTTTTCGACGTGGCGCAAAGCGCGGCGCAAAGACAAAATCGTATCGGAAACTGTCCCGACGGTTTAGCGTTTTTTGCATAATCGGAGCTTGTGAGCGACAGCGCAAATTTCCGGGGCCGTGCCTCGCCTGCCGCGTGATAGCGGGCGAATTTAACGAAGCGGCCAGCGACAATCATTTTTTTATTTTCACCTTCACGTCATACGCGTTTTGCGGGCGACCTCGAAAAATTTAACTCAAAACCGAAGCTTTCGACTGCCGGACAGCGTAAATCCGCCGCGAGTAAGACTGCGCGGCAATCGTGCAGGAAAGACAATTCTATCTGTAAAAGCGTCTTCACAATTCTATTTTCTCCTTTACCAACTCTTTACAATTTCCCGACAACCTTTTCGTTATAATTTTCATATGATTTTAACAGAGGTTTTAGAAAATGAATGACGATGACAAGATGGGAAAATTACTGAGCCGCCGAGATTGGCTCGCGCTTTTCGGTGCGGCCGGAGTTGCCGTTCTGGCCGGCTGCGCGGGCGAAACGGCGAAAATGAGCGCGCCCGCGACGAGTCTGCCGCCGTGTATCGGTAAACTGTCGCAGACTTTGGGGCCGTATTTTGTTGAGGAAAAACTGAATCGCTCGGACATCCGGACGGACGCGGCGAGCGGCGCGATAAAAGAAGGCCTGCCGCTGCAAATCGAGTTCCGCGTCTCGCACGTCGGCGAAAACAGCTGCACGCCGCTCGAAGGCGCGACCGTCGACGTCTGGCACTGCGATGCGGCGGGCGTTTATTCGGACGTCAAAGACCCGAGTTTTAATACGGTCGGACAAAAATTCCTGCGCGGCTTTCAAACGACCGATGCAAACGGCGTCGCGCGTTTTACGACCAATTACCCGGGCTGGTATGAAGGCCGAACCGTTCATATTCATTTCAAGATTCGCCATCAAAATTACGATTTTACGTCGCAGCTTTATTTTGACGATGCGCTCACCGACAAAGTTCACGCGCAGTCGCCGTATGCCGCGAAAGGACAAAGAACGCTGAAAAACGCGGGCGACGACATTTTTAAAAGCGGAGGAAGTGATTTGGTTTTGACGCTCGCCGAAACTGAACAGGGCTACAAGGCGACGTTTGAAATCGGTCTGCAAACCGCGTGATTTATAAAATTAAAACTCGCCGCAGAGAAGAAACAAGCCACGAATTACACGAATAAAAGAAAAAATAATTTGTGTAATTCGTGGCTAAAAATCTCTGTGGCGAGTTTTATTGTTTATAAGCTTTGATTCCTTCTTCGACCAAACTTTTTGCTTTACGCGCGCCGGAGCGTCCTTTCGGCTCGAATTTTTTGCCTTTGGCTTGGTTGTAAGAAACGAAAAAATGCTCGATTTCGTCAACTAAAGTCGCGTTCAAATCGTTGATTGATTTAATTTCCTTGTGAACGCGCGAGTTTGAAGCGACGGCGATAAGCCGGTCGTTTTTTTCGACTTTTCCGGCCAGCTCGGTTTGCTCGGCCTCGATGACGCCGATGAGCCGGGCCTGTATCAGACAGCCGGCAAAAGCCGGTTCGTCCATCAAAATCAAAACGTCGAGCGGGTCACCGTCGCCGCCTTTCGTTTTTGGAATAAAGCCGAAATCGAACGGAAACGAATGCCCGACCGCAAGCACGCCTTTCATCACGAAAAGCCCCAAGTGTTCGTCATATCCGTATTTATTGCGGCTGCCTTTCGGCGTTTCGATGACGACGTTGAGCTCGCCCGATTCGGCGACAAACGGAGTTAATTTATCAAATGGTGAATTTTTTGACATAAATTTTAAGTTGATTTCGCTTTTACGCGGAGGCGTCCGAACTCGGTCAAAAGCGGTTTTAATTTGAGCAGAGCGTCTTCGTGCGCGACGCCGTTGGTCGCGCAGATGCCGTTGTGGTTTTGCACGTCGTCGATGTTGTAATTAAGCGGCGCGCCGAAAAGGTCGGTCATTCGCCCGCCCGCTTCTTCGAGAATAATCTGCGGCGCGCACGTGTCCCAGAATTTTGTGCGCGGGCTCAGATGAATGTATAAATCGCAGATTTGCCGGGCAATCAGACCGACTTTCAAACCGACCGAGCCGCGTTGAATTTCCTGCCGAAAGCCAAAATCTTCGATGATTCGATGCATCCGCGGGCTTCGGTGATTGCGGCTCGAAGCGAGATTCATCTCGGTGAAGTTCGTTTTACCGGAAACCGTCAGGCGCTCGGGCGCTTCGCCGTTTTTAAGCAAAAACGAGCCGGAGTTTTTCGCGGCGTAAAAAAGCTCGTCGTGAAATGGCAGGTAAACGACGCCGGCAATCACCTCGTTGCCGTCCACCAGACCGATTTGCACGCCGAAATCGCCGTCTTTTTTGATAAATCCCCATGTCCCGTCAATCGGGTCAATCATCCAGACGCGCCGGCGCGACGCGCGAATCTCAACGACGTCCGTTTCTTCTTCGGACAAAATTCCGTCTCCGGGAAACGCTTCGGCAAGGCCTTCGACGATGATGCGGCTCGCCGTCTTGTCGGCAATCGTGACGGGTTCGCTCGTATTGTCGACGCCGAATTTTTCTTCGGCGATAATTTCGAACGCGTAAAATTCTAAAATCCTCGCACCGGCTTTGCGCGCGAGCATGATGGCGATTTCGAGTTCCTTTTCTAACATTAACTAAAATTTACCACAGAGAGCACAGAGAGCACAGAGAAGGAAAATCAACCAGGAATAAACGGCGGTAAAAAGAAAAAATTATGCCGTTCGTTTTGTTCCTCTCATTCTAATTTTCTCTGTGTTCTCCGTGTTCTCTGCGGTGAAAAAAATTGTGATAAACTCGAAATCTATGGCGGAGAGTTTGGCTTTTTCAAAAACGACGGACAGACGAAAGATTTACGATGAAATCGCGCCGCAGATTGCCGCGCTCGTCGATGGCGAGACGGATTTGGTCGCAAATCTGGCAAACGTGACGGCCGCGCTCAAAGAAGCGCTCGGGTTTTTCTGGGTCGGATTTTATCTCAAAAAGGAAAATCAGCTTGTGTTAAGCGCGTTTCAAGGCCCGATTGCCTGCACCCGAATCGATTTCGGGCGCGGCGTTTGCGGTCACTGTTACACGACGCGCAAAACGGTGATTGTCCCGGATGTCGACGCATTTCCCGGTCACATCGCGTGCAGCTCGGCGGCGAAATCCGAAATCGTCCTGCCGATTTTTGATAAAACGGGCGAAGTTTTCGGCGTTCTCGACGTCGACAGCGACAAATTGAACGATTTTTCCGAAACCGATGCCGAAGGTTTGCGAAAAATCGTCGGGATTGTCGAAAAAATAGTTTGATAAGCCGTCGAGTATTTATCAAAAATGACGAATTATATTGTTTATTTTTATTCGGTATTTCTTTTTGTCTCAGGAACTTATCTCCTGGTTTTCCCGGAAACCGTCCTGGAGTATTTCAGGAGATATCCATCTTCCCGGAGCAGCTGGCAAAATGGAAAATATGCTGATTTAATAATTAGAATACTCGGCGTCTATCACTTTTTATTCGCCGCTTTTTTGCTTGTGTTATGGTTTGAGATAAGTACAAAATACCGCCGCTAGTCGATAAATAATGAACAAAAATTTTGCTACCGTCGAAGGCACGAAAAAGTTTGCGGGAAGATTTCCAGGCGCGGCGAGCGGCCATTTTCGCGCGGCGCGGGGACTGACCGTTTCCTCAATCGGCATCGGTACATATCTCGGGAACTGGGACGCGCAGACGGATGCGAATTACGTCGAAGCAATCGTCAAATTTGCCGAATCGGGCGGAAACGTGATTGACACGGCGGCGAATTACCGTTTTCAGAGAAGCGAGCGAAACATTGGCGAAGCTTTGGAAAAATTACGGGAAAAGGATTTTTCGCGCGACGAGTTTCTGATTTGCACGAAAGGCGGATATCTGCCCTTCGACGGCGAGCCGCCGCGCAGCGTGCGCGAGTATTTCGAGAAAAATTTTGTTCGGAAAGGCATCGCCGATTTTGCCGATTTGGTCGGCGGAAGTCATTGTATGACGCCGAAATATCTCGAAAGCCAGATTGACCGGTCGCTTTCGAATATGCGGATTGAAGGCATCGACGTTTTTTATATTCACAATCCCGAATCGCAGCTCGCCGAAATCGACAGATACACGTTTGAAGCGCGTCTGGCGAAGGCGTTTGAAAAACTGGAAGAAATTCGCGCGGGCGGAAAAATTCAATTTTACGGTGCGGCGACCTGGAACGGTTTTCGCGCCGCGCCGGACGAGGCGAGCTATCATTCGCTGGAAAGAATGGTAAACGTCGCGCGGCAGGTCGGCGGCGAAAATCACGGATTTCGCTTTGTTCAGCTGCCGTTTAATCTGGCGATGCCCGAAGCTTATCTTTTGCGGAATCAGGCCGTCGGCGGGCGCGCTTTTTCGACCATCGACGCGGCCCGTGAGCTGGGCGTTTCGGTGATGGTCAGCGCGAGCATTTTGCAGGGAAAACTGGCGCGGAATCTGACCGAAAATATGCGCGCGACTTTCGGGAATCTCGAAACCGACGCTCAGACGAGCATTCAATTCGTGCGCTCGACGCCGAACGTGACGACGGCGCTCGTCGGAGTGAGCAAGGCGCGGCACGCCGAGGAAAATCTCGCGCTGGCAAGCGTCGAGCCTGTTTCAGAGGAGATTTACGCGCACTTGTTTTCGTAGAGCTTGACGATGAAAATCGCGGCGGTTTTATCGTCGTTGCTGTTTCCGGCGTCGTCGGATTATTTGCGCCGGTTATTTTAATTTCGGCTGTGAGGTGAAAATTTATGGCGACGAGTGAGGCGAGAATCGAAAATTACGCGAAATTCTGGGACTTTTACGTGCAGGAACACAGCCGGCCCTTAACCCGAATTCTGCATTTTGTCGGGACGAGTCTCGGAATTCTGCTGCTCGTCTGGTTCGTCGCGCGCGGCACCTGGTATTATTTTCCGCTGTGTCTCGTCACCGGCTACGCTTTTGCCTGGATTTCGCATTTTTTCGTCGAACACAATAAGCCCGCAACCTTCAAATATCCGCTCTGGTCGTTCATCTCAGATTACAAAATGATGTGGTTTATGCTGACCGGCAGAATGAGCGCGGAAGTTGAGAAAACCAGAAAAAGGAAAATGGATAATTGAAAGTGAAAGAAAAAATATTTTCAATTATCCATTTTCCGTCTTTCATTATTTGAGAATCTTTTCCAGATTATCTTTCGCCAGTTTGTTTTCGGGGTCGAGTTCGAGCGCTTTGCGAAAGTCGGCGACGGCCTGCTCTTTGTTTCCCATTTCCTGATAGACCAGCCCGCGATTGTTGTAGGCGGAAAAATGATTCGGATTCAGCTCGGCGGCCTTTGTGTAGTCGGCGATTGCCTTTTCAAATTCGCGCATGATGTGATACGCGATTCCGCGATTGTTGTAAAGACCAGAATCGTTCGGGTTAAGCTCGATTCCTCTGGTGTAGGCTTCTATCGCTTTTTTATAATTTCTCTGGCTGTAAAATTTATCGCCCTCTCGGTAGAATTCTTTTGAAGCATTGACGGCCTTTTCGTCGACGGCGGAATTGGCGCTGGTCTGCTCGACGGCGGAAGCTTCGGACGCGCGCGAATCGGTCAGGGACGACCGGCCGAAAAGATAAACGAACATCAGGGCGATAACGCCGCTCAATCCCAAAACGAGAAAAAGGACGGCTTTCGGCGAATTCTTTAGTTGCCCGACGCGCTGCCAAGAATCGCTCTTTTTGAGCGGAATCCGCATTTTATAACGAGTTGCGCGCGATTCTTCGGCGTCAGCCGGTAAAAGCTCGAAAGTCTCGTTTGCCGACGGCGCGGCCGTTTCGGAAAAATTATCCAGAAAATTACGCAAATCTTCGCGCATCTCGGCGGCACTCTGGTAACGGCGCGGCGGATTTCCGTTCAAGTTCCGGTCTTTTTCGAGGGCCTTGAAAACGATTTCGCGCAGACGCGGCGGAATTTCGTCGGGCAAAGGCTCGGGCTCGCGCGTCAAAATCGAATACATCGTCTCGGCCGGAGCCGTCCCCATAAAGGGCAGAAAGCCGGACAAAGTTTTATACAAAACGATGCCGACCGACCAGATGTCCGTCTGCATTGAGCGCACGCCCTCAAACGATTCGGGCGACATATAGCTTTCCGTACCGACGATTTTCGAGCTGACCGACGTCACCTGCAAAGCGCGCGAGATGCCGAAATCGGCCAGCCGCGGCGTATCGCCCTGAAGCAGAATATTAGCCGGTTTGATGTCGCGGTGAACGATGTTTTTTGAATGAAGATATTCGAGACCGTTTAAGATGCCGATGGCAATCTCGACCGCCTGACGAACGGGAAGCGAGCCTTCCTTTTTTAATTTATCGGCCAGCGAGCCGTCCTCGATGTATTCGCTGACGATGACGACCTGGCCTTCGTAAACATCGGCGTCGATGAGCGGCAGAACGTTCGGATGACCGCTCGCTTCTTCCCAGAGCTGCGCTTCGCGCTTGATTGTCTCGAAATCGACCTGCTCGTCGTGCGGCAGTTTTATCGCCACTTTTTTCGTTACCAGCGGCGACTGCTTTTCCGCCAGCCAGACTTCGCCGAAGCCGCCTTTGGCGAGTTTTTTGACAAGCGTGTACTGACCGAGTTTTTTTGTGGCGCGAAACATATCTGCTCTGTTTTGATTATATCCGAAGCGAAAGAAGTTGTTCGCAAGATTTATCCGAAATGCGCGGAAATCAATTCGAGAGAACGCGCGTTGCGATACGAAATATTAAAATGGCCGTCGTCGAATTCTTCGTAAATGTGCGGAATGTCAAAATCTTTTAGTTTTTTCGACAAAATCCGCGCGCCCAAATCCAGTGCGAATTCGTCGCGCGTTCCGGCGTCGATGTAAAGCAGTTTTAAGGATTTCAAATTTTCCACAGATTTTTCCACAAGCCGGACGGGGTCGTGCGCGAGCCAGCGCGTCCAGACGTCTTCGAGAATCTCGCCCGTTTCCGCGTCGAACGGCAAATCGAAACCGAGTTCGGACGCGGGATTCGGCGAGTAACACGAGCTCATTCCGATGATGTTGAGGCCGGAAAAATCGTCCTTGCCTTTTTTCTCGTCTTCCGTCCAGAATTTTTCGATTAATTTTTTCGCGTCGCCTTTTATCACGCGGAAAGCTTTGGCGATGTCGGGCAGATAACAATGCTCGAAATACGCGTCGCCGCTCGTCGAGCAGGCGAGGCCGAAAACGTCTGCGTGGCGCATCGCCATTATCAAAGCGCCGTAGCCGCCCGAAGATTTTCCCATCACGGCACGCGCGTCTTTATCCGTTTTAGTGCGAAAATTTTCGTCGACAAATTCGACGATTTCTCCCGTTAAATAATCTTCGTAATCGCCCGTCGCCGGAGAATTTATATACTGCGAGCCGCCGTAATACGTAAAGCAGTCGGGCATGACGGCAATCATCGGCCTGATTTTGTTTTCGGCAATCAATTTATCCATTCTTTCCGCCAGATTCGGCGAAAACGCGCTGTCGTTGAGAAACATTTTTCCGCGTCCGGTAAATCCGGTCAGACAGTAAACGACCGGAAAATGTTCGTTTGATTCTTCATAATTCGGCGGAAGATAAACGTATAAATCGCGTACGGATTTGTCGCCGAGCGGGTTGTTTTGCAAAATTTCGCTTTCGTGCCGGAGAATTTTTATCGAGCCTTGCGCTTTGTTCATAACATTTATTTTTAACGCGAAGACGCAAAGGCGCAAGGACGCAAAGATTTTTAATGCCGATTACATATTTTACTTTGCGTCTTCGCGTCTCTGCGTCTTTGCGTTAAAATCCTTTTATGGCTTCCGGCGATTTAATAAACGTCAATCCGAACGTTTTAAATTCGACCATCGAATTTTTGACGGCGATGATTACGCCCGCGCTTTTGATTTCCGCAACCGGCTCGCTCGTGCTTTCGACTTCGACCCGGCTCGGTCGCGTCGTCGACCGCGTGCGCGAGCTCGAGCAGCGCCTGAGCGATTTAATCATGATAGAGGAAAAGAAAAACATCCCGCTCTACGAAAAGCGTCTCGATACGGTCGTCAATTTGCTCGATAAAGTAACGACGCGCTCGAGAATTTTGCAGCGTGCGATGGGAGCGTTTTATTACGGATTGGGGTGTTTTGTTTTGACGAGCGTCACGATTGCCGTCGCCGGAATTTTTAATATCGCCCGCTGGTCGCCGATTCCGGTCGGCATTATCGGCATATTTTTTCTGTTTTACGGAAGCGTTCTGATGCTGCGCGAAACGCGCATGGCGACGGCGACGGTCAACGTCGAGATGGATTTTACGTGGTCGCTCGCCAAAACGGTCGTGCCGCGCGAGATAATCAGCCGCTACGCAAAAAATATCGACGAAAATATCGAGCGAATAAAAGAAGATAATTAAAATAAAAAAGCGAGGCCGATTGTTTTTACGAAATGAAGATAGATTTGCGCCGTCGAGACATTTTATATGGTTGAACCGAAATTTTTAGAGCTTTACCGCGCGGGCGAGCTTAAAAAAAGAGTCGAGCGGCTCGAAAAACTGCTCGAAAGCTGCACCGTCTGCCCGAAAGACTGCGGCAACAATCGCCTGCGCGACGAAATCGCCGCCTGCTATTCGGGCAGGCTTCCGATTGTTTCGAGCTACACGGCGCATTTCGGCGAAGAACCGGCGCTTTCGGGAACTCGCGGCGCGGGCAACATCTTTTTCGGCAACTGTAATTTGCGTTGCGTCTACTGCCAGAATTATCAAATCTCGCAAACGTGGCGCGAACAGAAAAAAAACGAAATCACGCACGAAAGACTGGCCGAAATGATGCTCGAGCTGCAGGCCAAAGGCTGTCACAATATCGGTTTTGTTTCGCCGACGCACTTCGCGCCGCAGATGGCGCGGGCGATTTTAATCGCGGCGGAAAACGGTCTGCGCCTGCCGATTGTCTACAACACAAACGCGTATGATTCGGTCGAAGTCTTAAAATTGCTCGACGGAATCGTCGATGTTTACCTGCCCGATTTGAAATACGCCGATTCGGACGCCGGTTTTCAATATTCAAAAGTGCGCGATTATGCCAAACACGCGCGCGCGGCGATAAAAGAAATGTTTCGGCAGACGGGCGACGCGCTCGTTTTTGACGAAAACGAATTATTAAAACGCGGTCTGGTGATTCGTCTTTTGGTTCTGCCGAACGATTTGGCGGGAATCGAAATGAATCTGAATTGGATAAAAAACGAATTAAGTCCAAAAGTCGCGATTTCGCTGATGGCGCAGTATTACGCGACGAACAAAGCCGCGACCGACGAGCGATATATTTTATTATCGCGCCGCATCTCCGAGCGCGAATGGTTCGAAGCCGTCGCATTGCTCGAAGATTTAGACTTTGAAGAAGGCTTTATGCAGGAATATGAATCGGCGTCGCATTATTACCGGCCGGATTTTACGGACGCGAAAAAGCCTTTTAAGGATATTCGAGATTTTGTGTTGGAGATTTGATTTTGGAGCTTAGACCTTTGATTTTTGATTTTTGAGAAAATCAAAGGTCGTTAAAATTATGAAAATTGGCGATAAAGCACCGGATTTTACGTTGAAGGATTTGGACGGCGACCGCTGGAGTCTGCACGAGCATCTCGGCAAAACGATTGTTCTGCTTTTTTATCCGGGCGACGATACGCCGGTCTGCACGAAGCAGCTTTGCTCGGTTCGCGATAATTGGTCGCAGTATCAGGCGACGGGCGCGGAAGTCGTCGGAATTTCGATGGATTCGGTCAAATCTCATAAGAGTTTCGCCGATAAATACAGCTTGACCTTAAAGCTTCTTTCGGACGAAACCGGCGAAGTCGTCAAGGATTACGACGTCAAATCGTGGCTTCCCGGACGCGCGGCACGCGGCGTCGTCGTGATTGATAAGACCGGAAAAATCGCTTATCACAAAGTTCAGACCATCAGTTTATTTCGCCCGAAGGACGACGAAGTGCTGGACGCGATTCGGCAGGCGGAGAAAAATTAAGGCAAAAGTAAAAAGTAAAAGGCAAAAAACGTTTCACGCAAAAGATTTTGTATTGAATCTGAAAATTCCACGCTGAATGCGAAAATTCCGCCTTGAATCGAAAAATTCCGCTCTGAATCTCGGTCTGCCGCTCTGAATCTAAAAATTCCGCCGTGATTTTGAGTCTTTCCGTTCCGAATCGAAAAATTCCGCTTTGATTTTACGATTTCGGCGCTGAATGTGGGCGTTTACGCTCCGAATCGGAAGTTTTCGCGGTTTTTGGATTAGCGTATTAATTCTATATGATAAAATTTCCGAAAGGAGTTTTCTAAAATTATGGCTTTATTTTCAAGTGATAAATTTAAATGCGCGCGCTGCGGGCAGAAAAACGAGCCGCTCGGTTTTGCGCCTTTTCCGACCGAATTAGGACAGAAAATCGGCACGGAAATCTGCAAGGACTGCTGGGCGGAATGGCTGCAAAAGCAAAAACAGCTTATCAATCATTTCGGTCTCGACGTTTCAAATCCCGATTCGCACGAATTTCTGTTCGACCAGATGAAGATTTTCTTTTACGACGAAGGAATCCAAATCGCCTCGATTGACGAATCCAAAGAAGGCACGGTCAAATGGTAATTTTATAAAGGAAATTCAAACAGAATGGACAGGATTAATTCGGTAAATATTAAGTTGTTTTCAAGCAATCAGACTCGATTTTTACTAAAAATAAATATCCTGTTTATTCTGTCCATCCTGTTTTTATCTACGTTTGGATTAAAGACGACTTTAGCGCAGACAAAGATTCGCGCCGCCGAGCTCGCCGGCGGAAAAGGCTGGCTGAATACTGAAAAACCGCTTTCGCTCGCCGCGCTCAAAGGCAAAGTCGTGCTGCTCGATTTCTGGACTTACGGCTGCATCAACTGTATTCACATCATTCCCGATTTAAAGAAATTAGAAGAAAAATATCCGAACCAGCTCGTCATTATCGGCGTTCATTCGGCGAAATTCGACAACGAGAGCGAGACGGAAAATATCCGGAAGATAATTTTGCGCTACGGCATCGAGCATCCGGTCGTCAACGACGCCGATTTTAAAATCTGGAACGCCTACGGCATCATCGCCTATCCCGGGCTCGTTTTGATTGACCCGGAAGGCTACATCGTCCAGCGCTGGTTCGGCGAAGGGCAGGCCGCCGAAATCGAAGCGCAGATTGCGCAAACCGTCGAAGATTTCCGTCGCAAAGGCGTTCTGCGCGAGCAGCCGCTCAAATTCACGCTCGAAAAAGCAAAGGTAGGCGATTTGCCGCTCGCTTTTCCCGGCAAAGTTTTGGCCGATGCCAAATCGAATCGGCTTTTTATCTCGGATTCAAACCACAACCGCATCGTCGTTACCGACTTAAACGGCAAACTGCTCGACACAATCGGCAGCGGCAAAACGGCGCTCGCCGACGGCGGTTACGCCGACGCGAGCTTTTATCATCCGCAGGGATTGGCGCTCGACGGCGAGATGCTTTACGTCGCCGACACGGAAAATCACGCGATTCGGCGCGTCGATTTGCAGAAAAAAACTGTCGAAACCATTGCCGGAAACGGCAAACAGGCCGAATGGCGCGCGACCGGCGGCAGCCTGAAAACGGCCGAGCTTAATTCGCCCTGGGATTTGGTCAAAACGGGGAATTCGCTTTATATCGCGATGGCCGGAACGCATCAAATCTGGGAGCTCGATTTTGAAAAGCAGACCGTTCAGCCGTTTGCCGGAACGGGCGCGGAAGCGCGTCTCGACGGCGGTCTGAGCGCGTCGTCCTTCGCGCAGCCTTCGGGCATCGCGTTTGACGGCAAAAATCTGTTTGTCGCCGACGCCGAATCGAATATTATCCGCGAAATTGATTTGCGAAAGCAGTCGGTCGAAACGCTGGTCGGCGGCGATTTGTTTATTTTCGGCGATGAGGACGGCGAGGGCACGGAAGCGCGTCTCCAGCATCCGCTCGGCGTCGCTTTTTACAACGGGAGCGTTTTTGTCGCCGACACATACAATCACAAAATCAAAATTCTCGACCCGTCCAAGCAAACCGTGAAAACATTTCTCGGCAGCGGCAAATCAGGCCAGACGGACGGAAAAACGCCGACATTTTACGAGCCTGCGGGTTTGAGCGTGGCCGGCGGAAAGCTTTACGTCGCCGACACGAACAATCACGCGATTCGCGTCGTCGATTTGAAAACGAAGACGGTTTCGACGCTCAAAATCGAAGGTCTGACGCCGCCTGCAAAGGTTGAGACTGAAACCTTTTCGCCGAATCTTTCGGTCATAAAATTTCCGGCGCAGGAAGTAAATGCGCAAGCCGCAAGCTCTCTGGTTTTCGATTTAAAATTTCCCGAAGGCTATCATTTGAACCAAAACGCGCCGAATCGTTATGAAATCACTGTCGGGAAGGCGAGCAAAATAGAGATAGCGAGCGCGGCCGGAAAATACAAAAGCGTTCCGCTGACGATTCCTTTTCGAGCCGCCAAAAAAGGCGCAAGCGTGATGAAAGCAAAACTAACCGTCTATTACTGCCGCGAAGACAACACCGGCGTCTGCCTGATAAAAACGCTCGAATGGGAAATCCCGCTCAAAATCGTCGCCGCTAAAAATGCTTCCGGCCGAATCGAGCTGAAAGAAACTTTAAAAGCAGATTAAATCAAAATGGTCGCCACGCGATTTTCGTGTTTCGATTAATCTTTCTTTTCGGATTTTTTCGGCGTTTCGTGTTTTTTGCCGAAATCGACGTCGATTTTGTAAATCGGGTCGCCGTTTTTGTCTACGTCGGGAATTTTACTCAGTTTTTTCTTTAGTTTCTTGTCTTCCATAAATTTCTCCTTTTCTTTTCCTTACGCGGTTTCGCTCGGCAAAGTTTCGTGCTTTAATTTTCTTAATGAACACGTTTAATCCGGCATCGCTCGTAAATCTGCTCGGCTTCACGGTCGGCGTCATGCTTTACGTTTTGCTGTTTGCGATGACGGTGCGGCACCGGCGCACGAAAAGAAGATTTTCGTTTGATTTTCTGCTTTTGACGACCTCCGTTCTGGGTTTTTTGTGGAACATCGGCGAGCTTTTCGTGTTTATCTGGAAAGATTTCAGCGCGGTCGAAGTTTCGCCGGTTTTGCTGGCCGTTTCTTATTCGGCGCTCGGATTTCTGCCGCCGGTCGTCGTTCATTCGGCCTGGAAAAATTCGGAAAACTTAAATTTGCGATGGCTCACGCTGGCGGCTTACGCCCTGAGCATTTTTGCCAGCCTGCTGCATTTTCAATCGGCAATTTTTGCGGCGAAAGCGCCGTCGGATTTGGCTCTCCGATTTTTAACGTTCGGCTCGCTCGCGCTGCTGGTCAGCTTGCTGATTCTGGCTTTTCGCCAGCGATTGGAAAAAAAAGCGGTTTGGATTACGGCTCTGCTGATTTTCGCCGTTTCGGCGCTTCATTTAAGCTCGCAGGCCGAAGAAAATTCGTGGCTCGTCGAGCTCGTCGCGCATCAATCGTCCTTGCCGCTGGCGCTCGCGATTCTGCTTCAGGATTATCGTTTCGCGTTTGCCGATTTGTTTCTCAAACGCGCTTTATCGCTGCTGCTTCTGGCTTCGCTTGCCTTTGGTTTGTATGTTTACGTCGCCGTCCCGCTGCTCGCGTGGCACGAAACGCACGACCGCAACGATGTGCAGGCGGCGGTCATCGTGCTCGCACTCTGGATAGCGACGGCGCTCGCTTACCCAAACTTGCACAAATTCGCCGTCTGGCTCGTCGATAAAATCATTCTGCGGCGCGCAAATTACGAAGAGCTGCAAACGGAAATCGCGCGCTCAATCGAAAAATCCGGCGGCGTAAAAGCTGTTTTGGAAGAGGTTTGCGATAAACTAGCCGCCGCGCTGACGGCGAAAAAGGTAAGCTGGACGGAAATTCTGGAAAGCGACACGACGCTGCCGGCAGTAAATTTTTCATCGGTCAGCGCGGAGATTTTTGTGCCGGCGGCCGAAACGCCGTTTTACGAAATTCATCTCGGCGATTTTGCGGGCGGGCGCAAGTTGCTCTCGGACGAGATTCAGATGCTCGAAGCCGTCGCGCTGCTGGCGGCGCGGCGCATCGACAATTTGCGCGCCGAAGACGAAAGATACGCGCAGGAAATCCGCGCGCAGCAATTTTCAAAGCTCGCGACCGAGGCGCAGCTTCGCGCTCTGCGCGCGCAAATCAACCCGCATTTTCTTTTTAACGCGCTGACGACAATCGGCTATCTGATTCAGACCGCGCCGGAAAAAGCGTTTTCGACCTTGATGAAACTGACGCAGCTTCTGCGCGGCATTTTGCGCGCGGGCGGCGAGTTTTCGACGCTCGGTGAGGAAATAAATTTAATCGAAAATTATCTGGAAATCGAAAAAGCGCGGTTTGAAGAACGCCTCAGTGTAAAAATCGAAGTGCCGCGAGATTTGCAAAAAACGCGCGTTCCGGCCCTGATTTTGCAGCCGCTCGTCGAAAACGCGATAAAACACGGCATTTCAAAAGCAAAATCGGGCGGCGAAGTTTGCATCAAGGCGAAGCTGGAAAACGAAAAGGACACGGTTTTTTTGCGATTGAGCGTTTTCGATTCGGGCGCGGGCGTCAGCGAAAAAGCACTGACCGAAGCGCGCGAAAGCGGTCTCGGCCTGAACAACATCGAGCAGCGCCTGCGTTCGTATTACGGCAAAACGGCCAGTCTCGAAATAAAAAGCGAAACGGGAAAAGGAACGACCGCCGAGATAAAGTTCCCGATTTCGGGCGCGGGGTTTATTGCCGAGACACAGAGACACAGAGGAAATTAAATCAGTAGGAACAGTATAGGCGGAATAAATTTTAAAAAATCTCTGTGTCTGCGTGCCTCTTTGGTGAAATTATTTATGAACAAACTTCGAGTTGTTATTGCCGATGACGAGCGTCCGGCGCGGTCTTTTTTGAAGGCGATTTTGCAGGAATTTGAAGACGTGGAAATCGTCGGCGAAGCGGAAAACGGCGCGGAAGCAATCGAAATAATAAAACGGGAAAAGCCGGATTTGGCTCTGCTCGATTTGCAGATGCCCGAAATTACCGGTCTTGAAGTCGTTAAAATGCTCGGAAAATCCGAGATGCCGCTCGTCGCATTCGTCACCGCTTACGACGAATACGCGGTGCAGGCATTTGAGGTCAGCGCGATTGATTATTTGCTCAAACCGATTGAAAAATCGCGCCTCAGGGAAACTCTGAAGCGCGCTTCCGGGCGTCTCGAACAGACGGATTTTCGCGCGGCGGAGACGGAAAAGCTAAAAAAAGCGGCTGAAAGCTACGCGGAAATTGTTCGCCCGCGGTTTCTCGAAAGAATTCCGGTCAGGCGCGGCGAGGAAATTTTGCTGATTCCCGTTTCCGAGATTGTCTCGGTCGTCGCCGACGGCGAGCTGCTTTTTATCACAACTACGCAAAACAAAAGATTTGTCATCAACCATCGGCTGAAGGATTTGGAGTCGCGCCTTGCGCCCGACAAGTTTGTGCGGCTTTCGCGCAGCGCGCTCGTTAATCTGGAGATGATTTCGAAAATCAGCCAGATGCCCGGCGGAACTTACACGGTTTTGCTGAAAAACGGTCAGGAAATCGATTCGAGCCGCCAGCAGTCAAAACTTTTGCGCGAGCGGCTTCTCAAATTGTAGTTTTAGCTGTAATTGAGAAAAGTGTTTATAAATCGCTACTAGCTTTTTATAAATAGTCGCTAGCTGAAGCTAGTGGACAGGATTAAGGAAAAGAAGCGGCTTTAGCCGAATTTAATAAAAAATCAATCATCCTTTTTGTTTTAGCTAAACTTTGGCTAAAGCCGAAAGGATTTTTTATTTCACAGAAATTCGGCTAAAGCCGTCTCTCTTTTCTTGAAAATGAACCACCGGCTGAAGCTGGTGACAATTGAAGAAGGGAACTGGCGCAATTAAAGAAAAGGAGAGTTGCAATCGGATTTTTTGACTATCGTCCGAAATCAAAATATAGCTGAAAAAATCCATTCATTTCCCGTTTTCGACCATTCATTAAAAACTTATAGTCTTTGCTTCGCCCGGCATATAAACTTTTTTATTTACTATCGCGGCATTTATTTTTAGCAAGGACACTATGAGTCATATAAAAAAATTACTCTCTCTGACGGCACTTTTATTCGTTTTTTCAACGGCGATTTTTGCCCAGACAAACGGCAAAATTTCGGGCAAGGTTTTCTACGGCGACAATAACTCGCCGATGGGCGGCGCGACCGTCCAAATCGTGCAGCTCAAACAGACGGTAGTCACCGACGAAAACGGCGCTTACGAATTTGCAAACATTCCCGCCGGTCGATACACGATTACGGCGCACCAGGAAGGCTTCGGCGACACGTCCAAAACCGTCGATTTGGCGGCGGGTGCGGCGTTGGCGGCGATTGATTTCCAGATACAGATTGCGGGCTTTAAGGAACAGGTCACCGTGACGGCTTCCGGGACGGAACAATCTACTTTTGAAGCGATTCAGACGACCAGCACCGTCGACGCAACCTCGATTCTGGAGCGTCCCGGCGTTGGTTTGGGCGACGCCGTTGGCAACCAGGCGGGCGTTACGAATCGGACGAACGGCGCGGGCAATTCGCGCCCGGTTATTCGCGGTTTTGACGGCGACCGCGTAAAAATTACGACGGACGGCGTTTCGGTCGGCTCGCTCGCATCGCAGTCGGGCGACCACGCCGAGCCGGTCGACGTTTTGGCAGTCGAGCGCATCGAGGTCGTCAAAGGCCCGGCGACGCTGCTTTACGGAAGCAACGCCATCGGCGGCGTCGTCAATGCCATCAGCGGACACGACGAAAACGCGCAAAAAGGTCTGCGCGGCTATTTTTCCGCGCTCGGCTCGACCAACAGCAATCAGGCCAGCGTCAGCGGCGGCGGCGAATACGGCGTCGGAAAATGGATGTTCTGGTCGAACGGAAGCGGCGCGCGTTCGGGCGATTACTCGGCGGGCGGCGATTTCGGAAAAGTCCGCAACACGTTTACGCGCAGCGCCGACGGGACGGGTGGTCTCGGTTTTTACGATAAAAAGTTTTTCGCCAACGGAACATACAGTTTTTATCAAAGCCGCTACGGCATACCGTTTGATTTTCACGATCCGGGTTCGGAACTGAGAAGCTTGCGCGTCTGGCGCGGCGATTTTCGCTTTAACGGCGGTTTCCGCGACCTCGATTCGTTCGTCACGGGCGTCAAAGTAACTCTGGACGCGAGCAATTATCGTCATCAGGAGCTGGCCGACGGGGAAGTCGGGACGACTTTTCGCAATCGCGTCTCTTCGTATCGAACGATTTTTGACCAGAAAAAATACGGCAAACTGACGGGACGCTTCGGTTTCGAAGGCTTCCAGCGCAAGTTTCAAACCGTCGGCACGGAAGTATTAATTCCGGGATTGGTGACGCAAAAGTCGTTTTCAGTTTTCGGGCTCGAAGAAATCACGCTCGACCGATTCACGTTCCAATTCGGCGCGCGCGTCGAGAACAATCGTTATCGCCCGACCGATACGAGCTTGATTAAGCGCGATTTTACAGGGCTTTCCGGCGCTCTCGGAATGCGCGCCAAGCTCTGGAAAACCGGCGCGTTTGTCGCGAACTACTCGCACGGTTACCGCACGCCCGCGCTCGAAGAGCTGTACAACAACGGCCCGCACGACGGCTCGCTTTCTTTTGAAATCGGCAATCCGAATTTGAAAGCCGAAATCAGCGACGGCCTTGATTTGTCGCTCCGACAGCAAAGCAACCGGCTGCGCGGCGAGATAAATTTTTATTATTACGATTTGAAAAACTACGTCTTTCTCGCGCCGACGGGCAATATTGACGCCGGAAGCGGGTTTCCGATTGCGCGTTATTTGCAGGGCGACAGCCGTTATTTCGGAACGGAAGCGACAATCGACTACACCGCGCACAAATATCTGAATCTGGTCGGCGGCGTTGATTACGTCAACGCCAAATTGAAATCTGGTTTGAATCTGCCGCGCATTCCGCCTTTTCGAGCGCGGCTCGGGCTTGATTTTCACTACAAGGAGTTAAGCGTCCGTCCCGAATGGGTTTTGACGGCCGGGCAGGACAAAGTTTTTACCAACGAAACTCCGACGTCCGGTTACGGCGTCGTCAATCTGGCGGGCACGTATATCATTCCGGCCAAGCGTTACACCAATATTTTTACGGTAAACGCTTTCAACCTGACGAACCAGCTCTATTTCAATCATCTTTCCTTTATCAAGGACATCTCGCCCGGCATCGGGCGCGGCGTCCGGTTCAGCTACACGGTCAGATTCTTTTAGAAGGGCAGAAGGATGAGAGATGAGGGATGAATAGGATTTTATTTTCTTATTCACCCCTCATCTTTTTGCCTTCATTCCTTACTGATTCGGTTTTCCGTCCCAATCGCCGACGAGCGGCTGGTCGCCAATTTGTCCGAAAAGAAATATCGGACGAAGATTGACGTTGTCATCAGAAAGGAAAAATTCGGTCGTCGAAGGCCGCGATAAACCGAGCGAATCTTTGCCGTCGCCGTTCCAATCTCCGGCAATCGGTAAATCTCCGTTGATTCCGATAAAAGCGACAAAATCAATCGGCGGATTCTGCGTGATTTGATTAGTGAAAAATGTTTCGCCGGTGCTCGGACGAAAGACCGCAATCGAATCTTTTCCGTCGCCGTCCCAATCGCCCGCAATCGGTAAATCGCCTGCCAGACCGAAATTGACTTTTGTGCCGAGAATAAACGACGGAGTATCGCTGGTCGAATTAGTCAAAGTAAATTGACCGGTGCTCGGACGAAAAACGCCGGGCGTGTCGATACCGTCGCCGTTCCAGTCGCCGACGACAGGCAAATCATTTCCCGCGCCGAACGTGATGGTTCTAACGCCGATAGGCTGCCCGAGGACAACGGCTGTAACAAGGGAATTGCGAATTTTCCACGTTCCGTTCGTGAACGAGCCGAGGGTTGTCATTCCGTCGCCGTCGAAATCGCCCGAAATGCCTTTTTGCCCGGCAAGCGCGGACGTGGAAAGCGCGGTTTGAGCGATGACGCTTGTCGTTGTCTGCGTCAGAATAAAGGTTGATTGCGGGCGGAAAACGCCGACTGAATCGACCGCCGTATCAAGTATTTTTGCGACGAAGCCGTCGGTAGCGTTACTGTTGCCTGCGCCCGGATTCGGCTGCACAACTCCGCTCGTCGTTGCCAGATTATTTGAATTTGTAGTTCCGGCGACATAAATCAGATTTCCGCGAACATCTATTCCCTCGCCGAAATCATCGCCACTGCCGCCGAGAAAGCTCGACGAAATAATGCCCGTGCCGAATTTGAGCTTGGTGACAAATGCATCGCGATTGCCCGCGTTTGCGGCTTGAAAAGGCAGCGCGGTCGGAAAACCGTCCGTATCGGTCGAAAGCGTGTTTCCGGTGACATAAATCAAGCCGCCGTTGCCGAGCGTAATATCTCTGCCCTCGTCTTGATTCCCGCCGCCGAGAAAACTGGAATTGACCAGAGCGTTTCCGCTTGAATTCAAAACCGTGACAAACGCTTCATTGATTTGATTAGTCGAGCGAAAAGCGTTTTGAAGCGGATAATTAAACGAGCCGGTAACGCCTGTAATATAAGCCTGCCCGCTTGCGTCAACGGCAATGCCGAAAGCGTCGTCCGTTCCCGCGCCGCCGATATAAGTCGAATAAATCAGCGAAGCATTGCCGGATAAAGAAGTGTTGAATTTAGCGACAAAAGCGTCGTCTCCACCGTTATTCACCGATTGAAAACTGTTTTTGACCGGAAAATTAGTGGACGGCGTAAAACCGGCGACATAGACATTGTTGGATGAATCCAAAGCGACCTTGCTTGCCACATCCGTGCTGTTTCCGCTCAAACCCGTCGAGTAAACAATATCGCTGCCTTCGGGGTTGAAAACCGTCAGGAACGCATCCAGGGAGCCGCCGAAAACGCCCGTTGACTGAAATTGATTTTTCATCGGAAATGTCAAACCCGAAGAGGTCGCGCCCACAACATAAGCTTTTCCGTCCGAATCAACTGCAATAGAATGCAGAAAATCGCCTTTTCCGCCGCCGAGATATGTCGAAAAAACAATCGTCCCCTGCGAATTCAGTTTGGTAACGAAGCCTTCCTCATTAAAGAGACAAGCACCAAAATTACGGTTGCAGTATCGACTTCTTTGATAAGCGTTGGGAGTAACCGGAAAATTGTCCGACTCGGTTGTGCCCGCAATATATGCGCTTCCGGCGGCGTCTATGGTAATGTCAAGATTTTTTACGCCGACATTGAAATCCAGTTCTCCGTCGTCGTCGCTGCCGTCAAGAAAAGTGGTGTAGAGAATGGTTTGTCCGTCCGGCGAAATCTTTGAAACAAAAGCCGCAAACTTAATGTTTCCGCTTCCCGGGTTCGGACCCGGAAAATTGATTGAATTGCTCGAACCGGCAACAAAAGCATTTCCATTCTGGTCAACCTTGACAGCCGTCGCAATCTCATTGCCGCTTCCGCCCAGATAAGTTAAATAACTCAGAGCCGGGTCAATGACGAGCGTTTTCGATTTATCGTATTCGCCGAGTGCAAATTGCACTTGTTTGTTGCTTTTCGACTGACCTTTAACCACCGACCATTGACAACTGATTTCGCGTTTTTGCCCGTCGATTTCCTGATAAGCAAAAGGTTTTTGCTGGACGAGTTCGGTGTTTTCGGTTTTGACGATTAAACTGTCGTCTTCGCCGACGGAAACGTTTTCAGCGCCATCAAAATCTAAGTTGATTTGATTTGCGTCCGCATTTGGCGCAATCACAAAGTCGTATTCGAGCTGGTTATTCGCGCTGCCGTAAAAAACGGCGTCGATTCCGTCATAAAGATTTTTGTAATTGGCTCGCTTGTAGTTCGCCACGTTTTCAAATTTCTTTTTGCCGGTGTAATAATTGGTTTTCGTTATCGCTTCGTCGATTCCTGCAATCAGCGGATTTTTATTCGCGCCCGCAAACCGCATTTTCAAAACGTCGGATTTTGATTTTAATTTTGCGGTCTGCAGTTGAAAAACCGCTTCGGTTTTCGCCAGATAAAGCGTGTAGCCCGCACCGCGCGAGACGAACTTCGCTTCTTTGTCTATCTGACCTTTATTCATTTCAAAAAGCAAAGGCATTCTGCCGTAACCGGCGTCAATCTTCTGCGACGAATCCGAAACCGTCTGCGTTTCAGATTCGGTCTGAATCGCTGCGGCTTGAGTTTTGATTTCAAACGGGAAAACCAACGAAGCCAGCAAACCCGTCAAAACGACTAATGCGCCAAAAAACTTAACATTCTCATTTACACTCTTTTTCATTTTTTACAATCTCTCCTTATATTTTTACCTTTTACATTTTTGGGACTGATACTATTTAAGCCTGCTATCACGGGCGAAATCTTTAGAAAAGCCTGAAATTGAGCTGAAAGTTTTATGAATGATTTATGAAAAAAGGACAGACTTTTTTGAGCCTGTCCTTTTGAAGTCGAGAAGAAAATTTGTAAATTACTGCGCTCCGCCCTGAATGGGAATGTCGCCGTTCGCGCCGAACGTGTAACCGAAGAAGGTTGAGAAATTGCTGCTGCTTCTCAAGACAAAGTAGTTTCCGTTTGACGGCCGCCAGACGGCGATGTCGGTCTTGCCGTCCTTATCGTAATCGCCGGTGACGGGTTTGTCGCCGTTTTGTCCGAACTGCGCGCCGAACGAGCTTCCGTCCGTGCTTTTCTTAAAGAACCAGACGCCGGTCGAAGGCCGGAAGATACACAAATCGCTGCGCGAGTCGCCGTCGAAATCGCCGTCGACCGGAATGTCGCCGTTTAAGCCGAACTGGTCGATTGTCACCGTGTTCGAGCCGCTGTTAAGAATAAACCAGTTGCTCGTGCTCGGACGATAAACGACCGAATCGGTCGCGCCGTCGCCGTCATAATCGCCCGTGTGATATTCCGTCGCGCGCGGTTCGCCGTAGATAAAATCGTCCATCGCGACGGTGTCGACGCCGTTTGTGCCGTCATTGTTGGTCGCGCTCAGCGCCGCGTTGCCGCTTTCGATAACGCATCGCGAAATGCGCTCGCCGGCGTTAAACGAAATGCCGACAAACGAAAGGCCGTTGTCCAGAACCGGAGCCGATGCCGCGCTGAGCTGCGTGCCGTCCGGGCCGTAACAGCGAATCAAGCTGCGATTGCCGCCGGTCGCCGAATCGACATCGGCAAAGACGATGCCAAAGCCGTTGACGGTCGCCGGGACGCTCGTGCCGGGAATAAGAAAATTAACTTCCAAAATCTGCGTGTTGCGTGCGATAAAAAGCCGCTGCGCGCTGAAAGTTTGAAAGATGTTCGTATAATTTGCGTTCAGATTGCCGAACCGGACGGGAACGCCCGAGGCGGTAGTCGCGCTGACGGCAAATTGATTGAGCGCCGCACCCGTCGCGTCTTCAATCGCGTTGAAGACGATTCCGCGCGGGCTGTTGACGTTGAAAAAGTTTGGCGGCAAATTGTTCGGCTCGGCGAAAGCGTCGGGCACGCCGTCCCAGTTAATCTCGCGCCGGCCGGACGTGAAAGAGCCGCCGACGCCGTTGTTAGCGCCGCCCAAATCGGTGCGAAACTGGTCGACGATAGTCTGAAGCGCCGCCGTATTTGCGCCCGAGCCCTGCCGGACGACCGGCGCACCCGAAATCGAATTAATAAGCACGAGCAGCGCAATGCTGCTTAAGAAAAAGCTGCGAATCATATTTGTTTTTGTGTTTTTCATTTTTACTCTCTTTTCTGTTTTTAATTTTTGCCGGCTTTTGGCCGCGTGGTAATTCCAGATTAACCGGCGAATGGTGGGGAAATCTTTAGAAAATCCTGAAAGTTTTTTGAAAAATTTATGAAATAAGTTAGAGATAGTCGGGAGAGAGCTGCCAGCTCTTCCCGACTATCTAAGAGTTTCCTGCCAGCTTTTTTATATTTATTTTTGCTTTCATATTGGTGAGAAGAGAGACGAGGCAGAGATAGATTTCGCCGCCGGATTCGTAATGGCCGGAGTTTGTTTTTACGAATTGGAAGAGCTGCGCCGCACTGACGCCGAAAAGCGCCGCCGCTTCGCCGAGGGCGATAAAATCGACTTCGCTCGCGCACGCGCGGCAAAAGAGCAGGCTCGTTTTCGCCCTTTTGCGAACGAGCCGGACGCGCTCAAATTCGATAACAATCTCCCTCTGTCTCTGGATTTTCATAAACTTTTATTTCAACTATTGGCGAAGTCGTTTGTGTTTTCGGCAAACTGCGTTAAAATTTTTGGTGAATTTCCACATATCTTAAAGCGCAGGAAAAGCTTAAAGCGAAACGAGCGGCGTAATCTTTAGAAAGTTATGAATTTTTTCTGAAGAAATTATGAAAAAACAAATGACGGTTCGATAAATGAATAACTTTTTCGGGAAAATCTACAGCTTTGCAAACTTTCGGCTCGACGCCGCCGAGCGCATACTTTTCGACGGCGTGAAAACGATTTCTTTGTCGCCGAAAGTTTTCGACACGCTGTTTTTGCTGGTCGAAAACGGCGGGCGCGTTTTGAGCAAAGAGCGGATGCTCAAACAAATCTGGGAAGACAGCTTTGTCGAGGAAAACAATCTCGCGCAGAACATCTCGCAGCTGCGCCGCGTGCTCGGCGAGACAAAAGACATAAAATTTATCGAAACCGTCCCGAAATACGGCTATCGCTTTGTCGCGCCCGTCGAGTTAATCGAAGAAGAATCGGAAATCTTCGAGCGGACGCAGGCACGCGTTTTTATTCGTGATGTTTCCGGCGAAGAAAATTTGGAAGAGGAGACGATGAGAAAAGGAGATGAGGAGATTTTCGGGCAAACGAGTCTTGTCTCTTCATCTCATCATCTGCTCGCCTCTCCGTCTTTTCTTCCCGAGACGCAGTATGTGCAGAACGGCGACGTCAATATCGCTTACCAGACAATCGGCGACGGCGATTTGGATATCGTGTTTGTGATGGGCTGGGTTTCGCATCTCGAATATTTCTGGAAAGAGCCGCATTTTGCCGCTTTCTTAAATCGCCTCGCATCGTTTTCGCGCCTCATTCTTTTCGATAAACGCGGAACGGGGCTTTCCGACCGCGTGCCGATAAACGAATTGCCGACGCTCGAACAAAGAATGGAAGACGTTCACGCCGTGATGGACGCGGTCGGCTCGGAGCGCGCCGTTCTTATCGGCGTTTCCGAGGGCGGCCCGATGTGCTCGCTTTTCGCCGCGACTTATCCCGACCGCACGACCGCGCTCGTGATGATTGGAACATACGCCAAACGAATCAAGGACGAAGATTATCCGTGGGGTGTTTCGGCCGACGACCGCGAGGCGTTTTTCGAATTGATGCGGCGCGATTGGGGCAAGCCCGTCGGCATCGAAGAACGCGCGCCATCGCTTTCCGGCAACGAGGATTTTCGCGATTGGTGGGCGACTTATCTGAGGATGGGCGCAAGTCCCGGCGCGGCCGTCGCTCTGACGAAAATGAACGCGGAAATCGACGTGCGCAACGTTCTCCCGACGGTTCGCGTGCCGACGCTCGTCATTCACCGGAGCGGTGATTTATGTCTCAAAGTCGAAGAAGGACGCTTTGTCGCCTCGCAGATTCCCGCCTGCAAATACGTCGAGCTGGGCGGCATCGACCATCTGCCTTTTGTCGGAAATCAGGACGAAATCTTAGACGAAATCGAGGAGTTTCTGACCGGCGTTCGCTTCTCGGAAGAATACGACCGCGTGCTGGCGACGGTGATGAACGTAAAAATCGACGACCCCGAAAAGCAGGCGCTGGAGATGACCAACTGGGAAGATTTTATCGAGCGCTCGGGCGTTTACGTGCGCCGCCAGATAGAGCTTTTTAAGGGGCGCGAAGTTTCGTTCGACGAAAAAGGCCTGCTCGCCGTTTTTGACGGCCCGGCGCGCGCGATTCGCTGCTCGCTGGCCATCAATGAATCGGCGCAGCGTCTGAATCTGCGCGTCAAAACCGGTTTGCACACCGGCGAATGCGAAGTGCGCGGCAAGACATACGGCGGCGTGGCGGTCGAGCTCGCCCAGAAAATCGCCGCCGAAGCCGCGCTCGGCGAGATTCTCGCTTCACGCACCGTCAAAGACTTAGTCGCCGGCTCGGGCATCGAGTTTAAGGAAAAGGGAAGAAAATCCTTCCCCGACATACAGGAAGAATGGCGGCTTTTCAGCGTCAGGCGATAAAAGAAACTCGTCTTAACTATCAGCTATCAACTATCAACTATCAATTATTCACTATTTACGACATTACTCCATACACTTTTTTCTTGCCTTTTTCCGTAAATTAAATATAATTCAAAAACATTCAATCAAAGCTCGCTTTTTGCTCCTGCAAAATCGTTCGCATTTTAAAGATTAATCCTGCCGGAAAAAGCAAAAGCGGTCGCTTTTCTTTAATCGGTGGCACGCTCTAAATATGTTTTATTATTCGCAGATAGTTTTCAGCTCTCTTTAAGACTGTCTGTTTTGATTTGAAACGAAATAGTATTACATCAATCCATATCGGGTAAAAATAAAATATCTCCGGCGTGTTTTATTTGCTCCCGTCTTTAGACTAAAGCCTTCTAATCGCATAAAGTTACATTGCCTTCGCGCATCTTTGGCACGCTCATTGCCCTTATATGAGGGCAAGACGACCGGATTTGAAGCAAGACCGGTCATCAGAATACGACGCTCTTTCGGCTTCATAAATTTTGAAATAAGAGCGCGAAATCACGGAGGTTTTTATGAGATTAAGCAGTATTAAAAAAATTACGATGGGTGCCGCTTTAGGTTTTGTGGCGATTTTGGGAACGAGCAGCGTGGCGAACGCGCAGTACAGCAATGACAGATACCGCGACAGGCAGGTTCGCAAGCAGCAGCAGAGAATTGAAAAACAGGAACGTAGGATTGACCGCCAACAACAGCAGCAGCAGCAATATAATCAAATGCGCTACCGCGTTTACCGCAACGGCAGTTATTACCAGACCGACGAGCGCGGCGCTCAGATGCTGCGCCAGGCCGTAAATAACGGTTACCAGCAGGGTTTCCGTGCCGGACAGATGGACGCTTCGCGTCGCGGCAGATACAATTACAACAATCAAAGTATGTATCGCAGCGGAACTTACGGTTATCAGAACTACGTTGACCAGAGCCAGTATCAGTATTACTTCCAGCAGGGTTTCCAGAAAGGTTACGAAGACGGATTTTATCGCCGTAATCAATACGGAAGCAGCGGAACGAACGTTTTAGGCTCGATTCTTTCGACGATTTTGAATCTTCAGCAATACTAGAAACGGTAAAACGCTTTGTAAACTAGTATTCTCCGAAACGAAAAAGACGGTTATTAATTTAACCGTCTTTTTTTTATTAAAAATTAAGAAGAGGAAGGCTCAGTTCCTCTCCTTTTCTGCGATAGTGCTTCGTTTTGTATCAACCCGCGCACTACTGCGGTTTCGTCACGGGCGTCACTGCTGCCGGCGCCACCGTCGTATAAATTTTCATCGCCGATTCGGCAACCGTTTTGTAGTCCGACGGGACGCTGAACAGCGAGCGGTCGGGCTCGGCGCGGCTGATGTTGACGAGACGATAAGTCTGCTCGCCGAAACGCGGGTCGTAATGACGCGAATAGACGATTAAATCGAGTTCTTTCGAATACCAGCGCTCGTAAACGATTTCTATCGGGCGCTCGTTGCCGATTGCTCCGGCGGCGATGGTCGTCACCGTGCGCGTGCCTTCCGCTTCGACGCCTTCAAACATTTTTGTGCCGAGCGATTCGGTTTTTCCGCCGCTCATCATTCCCGTTACCATGCTCGGCAGAACGACGACGTTCGCCTTCGCGGCGACGGTGCCGAGCTCAATCGCTTTTTTGTCAATATCGCTTAAAGCCTGCGCTTTGACCGCCGGGGTGAGCGTGGTGTAAATTGCGCCTTCGGTGAGCATATTTTTGACGTCGAGGCGGCGCGCGGTTTTGTCGGTCGGATTTAAGACGTATCGGACGCCTTCGACCGGGTCGAAAATCGAAATCATATCGGACATGCCGTAAACCGTAATCGCGCTGCCGTAGGTCGTGTAGCCGTAACCGCTGCCCGCGCCCCCGCCTCCGCCTTCGCGACGAAAACGCCCGTCGCCGTCGCGATACATTTTCGTCGTCGTGCTGCGCGTGATGCGGTTGCCGTCCGAGAGCATCTGCACGCTTTCGCTGACGCCTTCAGCCGAAAACGGCGCGTTTTTGACGACTTTGGTCGAGCTTGCGGTGACGATTTCGGCATTTATCTTGTCGGTCACGACCGTCGGTGCTTTGACCGGCAGAGGCATCTCGACAGTAGTCGTTACCGGCGCGGGCATCATCACCGGCGGGACGGTCACCGTCGTCGTTACAGTCTGCGCCCCGGCGCACACCGCGAGGGCGGCGACGAAAATCATAATTGTAAATAAATGTTTCATGTTATTTCTCCGTTAACTAAATTCTCGAAAAACTTAACCGCAGGGAACGCGGAGCAAACAGAGGAAATTAGAACAGGACAGATTGGTAAAGCGTTTCTCTCCCCCGGTGCATTTGAGATTCTATGGATTATTGCTAAAAATCTCCGCCTGCTCCGCGTCCTCTGCGGTTAAATTTTCTTTTCAAATATTCTGGTCTATTCCACTAAACGAATGGCGCGCGCGACGCCGTCAGCGCCGACGAGCAAATCGGTTTTAATCTTTGCGCTCTCGTTTTCGACCGGCAGATTGACGCCGAGCGCGAAAAGCTCGGCGCGTGAAAGCTCGGCGCGAACGATTCGCAAAT
>DASWRI010000082.1:0-1953 GCA_036403235.1 Pyrinomonadaceae bacterium | reverse complement strand
AAAGGACAAATCTATTACTTTCTGACGATTCTGCTGTTTGCGCTCGGATTGATGTCGAAGCCGATGCTCGTGACATTGCCGTTTGTTCTGCTTTTATGCGATTTCTGGCCGCTTGAAAGATTGAAAACGCTGAAGGATTTGACGCCGCTCGTTCTTGAAAAACTGCCGCTTTTTATTCTTTCGGCGATTTCCGCGTATATTACGATTCTCGCGCAAAAAGCGAGCGGCGCGGTGCAGACGCTCGCGGCGCTTCCGTTTGAAACGCGATTGCTCAACGCCGTCGTCGCTTACGCGAAATATATCGTGATGCTTTTTTATCCGGCCAATCTCGGCGCGGCTTATCCTTACCAGGAAACGTTCCCGTGGTGGCAGACGCTCGGAGCAGCTATTTTGTTAATCGGAATTACCGTCTTTTGCATCCGGCAGAGACGCGAGCGGAAATATCTTTTGACGGGCTGGCTCTGGTTTCTCGGGACGCTCGTTCCGGTCATCGGCATCGTTCAGGTCGGCGCGCAATCGATGGCCGACCGCTACACTTACATTCCGTTTTTCGGGCTTTTTATAATGCTCGCATGGGGCGGTTGGGAAATTTTTCTGTGGCTGAATTTGCCGCGAAAAGTCGTCGCCGCCGTTGTCGCTGTAATTTTGCTCGCGCTCTCGTTTTTGTGTTTCAAACAGGTTTCCTACTGGCGCAATGCCGAGACGCTCTACGGCCACACGCTCGCGGCCGGACAGGGGAATTTTATTATCAAGCTCAATTTCTGCAATCATCTGATGCGCGAAAATCGACTTGAAGAAGCCGAAAAATATTGTCTCGCGTCGATGGCCGAAAATCCGAATTTTGTCGATTCCTACAACACGCTCGGCGTTATCGACGTTAAAACGCAAAAGTTCGACGCGGCCGTCGCAAACTTTAAAAAATCGCTCGAACTGAATCCGAACGACGCGGTCGCTTACACAAATCTCGCCGCCTCTCTGGCGATGCTCGGAAAGACCGAGGAAGCCGAGCAAAATATCAATAAGGCCGCCGATTTATTTAAGCGGACGGGCGCGAGCGATTCGATTTTGAATAACACATACAGCAGTCTGGCGGCGGCTTACGCGGGACAGAAAAAATACGAAAAAGCGTCGGAAATTTTGTCGCGCGTTTTGCAGACGTCGCCCGAAAAGACGGACGTTCGCGCAAATTACGCGCTCGCGCTTTATTTTCAAAACAAAATCGACGAGGCCAAACAGCAAATCGAGATGGCCATCCGGCAAAATCCGAATCAGGCGGAAAGCTACAATCTGCTCGGCTTGATTTTGATAAAACAAAACAAGCGCGACGAAGCCGTTACGCAGTTTGAAAAAGCTTTGCAGCTCAAGCCGGATTTAGCCGAAGCGCAGGAAAATCTCCGACAGACGAAGGGCGAAACGAACAAATAAATGCCGGAAGATAAAAAAAATTTCTTTCAAGCAAACCGCGAGCTGATTGTCTTTCTCGGCATCACGGCTCTCTGCCTGATTATTTACGGGCAGTTGATTCGCTACGATTTTATAAACATCGACGACAACGATTACGTCTACCGCAACAAGATAATTTTAAGCGGCGTCAACTGGAATTCAATCTGGTGGTCTTTGACCGCTTTTCACTCGTCGAACTGGCATCCTCTGACGTGGCTTTCGCACGCCCTCGACGTGACGCTTTTCGGCGTCAATCCGGGCTCGCATCACGCGACGAATATAATTTTTCATCTCGTAAATTCGATTTTAGCTTTCCACGTCTTTCGCCGGATGACCGGAGCTTTCTGGAAAAGCGCGTTCATCGCCGCCCTTTTCGCCATTCACCCGGCGCACGTCGAATCAGTCGCCTGGATTTCCGAAAGAAAAGACGTCCTGAGCACGTTTTTCTGGCTTCTCTCGATGCTCGCTTATTTTAATTACGCGAATTTCAAACGCACAGACGTAGAAAAT
>DASWRI010000081.1:0-48227 GCA_036403235.1 Pyrinomonadaceae bacterium | reverse complement strand
TAGCTCAGTGTTAAAAGGCTTGTTTTGGTTAGTTTATTTAACTTCAATTTTCTTATTTTTATTCAGCGTTTCTCACATTTTAGTTTTGAACAGTTTCGCTAAGATTTGTCCAATTTGGCACACAATAGGCACACAACAAATTATTAGATATGGCTTCAAATTCAGAGCTTTTGAGTCACGATATAAAAAGTCCAACTATATCCATAACCCGACTCGGATTTAGTTATTTAACCAAATATATTAACGCGAAATGGTAAAAGGATTGATTTTTTAATAGTCAATCCTTTTTATGTGATTCAGTGGTTATTCTGAATCTTTTTTGACTAATTTCTCTCGGCGATTCTTTCTCAATTCGACTAGCTGTAACCCAAACTGTGCGGCTTGAAAAATCACTCCGAGAGCTACTAGGATTAATGTAATTTCCATATAACCTCCTTTTCAGGAGAAAACAAGTTGGGAATTCGATGTAGCCGCATTTATGGAGAAACGGAAGAAGATAAAAAAAATATAAGTAAATAATGCTAACTTCAAAGTGATTTATTCTTGAATTCAAATGAGCGATAGATTGAGAACAGAATAAATCTAATAGACCTTTCAGAACAGGAATTAAGTTAATTTTAGTATTAAATTTAATTTTTGTTGGTTGAACCAGTCTTAGAATTCTAGATTTTAATATTTGTAAAAATAGTGTTTTGCGATTTTTTACCCTTCCTTGTTGATTGAATTTAAGGAATACAAATAAAGCTGATTCAAATAATTCATCTTTCTGGTCTTTACACAATTGAGGACATGAAATATTGAGATAGCGGACGCATAAATCCTTTAGAGAGTTAATAAGCTCTTCGCCGAGATTATTCTCAAAATAGGATTGGGATAGCATAATTTAGATTACGTAAACTAAACTCAAAAAGTTCAAGAAGTAAAATAAACATGAGGCGAAATTGAATTGTGCAAAATTTGGCATACAATAGGCACACAAAAGCAAAAGGGCAACCAATTTGGTTGCCCTAAGTTGTTGAATTTAATGGTACACCCGGCATGATTCGAACATGCGACCCCTTGATTCGTAGTCAAGTACTCTATCCAGCTGAGCTACGGGTGCGTAAAGCAAGTTTTAAGACTACAAATTCTTAGCCTTTGATGTCAAGTTTACAAAAAACTACTTGGCAAAATATCCGGTTCTGGTTTTGGAAGTCAGCTCGGAATTGTTGACTTCGACTTTTATCGCGCGCCATTTGCCGTCGCGCTCGGAGTTGGTCGATTGATATTCGATGGTGTAGAGCGTTCTGATTTCGGCGGCGACCGCGCCGTAGATTTTACCCATTTCTTCGAGACGATTGATGACGTTGAGCGTTCCGCCGGTGCGCTCGGCCAAGATTCGCAGACGCGCGCGCGCGGCGTTGAACATAGCAAACTGCGTCGGTGTCGGGTCGGCGAGCTTGATCGGGTCGCCGGTCGGGAGCGCCATCGGGTAAATCGTCACGCCCTGCGCGTCGGAACGGCTCAAAACGCGGGTCAGGGCGTCGCTCGTCTCGGGTTTGATGGCATTCGGGATGTCGCTTTCCTTAAATTTTTCCAGAAAACTGCGGTCTGAGTTCTGCACCGCCGAATCGATTCCGTCGGTCAAAACGATAATCGCTTTGCGGCGGCTTTTTTCTTTTGAAAGCTTGTCGAGCGCCACATCGAGCGCTTTGTAAAGCTGCGTTTTGCCCGTTCCGTTGGCAAGCATAATCGAACTGGCGATGACTTTTCGATTGTTTGTAAAGTCGTTACGAACATTGACTTTATCGTAAAATTCGATGACCGCCACGCGGTCGTCAGGCGAGAGCGCATCGACGAAACGAAAGGCCGACTGCTGAATCACCTGTCGGAAAGAAGTCGTCGAGCCCGACATATCAAGAATCATGACAACGCTGAACGGCGTCACCGTCGGCTCGAAACGCAGAATTTCCTGTTTGACGCCGTTTTCGTAAAGCAGAAAATTTTCGCGATTTAAGTTTGTAATCGGTTTCCCCTGACGGTCGACGACGCCGACATTGAGACGCACGACCGACGAGTCGACTTTAATCGGGGGGTCGTCGTCCTGCGCCGAAACGGTCAGAAAACCGAAAAGTGTAAGTAAAAGTAAAAGTGCTTTTTGAAGACGCATAGTAATTATTATTCAATCAGACGCTTGAAAATCTAATGCGGTTGCATCGCACATGGTTTCAAAATATTCCTTAACAATAAGTCGTTAATAGTTTATAATGCTTATAACTCGAACAAACAATCAGATAAAGTTTTTTATTCGTCATTGTTTTTCAAATCTCGGTTCCAGAGGTCATGGGTTATGCCTTATAAACCTAAATTCTGCTGTCAGTGCGGCGAAAAAATCGAGCGAGTTGACTGGAAATTGTTGACGAGCCGGCGATTTTGCGAGCTGTGCGCGACCGAGTTCGGCGTTTACGATAAATTGCCGCTCGCCGTCGTCGCCATCAGCGTTTTATTCGGTCTTTTCGGATTCGGAAGCTACTGGCGGGCGGGCGAAAAAACTCCGAGCGCCGCGCCGAATCAATTTGTCGCGAGCGCGCCGGGCGCGAATAAAAGCGAAACGAACCGGGCCGTCCAGCCGCAAGTTTTATCAAATACATCCGTTCCCACAACAGCGCAAACATCGTCCCCGGCGAAAACGGAAACAGTTCAGCCGCCGCAAAGTTTGAAAACAAAAACGTCTGAAACTCCGGCGCAGGAAATCGTTTATTTTTGCGGCGCGATGACCAAAAAGGGAACTCCGTGCTCGCGGCGCGTGAAAAACGGCGGGCGCTGCTGGCAGCACATGGGGCAACCGGCGATGCTGCCGCAGGAACAATTAATCGTCAAAAAGTAATTAAATTGTAAATCTTTGAATTTTTTGCGGTAATAATTTTTAATAGGAAATGGAATGAAACCTTTAGCTCCGAATACTTTATTACAAAGTCGTTATTTAATCGTGCACCTTATCGGAAAGGGCGGAATGGGCGAAGTTTATCTGGCGGTCGACCAGCGTCTGGGAAGCGCCGTCGCGATAAAACGCACGTTTTTCTCGGACGACGAAGCGCTCGGAACGGCTTTCGAGCGCGAAGCGCGGACACTGGCGCGGCTTCGTCACCCAGTTTTGCCGAAGGTCAGCGACCATTTTGTCGAAAACGAAAATCAATATCTGGTGATGGAGCATATTTCCGGCGACGATTTGTCGAAACGTCTCGAAGCGTCGGCAAAACCTTTTCCGCTGAGCTGGGTTTTGTTCTGGGCCGACCAGCTGCTCGACGCTCTGGCTTATTTGCACGGCCACGAGCCGCCGATTCTGCACCGCGACATCAAGCCGCAAAATCTAAAGCTGACGGCTGAAAATAATATCGTGCTGCTCGATTTCGGCCTGTCGAAAAATTCCGATGGAGAAACGCGCATCACGTCTTCGGGCAGCGTCGGCTTTACGCCGCATTATGCGCCGATGGAGCAGATTCGCGGAACGGGGACAAGCCCGCGCAGCGATATTTATTCGCTTTCGGCAACGCTTTACCAGCTTTTGACGAGCAAAGTTCCGCCCGATGCGTTGAGCCGCGCCGACGCGCTTCTCAACGGCTCACCCGACCCGCTCCAATCTCTGGAAACATTAAACAAGGAAGTTTCAAAAATCGTTGCCGACGTCATTTCCAAGGGAATGTCGGTCAGTCAGGAACAGAGATTTGCGGGCGCGCGGGAAATGCAGAAAGAATTGCGCGACGCTTATGCACAGCTGCAAAAAGTGATGTCCGCACAGACGATTGCCTTTAACGCGCAGGGCGAACAAATTGGACAGGCAGAGGTTTCGACCGGAAAAACCGAGCCGATGGCGGCCGCTTCGAAGGAAAACGAGCCGTCCGCCGCACCGGCGCGGGCGGTGCCGCTCAATTTTAACGAGGAAATCGCACAGGGCGAAACGGTTCCTTATAACTCAAAGCCGCAAACCGCCGAAGCGCAGGATTTTGACAAAACTCTGGCTTACGACACGCCGTTGCCGGATTCGTCGGCCAAACAATCCGGTATCAAAACGGAAGTTTTTGCATCAGATTTTTCTTCAAAACCGGAAATGCAGCAAAATCCTGCGGCGGACGCGGCGCTTTCTCCGGCAGTTTCTACTGGCGAAAAAAACGCGGAAGATGCTCCCGTCGCAGCGATTGTCAGCGATTCTTCGGCGCAGGCGACCGGCGAAAACATCGGCGCGGCGGCGACTTTTATACAAACCGGAGCCGCTTCGCCGACCGGAAACTCGTTGCCGCGCGAAGATGCGGCGACGGCCAATATTTTTGAGCAAAACCGCAAACAGCACGCGCTGCGGCAGCATTCGAATAACGCACCTGACGCGCATTCCGCGAGTCAGTCGACACCGGCGGTGCAGCCGGAAAAGAAACGAAAGGGAAAGGCTCTGGCCGTTGTCGGCGGTCTGGCCGCGCTTTTGATTTTAGTGATTGGAGCGGCCGGCATCGGCTGGTATTTTTACAATAAATCGCTCGCCGTCAGTCCGCCCGTCGTCACGCCGACGCCGGAAAGCACAATTGAAATTACGCCGACGCCGCTCGTTTTGGTCGAAACAAATGCTAACGCCAACGCGAACGCCAACGTTACGGCCGAAAATCCTTCGAATACGAATAATCGCGCCAGCAATCAGCAGGAGATTACAAAGTCCGAAACGCCGGGCGCGTCGCCGAAGCCTTCGACCGAGCCGAGTATCGTAAAACCGACGCCGAAAAAGATTGACACTTCGACCGCCGGAAGCCCGAGAACGACTCCGGCAAAAACGCCGAAAAAAGACGATAGAACGGTTATTCTTCAGTAGATTGAGGCCAGATGAGCAAAATGACGAAAAGAATTTTTACGAATTTATTGACGGCTTTATTTTTCTTGACGCTTTTTTCCGGGTTGTCGATTTCAATCGACGCCCAGCCGAAAAAAGCGAAAAAGCTCGTCGCCGACGCAGACAAACTTTTTAAGCAAAAAAGCTATCAGGCGGCAATCGACAAATATGCCGAAGCCATCGTGCTCGCGCCCGACTACGCGAACGCGCATTACTGGAAAGCATACGCGCACTACAACTTAAATCAATATGACGAGGCGCTCGAAGAATTAAACGCGGCGCTCTCGCAGGGCTATAATCCGCCGCTCGACATTTATAAACTGCGCTGGAATCTCTATTATCAGAAAAAAGATTACGATTCTGCCCTGAGCGATTTGCAGCAGGCAATCAAGCTCGACCCTTCAAACGGCGCTTACAATCGCAGTTTAGGCGACATATATTTCGGCAAAGAGCAGTGGCGCGAGGCGCTCGCCGCGTATAAAACGGCGGCGCAGCTTAATCAGGCCGATGCCGACGTTTATTATTTTATGGCTTTTTCGCACTACAGCCTGCGCGAAACGCCGGAGCAGGAAATCGACGCGCTCGACGCGCTCAAAAGAAACACGAAATACACGGGCGAGTCTTATTTTTTAATCGGCGACGCGCTGCAAAAAGGCGGAAGAATGGACGAAGCACTTCAATCGTATCAAAAGGCGCTCGACGTAAAACCCGATATTTACGGCGTTTACGTCAATCTCTCCGACCTTTACCGCAGTCAAAATCGTTTTAAAGACGCGATTGACACGGCAAACAAAGGACTCGGCCTCTTTCCCGACGACGGAAATTTGTATACGAGCCTGAGCTGGTATTACAGCCTCGCCGACCGGCCGCAGGAAGCCGTCAGCGCCGGTTTGAAAGCGATAAAATTTGCTCCGAAAGAGTCGATGGGCTACACGAATTTGTGCCGCGCCTACAACGATACGAAACAATATCAGCTCGCGATACAAACGTGTAACGAGGCGCTGAAAATAAATTCGGGCGACGGCGAAACGAATTTTTATCTCGGGCGCGCTTACGATTTTTTGAACAAGCCCGAAACGGCGACCAAATATTACGATAAAGCGGTCGAAGGCTTAGTCGAATTTACAAAAAATAACCCGTCTTATTCAGACGGCTACTATCTGCTCGGAAACGCGTATTTTGCCGACCGCCAGCGTGAAAAAGCAATCGAAGCCTACAAGATTTGCTTAAATTTAAGCCCGCGTTTTGCTAAAGCGCGCTACAATCTCGGCATCATCTATTTTTCCGCCGGCAACACGGCCGCTGCCCGCGCGCAATACGAAGAATTGAAAAAAATCGACCCCGCCACCGCCGAGAAATTAAAGCAGGCGATGGAGAAAAAATAATCACATCAAGCTCGCAAGAAATAATTTCTCTGCGAAATTCCGTGCGTTTTTCGTGTCCTCTTGTGTTAAAGATAGTTTTTAACGCAGAGAACACAGAGATTTGACAGAGTTTCACAGAGAAAATTTTCTTTTCCACGGCGCTATTGTCTGTTTCATTTAAGCTCTTTTTCGGGCGGAAAAAAGTTCTTGCCTTCGGGAAAACGACGGCGGTATAATTGATATAACCGCAGCGGTTAAAATTTTTATTTGCGACAGCAAAAACAAGCACGAATGTAACCGCTCTTTTAAGCAAAACCTTTTTTGATTTTCTTAGTTTAATCCGTCAAATCTTCAACCCGTCTTTTTCAATAAATTTCTACCTATTGGAAAAAAAATATGACTATCAACCGCATGCACGCTTTCAATCTTTTTATCGTTTTTGCAATATTGAGTTTTTTCGCCGCCGCAACCATCAACGCGGCTTCTCAAATCGACATCACCAGACCAAAGGGGACGTCTTATTTCGGCGGCAGCGTTGTTGCTTTGCCAAACGGCAATGTCGTCGTTACCGCTGCGCTTGACGATACGCCGGCCGGAATCAATCACGCAGTTTATCTTTATAACGGCAAAACCGGCGCTCTCATCAGCACTTTGACGGGAAAATATATCGGCGGCAGAATTACCGTTTTACCGAATGGTAATTTTGTCCTGCAAAATTACTTTTGGGATGACGGCACGGGAATCGAACTCGGTTCCGTAACATGGTGCAGCGGAGCTACAGGCTGCTCGGGCACAGTTTCCGCCGCCAATTCGCTGGTCGGTGCAGCTTCATACGAACATCTCGGTCATAACGACATCCGCGTCCTGCCGAACGGCAATTACCTCGTGCCGAGTCTGGGCTGGAATAATAGCGGAGCGGCAGGTGCCGGAGCGGTAACATTTTGTGACGGAAACACCGGGTGCGCCGGGGTCGTCTCCGCCGCCAATTCGCTGGTCGGGACATCATTCAATGACAATATCGGCAGCATTTACATTCTGTCGAACGGCAGTTACGTCGTAACGAGCAAAAATTGGGACAACGGCGCAGCCGTAGATGCCGGAGCGGTAACGTGGTGCAGCGGGACTAAGGGTTGTACAGGCGCGGTTTCCGCCGCCAACTCGCTGGTCGGCACTCAAACCAATGACCTGGTCGGCAATTACGGCGTTGTAGCTTTGCCAAACGGCAATTACGTCGTCATCAGTCGAGATTGGAATAACGGAAGCGCCACGCGCGCGGGAGCGGTAACGTGGGGAAGCGGTTCGGTCGGCACGTCCGGCGAAGTCTCTGCCGCCAACTCTCTGGTCGGCTCGCACACTGACGATTTTGTCGGAAATAGCCTGATTACCGTTTTAACCAACGGCAATTACGTTGTCATGAGCAAAAGTTGGGATAACGGCGCGATTACCGATGCGGGCGCCGCGACGTGGGGCAACGGACTCGGCGGCACGTTCGGTGAAATTTCCGCGGCCAATTCGCTGGTCGGGACACATCCCGACGATTCAATCGGCGAAAGAGTGACGGCCTTAACAAACGGCAATTACGTCGTAAATGCTTCCGTCTGGAATAACGACAAAATCGTCGATGCGGGCGCGGCGACGTGGGGCGACGGTTCAACCGGCGTGGTCGGCGCGGTCTCGACCACCAATTCGCTCTTCGGCACGAAAGCGGGCGACGGCGTCGGCGGTTCAGTCTATCCGCTGACAAACGGTAATTACGTTGTCGAAAGCTCCGATTGGGATAATGGCACAATTTTCAACGCGGGAGCCGTCACCTGGGGCGACGGGTTCGGCGGCACGGTTGCCGCAGTTTCCGCCGCCAATTCGCTGGTCGGTAATCAGGTCGAGGAATTGGTCGGACAAAGAGTCGTCGCGTTAACAAACGGCAATTATGTTATCGCCACCCAGAAATGGAATAACAACGCCGCTAGTCTCGCGGGAGCCGTCACATGGGGAAACGGTCAGGGCGGCACGTCGGGCGTGGTATCCGCCGAAAATTCCCTGGTCGGCACACAGCAGTTTGATGGTGTCGGCGGATACGTCGCGCCGCTCGCAAACGGCAATTACGTCGTACTCAGCAGTAATTGGAAAAACGGAAGCGCCGCGCGCGCGGGAGCTATTACGTGGGGAAATGGTTCGGTCGGCACGGTCGGAGTGGTTTCCGTCGCAAATTCGCTGGTCGGCACACAAATTGATGATAATGTCGGCGATTACGGAGTTACTGCATTATCCAACGGCAATTATGTTGTAAACAGCAGGCAATGGAAAAATGGCGGCACGATTAATAATAAAGGCGCGGTTACGTGGGGAAACGGTCAGGGAGGAACGGTCGGCGCGGTTTCCGCGGTTAATTCTCTTATCGGCACACAGGAGAGTGGCAACTTTGGAAGTTATCCTGTTTTCGAATTGCCAAACGGCAATTATCTCGTCCGAAACGCTTCGTGGGATAACGGCGCGGCGCAGGATGTCGGAGCCGTAACGTGGTGCAGCGGAACGACCGGCTGCTCGGGCGCGATTTCCGCCGCCAATTCATTAACCGGCTCAACCGGGTATGATTATCTCGGCAAGATTATCAGAATATTGCCAAACGGCAACTATGTCATCAGAAGCGAGTATTGGAGAAACGGCAGTATTCCAAATGCGGGAGCGCTCACCTACGGCGCTGGCAACGGCGGGACGGTCGGGGCGATTACCGCCGACAACAGCATTCTCGGCAGAACCGCAGGAGACGGCCTGGGTTTTCAATTTTCCTACGACTCTTTTAACGAAACGCTCGTCGTCGGAAATCCTTACAGCAATATCGTCAGCATTTTTAATCCGACTTACACGTCAATCGCCGACGGCAGCTGGTCGGCGGGCGCAACCTGGAATTACGGCGCGTTTACAAAGCTTCACGATGTTTATATTCCCGATGGCAGAACAATTAATCTCGACGTAGTAGATTCGGTCAACTCGCTCAGAATCGACTGCACGGGCGCGGTCTCGGGCGCAAATTCTTCGGCTTATATCATCGGCAGCGTCCGCAAGGATTTTTGTTCGACGGGCGCGTTCAGCTATCCGACGGGAACGGCGAACGGTTTTTCGCCGGTTGACGCAAATATTACGGCGCTCGCCGTTAAGCCTTCTTCGCTGACCGCCGGCGCGACGCAGAGCGCGCACCCGGCTTTAAATCAAAACTACTCGCTCAAACGATTCTGGACGCTCAACGAAACGGGCGATTTGACCGCCGATTTAACCTTCAAATATCTCGACGCAGACGTTTCTGCCGCCGAGCAGACATATAAACTTTACCGCGTTGCGGGCGGCGTTCCGGCACAGGTTGCGCCGTTCAGCTTAAACGCCGGAGCAAATACCGTCAGCACGACCGGCGTCAGCGATTTTTCGGACTGGGCGGTCGGGAATATCGAGCCAATCGCTTTTAACGTCGGCGGGCGAGTCGTCACGTCATCCGGCGGCGGCATCAGTAAGGCAAAGATTGTCATAACCGGCGTGGGCGGCGAAAGTTATACGGCTTATACGGGTTCTTTCGGGCTTTATCAATTTGACAATGTTCCGGCCGGCGGGCCTTACACAATCAGCGTTTCTGCCGGTCGATACCACTTTGCCGAAGCCGCGCAGGTGATAACTGTTAAAAACAGTCTGGACAATGTGAGTTTTGTCGCCGAGCCTTAAAATCAGCCGCGAATAGCACGGATTACACAAATTATTTCTTTTTTTTATTCGTGTAATCCGTGTAATTCGTGGCTGATTTCTTTTTAAATTTTATTCCCAGAAAGATTTTGACGGAAACTCGAAATGGCTGCCCATCAAAAAATAAGCCAGATTCGGTTTGTCGTGCGAGCGGTCGTAGCCGACGAGCTCGATGTAAGCGCGCCCTTTTATATCTTTTTCGCCTTTTTTGCCCGAAACTTCGCACGCGCCTTCCCAGTAAACAATCATCGTCGTCCCGCGCGTGTCGAGCTCCTGATTTTCCATCACGGGCGCGACCATTAAATCCAAATCGAACTTTGGAACTTTCAAACGCCAGCCGCTCGGATAAGTCGCGTTTGTATGCGGGCTTTTCCAGTATCCGGCGGGTTCAATCGTAAAATCTTCGTGCGAGAGAGGCGTAAATTCGCCCGATTTTTCGACGTAAGTTCCGCTCGAAAAAGTGGAGACGCCGCCCGAGCTGTTGCGCAGCCGGTAGCACATCAATTCGGTTTCGTCGTCGAGCTGAATCGAAAACCAGTCCCAGCCTTTCTGATTTTCGGTCGGCGTCCACGTGCCGAACTCTCTGTCCATCCACGCCGAGCCCGTAAAATGCTCGGTTTCGCCGTTCCACGTGATGTCGCCTTCCATCTCCATTCGGGTGTAGCTGAAATATCTCGACGCTTCGCCCTCGTCTTTAAAGGAAACGCCGTTTTTTGCCTTGCCGTTCAGAACGGGCGTTTTTGTCGGTTTCAGGTTCGCTTCGAAAATGACGTCGGCCGAGGTCGTTGCGCGCAGAATGTGCGTTCCGTGCGATTCGCGCAGAGACCAATCGCCGAGCCGCAGGTGAAAATGCGTCTCGCTCGCCGAAGCCGGATAATCAAACCAGCCGTTGGCGCTTTTGCGGTGCGCGTAACGAAATTTTTTTTCGTCGGCGTCCGTTAAGGCAAAGTGCGCGAAATAAATCGGGTTGCCGAAAACGCGAAGCGGGACGAGCGAGAATTTGTCCAAATCCGTCCGCCGTTTAAAGAAAACTAGCTCGAAGCCGAAATGCTTGCCCGAGACGGTTTCGCCGTGCCCGGTGTAATACCACCATTCGGTTTGCGCGCCCGCGTGCGCGTATAAATCGCGCGGCAGTTCGACGGCGTCGAGCTCGGTTCCGTCGCGCAGAGTGTCGGCTTTACCGAGAAAGGTTTCGGTCGCGCCTTCAAAAAAATCAGATGCCGTCTGCTCGAATTTTTTTAGTAAATCCTGTAAGTTTTCCGGGAAAATATTTTGTTCGCTCATCGTTATTCCTCTTATTTAAGCTATAACAATTTTGAGCTGTGCGGGGCAAGTCGAGGAGAAGCGAGGATTTTTCGAAAATTTATTTTCTGTTTTTCTTCGCCGGTTTATTGACATCGACATCGACGCGCTGGATTTTCAGAACAATCTGCACCGAATCGGCGCGGCCGTCAAAGCTGGCGGGCACAAACGGCGCGTAATCGGGGTCGGTCTTGAGCGCTTTGTCGAGATTATACAAAATTGCGCGGTCGCGCGGCGCTTCGATAACGTCGGCGATTTGCGCCAGGCCGTTGCCGAAAACGTCGGCGACGACGACGACTTCCTCGTCCTTCATCTGCCCGCGCACGATTGATTTCGTCAGAGCGACGAGCGCGCCGGTCGGGTTAACCGAGGGCGATTCGCCCGAAACCGAAATGCGCGCCTTTGCAAAATCTTTCGGATTTAAGGCGACGTCGCTCGAATCGAACACAAAATCGTTGGTGTCGGGTTTCGGATTTGTAAGCATCACCGGACGAATGTATTTCGAATTGCTCAAGGATGCGGTTTCGGGGGTTGGCCGCTCGACGCTCGAAAGCAAAACTCCGAGAATCATAAAACCCAGAAACAGAGATGCGACGAGGCCGACGCCGGAGGGCATCAAAAACGATTTGAGCCAGCTGCTCGAAGCGCTCGGAAATAAAAATAAAGGCGCAGTTTCCGTCGTTTTCAATTCGCCCGCAACCGCGCTCCGCACCGAGTTCAGAACGTGATTCGGAATTTCGGGACGCGCCAGAGCTCGAAAGTTTTTTCGCAATTCCTGAAAATCAGCCAATTTTTGCCGACACAGAGGGCACGCCGCCAGATGCTCGTCAGCCAAAGCGCGCTCGTCCTCGGTCAAACAGTCGTCCGGATAAATCGACAGATTAAATTGTAAATTTTCGCATTTCATTTTTTTAAGTTGTCAGAGGTTGGAGGCTGGTAATTTCCATGATTTTTACTAATCTCTAAACTCTGACCTCTGTTTTTGTGCGAATAACTGACCGACCCCGGCTGTTTTCCTTGTTCGCCGGAAAACAAACGGTTTTGTTCCGAATTTTTCAATTGATTTCAGCCTCTGTCTCGAACGGATGTTGCTGGTCGCGTTTTCAAAATTGGCCGAAACGTCCGAATTCTCCGAACTATCTCGCTCACTTGACCTCACGTTTGGCACCGATTTTTGGTTTAATTTTGTGAAACCGGGGCGGGTCAATTATTCGCTCATCAGACGCCGGATGTCAGATGTTGGATTTCGGAAAAACCGGCATCGAGCATCTGGCATCTGACATCTTCCTTTTCAAATATCATGCAGCTTCTTTCTCAATTCTTCGCGTCCGCGGGCAATTCTTGATTTTACCGTTCCGAGATTTATTTCGAGAACGGAGGCGATTTCCTCGTAGCTGAAACCTTCGATGTCGCATAAAACGACGGCCTCGCGGAAAATTTCGGGCAGCTCGCGCAAAGCTTTTCGCAAAGCGTTTTCCCGCTCGCGCTGCAAGGCATTTTCTTCCGGATTTTTCGAATTACTCGAAAAAGTCTCGCTCAGAAGCGTTTCGCTCTCGCCAATCGGAGCATCGATAGAGACGGTTTTTTCGCGAAAGCGGCGTTTCCACCAGCGAAAACGGTTGCGCGATTCGTTTATCGCAATCCGGAAAAGCCAGGTTTTCAAATCCGCCTCGCCGCGAAATTTTTTTATCGCTTTGAGCGCGCTCAGAAATGTTTCCTGCGTCAAATCTCCGGCTTCTTCGGCGTCTTCCGTAATGCGCAGAAGAAGCGCGTAAATGTCGCCCGAATAACGCATTACCAATGTGTCGAAGGCTTGTGTCTCGCCCGTCTTTAATCTTTCAATGAACTCGTTTTCGACGCTTGAGCAGGCAGCGGCGGAACCCGTCGCCAGAGCAACCTCTCCTAATTCTTCCTGGTCAAATGTGATTGACTTGCTGAAGAACATCTCCTGCCTTTTTCCTTTTCCGACAAACGGAAGTTTGAAATTGCTCACCCGCGTTTTCCGCGAACTAAACTATTAGACACCGTCTTTCCGAATTTGTTCCCGGAAATGTAAAATTTTTTTTCGTATCCGGAGTTTTAGTTCGCTTTTTCCTTTTTACTTTCGCCTTTTGCCTTAAAGCTACTTGCTATGGCTCAAGTTTTTTGATTAAATTGACTCTTTTACAAAAATCTTATTAACTAATTATACAACGAAAAAACGAGAAAGAATTGCAATAAATGGCTAGAAAAAAAAGACAAGTATCACAAACGGTTCAAAATCCTGCGGCACAGGACGATAAGAAAAAGATAGCTTATCAGGACGAATTTCAACGAAACATCAATAAAAAGATAGAAACGGTCGGCCGAAAATTTGAGGGCAAAGGCAAAAATCTTTTGTATGCGCTCGCGGCAGTCGCCGTTTTAGCCGTCCTGATTGGTATTTTTTACGCGTGGAATCGACGCTCGAACGCGCAGGCGCAATCCGCGCTCGGCAAAGCGATTGAAACCGCTTCGGCGCAGGTGACCGATTCGCCTTTGCCCGCCGGTTCGACCGAAAAGACTTTCAAAACCGAAAAGGAACGCGCCGAAGCCGCCGTCAACGAGTTTCAGGCGGTGGCCGATAAATTCGGCGGCGATGTCGGCGACAAGGCGAAATATTTCGTCGCGGTCAATAAATTGAAACTCGACCGCCCGGCCGCCGTCTCCGAGCTCGAAACGCTCGCCTCAAAAAGCGGCGAAATCGGAAAGCTTTCCAAATTTGCGCTCGCTCAGGCAAAAGTCGGCGACGGAGATTTAGACCGCGCCGCGCAGCTTTATCAGGAGCTGGCCGGAATGGACGATTCGGTTCTCGCTAAAGATTCAATCAATTTAGCGCTCGCGCAGGTTTACGAAAAACAGGGCAAAAAGACGGAAGCCGCCGATATCTATTTCAATATCGCGAAAGCCGCCAGCGAAGCAAAAGACGCCGACGGCAAAGCCGTTCCGCTTTCGCAGACGGCGCGCACCGCCAAAGATAAGCTCGCCGAGCTTAACCCGGAAAAGGCGAAAGAAATCAAAGAACCCGAGCCGGACAAATCGGCTAATCCGTTCGGAATGTAATCGAGACCTTTTCATCTGAAAATTTAAGCACGTTTTGTCTTTTCCGAGATAAAACGTGCTTTTTCTTGCGTTTGAATCGGCGGCGACGAGAATCTGCGGCCTAGTGATGTCGGATTTTCCCATTCCGATTTTCGCGCCGAAGAAAATTTGAAAATTCCTGACTGATTAACCGTTTCTAGTGATATAATTTGAGTAGAGGATTTTTATTTTGAGCAATATTGCTCCGACAAAAACGGCTGACGTTGCGACGCGGGAAGACGGCCGCTCAGCAGCTTCGACAAACAATTCGGTCAGCATTCGCGTTTCGCCGAACAGCTATTTTACCGCGCTTTTTCTGGCGACATTTTTTTCCGCTTTTTTAACATATCTGGAAATCGACTGGGCGGCGTTTCTGCTGTTCGGCGCGTCGTGGCTGTTTCTGCCGCTTCTGCTCTGGTCTGACCGCATCGTTTTTGACGGCAAACGCTTAACCCGCGTCGGATTTTTGCCGCGCCTCTGGGCGGCGGTCAACAACTCGCGCCATCGTCTGAAAATCTCGGACATCGAGCAGGTCGAAACGCTCGCCCTGCGTGCCTTAAAACGCGGCGGAAACGTTTTTTACCGCTATCGGACTTCGGTGCAGGGGAAGGATTTGCGCTTTGCTTTCGCTTCGGGCGGCGAAGATTATCGACGGATGATTCAAAGCCTTTTCGCCGCCGTATCGGAAAACGTGCTCGATAATCGCTCAATCGAGCTGCGCGATTATCTCAAAGAGCCGAAGGAAACTTTGATGAAAGCGGAATTTGCGCAGATTCCTTCGGTCGATGTGCTGGAAAGCTCGGTCAACGAATTTCAAACGGGCGATAAATCGGCGCGGACAAAGGCAAAGGAGAGAGAAATCGGGACGGGCGAAATCGAAAAATCCGATTATCTGCGCCGTCTGGCAAACGAACTGCGGCTTTCGGGTTATCTGCTCCAGGCGCTCGAAACTTTTCGCCGTGCGCTCGTCTTAAATCCGCGAAACGCATGGCTGATTTTCGATTTTGCACGCTGTCTTTATTCGTTTGCGGGCGCGGAGCGGAGCGAGAAAATGGAGAAAAAGGCGCTCGCGGCGCTTCGTCTGGCGGAAAAACGCGCGAACGGCGACGGCGAGCTGCTGGCGCGGCTCGGCGAAAGTTATTTTCAATACGGCGACTGGCGGCGCGCGCAAAAGGCTTTTCAAAAAGCTCTGGACGCGGCCGGGGAAAGCTTTCGTTCGGTCAGGGGACTGGCGGAAATCGCTCTGCGCGAGGGCAAAATCGCGCACGTCATACATAATTTTTCGACCGCCAATCGTCTGGCGGAAACGTCCGCTTTGCAGCGCTGGACGCAAAACGAATCCGAATATTTCACGCGTCTCAATACGGACGAAGATTATATGGATTTGGAAATCAGCCGCGTCAATATGCTCGAAACTCTCGAACGCTCGAAAAAAACTTCTCTCAAAATCGCGTTTCTCGGTTTTCCGGCGATTCTTTTCGGCCTGACAGTTTTTGATGATTTAATCGCCAACATTGGCTGGGCGATTTCATCGGTCGCGCTTTTAATCTGGGTCGGTTTGATTCTCAGCCAAAATCTGCTCTCGTCGCGCGTTCCGCTCGATTTTGACGAGGAAGATTAATTTTTTTCGCAAAAAGGGACAAATAGTTCAAACTGTCCGTCTTTTCATTTGTTTAGCACGACCCGTATAGTTTAAGATAATCAACTCCCGCTGCTCTCAATTCACAAGTAACGACCATTAAAGGATAATTTTTATGAACAGATTCAGATTTACTTTTCAGCTTTCTACATTCGTTTTCTGCTTTTTCGCATTTGCCTCGATGGCAAACGCGCAGGCGACCAGAACGTGGGTGTCGGGCCTCGGCGACGATGTTAACCCGTGCAGCCGCACCGCGCCTTGCAAGACTTTTGCGGGCGCAATCTCAAAAACGACCATCAACGGCGAAATCAACTGTCTCGACGGCGGCGGCTACGGCGCGATAACGATTAATAAATCAATCACGATTGACTGCACCGACGTGGCGGCTTCGATTTTGGCCGCGGGCGTTACCGGCGTCATTATCAACCTGACGACCGTGCCGGATGCCGCAAGAACCGTTCGCATTCGCGGTTTGTCGATTAACGGCGCGGGCTCGGGAATAAACGGCGTCAGAATTTTGTCGGCCAACAGTGTTTTTATCGAAGACGTGATTATTGACGGTTTTACGCAACACGGTATATCGCTTGAATCTTCGGCCGGTTTGACCAAAACCTTTATCAATCGCGCGACCATTTCGAACAACACCGGCAACGGCTTTAACACGTTTTTGACCGGCGGCGCGACCGCTACTTTATCGGTACGCGAATCGACATTTGCCACCAACAACATCGGATTTAATCTCGGCGCATCCATTAAGACGGCGTTTGAAACTTCAACTATCAGCGGAAATAATACAGGAGTTTTGGTCAACGTCGGCTCACTGACGATGGCCGGCTGCGAGGTCGCGCAAAACAACATCGGCGTGCAGGTCGGCAACGGCGGCACAATCCGTCTTTCCGGAAACACTATCAGCACCAACGGAACGGGTCTATCCCTCGGCACCGGCGGCGGAAATCTTATTTCTTTCAGCAACAACGTCATCAAAGGAAACACGTCCGACGGCGCGCCGACCGGAAACGAAGGGCTTAATTAATCGGGATTAACCATAAAAAAGAAGCGGGCTGAATTTAATTCAGCCCGCTTCTTTTTTTTATTTTTCAGTTTATTACTCGCCGCCCGTCGCTTTTTTTGTCTGCGTTTTCTTTTCAGTCGCAATTTTGGTCGTTCTGGAGCGTTTCGCCGGTTTTTGTGCGGTTTCGCCCGCGAGCATCGCCGTCCAGCGATATTCGGGCTGCGCCGGTTCGCCCGCGAGCTTTTTGATGATGAACTCGGTCATTGCATCGACAATCCAGCGGTGATTGTATTCGCCGACCGAAGCAAGCTCGGCGTCGGGCGCTGGATTCATAAAGTCGATGGCGTAGGGAATTCCGTCTTTAATCGCAAATTCGACCGTGTTCAAATCGTAGCCGAGAGCTCGGCAAATCGTTTTGACATCGGCTTCGACGCGCGCGTGGAGCTCGGGCGAGAGATAATCTTCGACGTTAACATACTGCATTCCCGAAAGATACGGCTTCGACGGGTCATACGGCATAATCAAAACTTTTTCCTGCCCGACGCAGTAGCAGCGGACAAACTGGTCAAATTCGATGCCTTCCTGCAAAGTCATGCAGAGCATTCCCGATTTGTTGTATTCCTGCCAGAGTTCTTCGAGCGAATTAACTTTAGAAACGTTTTTCCAGCCGCCGCCGTCAAACGGTTTCAGAAAAGCGGGGAAGCCGACGTAATCGACAATGCCCTGCCAGTCAATCGGAAATTCGAGATTGCGCAAACTTTCCGAAGTAATATCGGGAATATATTTTTCCTGCGGCAGCAAAACCGTTTTCGGAATCGCGACGCCGAGTTTGGCGGCGAGACAATAATTGAAAAATTTGTCGTCGGCCGACCACCAGAACGGGTTGTTGACAATGTATGTGCCTTCGAGCGCAAAACGCTTCAAAGTCGCGCGGTAATACGGAACTTCGTGCGAGATGCGGTCGATAATCAAATCGTAACGCTTAGACTCGTCGAGACGAATTCCGCCGATTTTGACCATTTCGGCGACGATTTCGCCATTACTCTTTTCGTTGATGCTGTTAATAATCGATTCGGGAAACGTCACTTCGCGCCCGACTAAAATACCTACTCGTTTCATAATTCGTATTAAATTCCTTTTTAAATATTCGATAGTAAATAATTGCTTTAGTTTCAGAACTATTCTGAAACTAAAAATTTTAATTGAGAAATGAGCGCGAGGCAAGCGAGGGCAAAAAATAGTAAAGGAATGATTCATCACAGAGACACAGAGACACAAAGAATTTTAAAAAAGAATAAGCCACGAATAACACGAATTATTATTTCTGTTATTCGTGTTATTCGTGGCTTATTTTCTCTATGTTTCTGTGGTGAAAAAACTTCCCGGGAAATTATTGATTGCCGGGAAGAAGCTCGTAATTGCCCATCGCGCGATTGTGCGAATCGAGCGCGCCCATTGCGTCGGCGGTCGCGTCGAGCATTTGTTTGGTCATCGCAATCGAATCGGAAAGCTGTTCGAAATCGAGCAGGGAGAATTTTTCGGGCGTCGACATCGAAACGATTTCGTCGTTCAGATAGCCGAAGAAATTTTCGATTGACTGGAGCTGCCCTTCGACCAGTTTGACCGACTTTTCAAGCTCGTCAAACGAAGCGAGGCGGCGTTTCAAGATTTCAACGTTCGTCTGCTGAATTCGTTTCGTGCGCTCGTCCGGGGCGGACTCCATCGCGCGAAAAGCCTGGCTCAGCTGATTGTGGACGGCCTGGCGATTAATCGATTTGAGATGCTGTTTGCGGCGTCGGTAAACGTCGAGCAGGTCGACAAAATCTTCCCAGCGCTGGTCGAGCGAGCTTAAATTGGTCGGCAGTTCGCGCGCGCCCGTAAATTTATGATAATTTTCCTGAATTTTATCTTTTGTCCAGCGTAAATACTCGACGGCTTCGCGCTCGCGCGGCGTAAAGCTTTTGATTAATTTTTCGCGATTCGCCTTGTTTAGAGCGCGCAGACGCGCGTTTTCGCGGCGATTGACGAGCTGCCGGTAAGCGGGAAGATTCGGAATAATCAGTAAATATGCGACTTCAAAAAAAATCGCGACGAGCAGAGGAATAAAGCTGAGCGTATAGGCTGACGCGACGGCGAAACCCGCCAGTCCCCAAAAATTTATCGGCTCTTTGGCGGCTTCTTTGGCGTATCTTGTATTTAATCTCTGAAATTCTTGTTGATATTTTGCTATATCTGCCATAACTTAACTAGATGCAATTTCGCGCTCACGGTTTCGCCGTCGATTATTTATTTCGATTGATTGTTCTCGTTGGTTTCATTTATCAGAACCTGGTCGAGAACTTCCTCGTTTTGCGCGTCCGAACCGGCGGAAATCTGCTTGCCCGCATTGCTCGAACCCGAACCGAGCAGACCCATCTGCTGTTTGTATTCGAGCAGTTTGTCCTGAAGCTGGATATCCATCGCTTCGCGCTCAATGTCCTGCATCTGATTGTCGACCGAAGAAGTGCCGAGCTGAAGTTTGGCTTCGGCGGCGGCGACGCGGCGGTCGATTTTTTCGCGCATTTCGTTGAAAGTCGAAGAATCGTCGCCGATGTTGAAAGTTTCCATCGTCTGCGCGAGCTGTTCCTGAAGCCGCGCCTGTTTCGAAGCGCTGATAAGCTGCATCGCTTCGGCCGAGCGCTTTTTCATGTTCAAAACATAATTGTCGCGCGCTTTTAAGGCCTGCTTGGAGGCGACCTGCGCGTGTTCGGCCTGAATCGTCGTGCGTTCCAAATCAACCTGCGCCTGCTGCAATTGCCCGATATACGCCGTCGCGATGTCGTCGCGTCCCATTTTGACCGAGGCTTTTATTTTCGAATCCAAATCGACGACCTGACTCGATAGATTTTCCTTTTGCTTCACTAAAAGCCGCTCGGTCGCCATCACCTGCGCCACCGAATTGTTGAGCTCCGGCACGCGGTCGCGCATGTCCCGAATCGTCTGCTGAAGAACGAGTTCGGGATTTTCCATTTTATCCAATGCCGCGCCCGTCCCGGCGCGAAACAATCTTTTAATTCTTGCCCACAATCCCATTTTTAATATCAAACTCCTATAAATTTGCTAATAAAAGAACTTTTGCCAAAGAGGCTTACGACCAAATATTTCTCAAAGTTGCATTTTCCCTCATAAGTATAACAGGAAAAGCCGATTATTGAATAGTAAAGCGAAAACAGTTTTCCGGCTCTCGGAAATCAACACAAAACTTCGCAAATCATTTTTCTTATACTGCGAAAATACGCCTCAAAGCCCGCGCTGTCAATTTTTTTAACGGCCGTTTGCAAGATTTTTTGCCGCGTTCCGTTCAGAAAACGGCAGAGAGATTTACAAAGTTAGTTTGAAAATAAAATTTAAGATAATATAAAGCGCGGAAAACAACCTTTCCCCAACTCAAGCGCTCCTAAGAAAATGGTCAGAGGAAAATTTATGCGAAAAACGACTTCTTTTTTGTTGATTTGTGTCATTTATATCAGTATGTTTTCGCCGCTCGTCGGGCGCACGAACGCGCAGCAGGTAAGCGGAAAAACCGAGACTAAAAATATGAATGTGAATTTACCCTACGGACTGCAATTTCGCCTTTCGGAAGGCGCGGAAGGCGCGGACAAGCGCGAAAAAACTCCGCCCGTCAAAGGCGACGCGCTTTCGGGAAGCGAAACGGGAAATTTGCTCAAGCGCCTGCCCGAGATAAAGGCCGAAGCCGACGACCAGACCGCTTTTGCCAAACGCATCGGCACGCTTCCCGCCCCGAAAACTGGCGATAAAATCCCGGTTAAATTTCCGTCCGACGAGCAGAAAAATTTGCCTGTTTATGACACGAGCAAGCAGAAATTAGACGTCGTCCGCTTTTCGCCCGAAGGCGAGATAAAGCTTGCGCCCGATTTGACGCTGACGTTTTCGCAGCCGATGGTCGCCGTCACGTCGCAGCAGCAGGCGGCGCAGACCGTCCCGATTGAAGTTTCGCCGCTGCCCGAAGGCAACTGGCGCTGGCTTGGCACAAAGACTTTAATGTTCGATACCGACAAGCGGTTTCCGATGGCGACAAAATTTACGGCGCGCGTTCCGGCCGGGACAAAATCGGCGACCGGGCAGGTTTTGCAGAAAGATTTTGTCTGGACTTTCACCACGCCGCCGCCGAAAGTCGAAACGATGATTCCGAACAGTCAAATCACAAAGCGCGACGCGCTCATGTATCTCTCATTCGACCAGGCGATAAATCCGCAGGAAGTTCTCAAAACAATCTCGGTGACGGCCGCGGGCAGAAAACTTCCCGTCAGGCTCGCAACTCAGGAAGAAATCGACAAAGACGGGAGCATCTCCTATTACGCAAAACAGGCGCAGCCCGGGCGCTGGCTCGCGTTTCGCGCCGTTACCGGCGAAGGCGGAACGGAAAACGCTCTGCCCGCCGCTTCGCCGATTACGGTGACGGTCGAAAAGGGAACCGCCTCGGCCGAAGGGCCTCTCAAGACGATTGCCGCGCAGAGCTTCGGCTTTCAAACATACAGCGCGATGAAATTTCAAAAAGCGGTTTGCGCGTGGGAAGAAAGTCCGCGCTGCACGCCGTTCGACCAGTGGTATCTCGAATTTAACAATCCGATTGACGGCACGAATTTTACAAAGGAAATGGTCAAAATCGAGCCCGCGCTCGAAAACGCAAACATTTATCCGGCGGGAAATTACATATACATACAAGGCTACAAAAAAGGCCGCACGACTTATAAAATTACGGTCGACGGCGCGCTCAAAGACACATTCGGGCAGAAGCTCGGGCAGCCCGCGACGGCGACCATAAAAGTCGGCTCGGCCGACCCGAATCTTTACGCGCAGGGCGGAACTTTTACCGTTTTAGACCCGACGGCAAAGCTGAATTATTCGATTTATTCGACCAATGTTCCCGCCGTCAAAATGCGGCTTTATTCGGTCGAGCCGCAGGATTGGTCGCAGTTTCAGGCGTATATTCGCCGCATAAATTACGATGACGACACGCAGAAGCCGAAAATTCCGGGGCGTCTCATCTCCGATAAAATCGTGACCATCGAAAGAAAGCCGGACGAGATGGTCGAAACGCGCATCGATTTAAGCGAAGCCATTCCGAGCGGATTCGGCAGCGTGATTGTCGATATCGAGCCGACCGTCAAGCGCGACAAATACGACCGGACGAGGCTTTTTTCGTGGATTCAGGCGACGCAAATCGGTCTTGACGCGTTTGTCGATAATCAGGAACTCGTCGGTTTTGCCACCGATTTGAAAACCGGAAAACCGCTCAACGGAGTCGATCTTTCGATTTACCCGAACGGAAAAGACGCGAAAGCGTTGAGCGAGAACACCGAAGCTCCGACAAAATCGTGGTGGGAATGGCTCTCAAGCTGGGGCGCGTCCGACGATTCGATAAAAGAAACCGAAACCGTCGATGAAACCGGCGAAGTCGCCCAAACGGAGACTATCAAACCGGCAGAAACGAATCGAACCGGCGACAACGGCATTTTGCGCCTGCCTCTGCCCGACACGCAGGCGACGAGACAAAATCTTTTAATTGCCCGGCGCGGCAAAGACGTCGCTTTTCTGCCGGAAAACACCGATTATTACTGGCAGGAATACGGAAGCTGGTATAAAACCGGGCAGCCCGACACGCTGCGCTGGTTTGTCTTTGACGACCGCGGAATGTATCGACCGAAGGAGGACGTTACCTTAAAAGGCTACATACGCGTTTTGCAGGGCGGAAAATTCGGCGACGTTCAAAGTTTGGGCGATGTGCCGAAGAATCTGACTTATTCGGTCAAAGACGAGCGCAACAACGAAATCGCCAAGGGCGAAGCGCTGATTAACGCATTCGGCGCGTTTGATTTGAAATTCAAGCTGCCCGACAACGCCAATCTCGGAAACGCGCGCGTCGAGCTTTATTCGTCGATTCCCATCACCGGCAGCAATTATTCACACAATTTTCAAATACAGGAATTTCGCCGTCCCGAATTTGAAGTGACGGCGAAGAATGAAACCGAAGCGCCGTATTTCGTCAAGGAATCGGCCAACGTTTCGGTCGACGCCAAATATTACGCGGGCGGCGGTCTGGCAAACGCCGACGTCAACTGGACGGTGAGCGCGACGCCGACCAATTACACGCCGCCGAATCGCGGAGATTATTCGTTCGGAACGTGGGTGCCGTGGTGGAGATATTACGATTACGAGGGCGACGCGAGCAGCGGATATTCGTCCGTCCAGACATTTAAAGGCTTGACCGACGCGGCCGGAAAACACGTTTTGAAAATCGATTTCGAATCGGTCAATCCGCCGCGCGCCTACGCGATTTCGGCCAGCGCCTCGGTGCAGGACGTAAACCGCCAGACGTGGGCGAGCAATACGAATCTGCTCGTTCACCCGTCGTCGCTTTACGTCGGCTTGAAAGTTCCGCGTTATTTCGTCCAGAAAGGCGAAAACATCAACGTCGAATCGATTGTCTCGGACATCGACGGAAATTTAGTCGCTGACCGCGAAGTTTCCGTCAAAGCCGTTTTGAAAGATTGGGTTTTTGACAAAGGCAGCTGGACTGAACAAACGCTCGACGAGCAGAACTGCACCGTAAAGTCGATAAAAGACGCGCAAAAATGCGTGTTTCCGGCAAAACAGGGCGGAACTTACACGATTACGGCGCGCGTCATGGACGACAAGGAACGTCTCAACGAAACACAAATTACGGTCTGGGTGGCGGGCGGCAAAACCGCGCCGAAACGCAGCGTCGAACAGGAAGAAGCGCAGCTGATTCCGAATAAAAAAGACTACGCGCCGGGCGACGTAGCGGAAATTCTGGTGATGTCGCCGTTTCCGAACGCCGAAGGAGTTTTGACTCTGCGCCGCGAAGGAATCGTCAAAACCGAGCGTTTCACGATAAAAGATTCGTCGATTGTTTTGCGCATTCCGCTCGAAGAAAAATATCTGCCGAACATCTACGCGCAGGTCGACCTGGTCGGCGCGGCCGTGAGGACGAACGACGCCGGAGAAACGGACGAAAAACTGGCGAAACGCCCCGCCTTTGCGACCGGGCAGCTCAATCTTTCGATTTCGACTGCGGCGCGCGAGCTGAACGTTTCGGCCGAGCCGCAGGAAAAAACGCTCGCGCCGGGCGGAGAAACAAAGGTTGCCGTCGAGGTGACGGACAAAAACGGCGAGCCGGTCGCGAACACCGAAGTCGCGGTCGTCGTCGCCGACGAATCGGTTCTCGCTTTGTCGCGCTACGACATCGCCAACCCGCTCGGCGTTTTTTACACGGCGCGCGGAACGGGAACGCGCGATTTCCATCTCAGAAAAGACATTCTTCTCGGAAATCAAAAGGACGTTAAACAAAAGTTTCAGATTGACGGCGCTTCGAGCTCGGAAAATCAAATGGTGGTGACTGACTCGCTTTCACCGGTGGCGAAGCCCGCCATGGGCGCGGTTCGCGAAGCGGCGAAAACCGAGAAGAGAAACTATAGAGCGGACGGTGACGACAAAGATGTGCGCAACGAAAACTCGCCGTCGGATTCGCCCAAGACGCCGATAAATCTGCGCCAGAATTTCGACGCGCTCGCCTTTTTCGCGCCTTCGGTGAAAACCGATTCAAACGGAAAAGCGCTCGTGACGGTAAAACTGCCCGACAATCTGACGCGCTATCGCATCACCGCCGTGACGGTCGACAGCGGCAAACGGTTCGGCAAAGGCGAATCGAATCTGACGGCCAGACAGCCTTTGATGGTTCGCCCGTCGGCGCCGCGATTTATGAATTTCGGCGATAAAATCGAGCTCCCCGTAGTCGTCCAGAATCAAACCGACAAGGATATGACGGTCGACGTCGCCGTTCGCGCGACCAACGCCGAGCTGACGGGCGAGACCGGAAAACGCGTCGTCATCAAGGCCAACGACCGCGCGGAACTTCGTTTTCCGGTTTCGGCCGTAAAGGCGGGAACGGCGCGTTTTCAAATCGCCGTAAATTCCGGCAGTTTTTCGGACGCGGCGGAAATTTCTCTGCCCGTCTGGACGCCGGCGACGACCGAGGCTTTTGCGACATACGGGACGACCGACCAGAACGGCGCGATTTTCCAGCCCGTGCAGACGCCGGCCGACGTTTTCCCGCAGTTCGGCGGTCTTGAAGTCACGACTTCTTCGACCCAATTGCAGGAATTAACCGACGCGTTTATATATCTTTACCGATACCCGTATGAATGCTCGGAACAGATTTCGTCGAGGATGATTTCGATTGCCGCTCTGCGCGACGTTCTGACCGCTTTCAAGGCCAAAGAAATGCCTTCGGCGGAGGAAATCAAGGCGAATTTTGACAAAGACGTCAGGATTCTGCAATCGCGCCAGCGCGACGACGGCAGCTTTGGCCTCTGGAAACGCGACCGCGAGCGCTACGAATACCCGTTTCTGACGGTTCACGTCGCGCACGCGCTGGCTTTGGCCAAGCTCAAAGGCTACAAAGTGCCCGACGGAATGCTCGACAAGACAACGGTATATTTGAAAAACGTCGAATCGCATATTCCGGCCAATTACCCATCGCAGGTGCGCTGGACGATTTCGGCTTACGCGCTTTACGTACGCGATTTGCTCGGCGATAAAGACACGGCGAAAGCCAAGAAATTATTGGCCGAAGCGACGCTCGAAAAACTTCCGTTTGAAGCGACGGGCTGGATTCTTTCCGTCCTCGCCAACGACAAAAATTCGGGTGCGGAAGTCGAAACCATCAAGCGCTTTTTGATGAATCGGACGACCGAAACGGCCGCGGCGGCGAATTTCGTCACCGATTACGGCGACGGCGCGTGGCTGATTATGTATTCGAACCGGCGAGCCGACGGCGTTCTGCTCGAAGCTTTGATAAAAGCCGACCCGAACAACGACCTGATTCCGAAGCTCGTCCGCGGACTGCTCGACCATCGCGTCAAGGGCGCGTGGTCGAACACGCAGGAAAACGTCTTTATTTTGCTGGCGCTCGACAAGTATTTCAACGCTTTCGAGAAAGTCACGCCCGATTTTGCGGCGCGCATCTGGCTCGGAAACACATACGCCGGTGAGCAGCTTTTCCAGGGGCGTTCGATTGATTCGAACCAGTTGGACATTCCGATGTCGTATCTGGTCGAGCAAAACGGGACGGCGAATCTGATTCTCGATAAACAGGGCGCGGGACGGCTCTATTATCGAATCGGAATGAAATACGCGCCGAAAAATCTGAAGCTCGAACCGGCCGATTACGGTTTCGAAGTTTTGCGCAAATACGAAGCGGTCGATAACGCCGAAGACGTCAAACAAAACTCGGACGGAAGCTGGACTTTTAAATCCGGCGCGCGCGTTCGCGTCCGTCTGACGATGGTCGCGCAGGCGCGTCGGTATCACGTCGCGCTGGTCGATAATCTGCCCGCCGGTCTGGAAATCCTGAATCCCGGTCTGGCCGTGACCGAGCAGATTCCGGGCGATGCCGGAAACACGAGCGTCATCGAATACGGAAGCGATTCAATCGGCTACGGTTACTGGTGGTGGCGACAAAATTGGTTTGAGCATCAAAACTTCCGCGACGAGCGCGCCGAAGCTTTCTGCTCGCTCCTCTGGGAAGGCGTTTACAATTATTCGTATGTCACGCGCGCGACTACGCCGGGCAAATTCGTCGTCCCGCCAGCCAAAGCCGAGGAGATGTATCATCCCGAAACCTTCGGCCGAACCGGAACGGATTTTGTGAAAGTCGAATAACAAATCCAAAAGAAACGCGGTTTGAAATTAATTTCAAACCGCGTTTCTGCAAACGAAAAATCGCAAAAAAACTATCCCCAAAATATGCCGAAAATTCTTTCCAGCTGCGGAATCAGATACGCGTCTTTGGCCCACGATTCGCTTCCCATCGCCGGAAAGGCGTTTTGCCGGACATCGACGGCAATCTGAGCATAGCCGGTGACCGGTTCTTCCGTTCCGGGCGTCACGCCGAGCGTTTTATCGAGATGCCCGAAATTGAACATAAATATCTGCGCGCCGCCGACGCCGGGAATATTTGGCTGCATAAAAGCGTTAGTATTTCTTTGCATAAAAGCATCGCCCTTGTTGTCGGGAAAAGGATTAAGTCTTGAATAACCAGGCCGGGCGGGTGTCACTTTCCAGGTAATTTCTTCCCAAAATCCTTCAAAATCATCGACGCTTCTGCCGCGACTGCTTTCGGTCAGATTGATGGAAAAATCACAGTAGATTTTTTTTCTCGGAATCAGCAACGTTACGTTTGTTAGAATTCTCATAGTTATCTATCTCCTTTGTATCATCCCGAAACTTTCGGCCGAACGGGAACGGATTTCGTGAGATTCGAATAGTGTACGGTTTCATTTGATTCGTGCGGCGGAAAAAGCATTTAAACTTTTCAAGCCTTTTTTTGCAGTTTGATTTCGGCTGAAGCTGACCGGGAAAATGCCGTTTTAAAATTTCCCGAACCAGAGAAAAATCGTTGACTATTCGCTAAAATTCAAGCAATCTAGGAAAACCACATTTTCAGACAAAAAATTATGACACCGAGATTGCGCGTCTACTATAAAGCTCTATTGTATTTTGCCGTGTTTTCGACGGTTTTTCCAGTCTTCGCTCAAAATACGAACAATCAAAAGCTCGTTTTAAGCCAAACGGTCGAGCGCGAAATAAAAGGCGGCGACATTCAGTTTTATACGGTCAATCTCGCAGCCGGTCAAACCGCCCGCGTCGAAATCGCGCAAAAGGGAATCGACGTATTTCTGACGGCCTACAATCCGAATGGCGAAAAGTTTATTGAGACCGATTCGCCCGCCGGATTTTCGGGAAAGGATTTGATTTTGGTGACGGCGCGCGAGGCGGGCGAATATAAAATTGCGGTCGAACCGACGGACGAGCAGGCCGACGCCGGAAAATACGAAATCAAGCTGGCGGAAATTCGCCCGACCGTCGCCGAAGACAATCAGATAAACGAAGCCGCGACGAAAATCCGGCAGCTCGCCGGGCAGGCCGAAATCCTGCGCGTCAAGCCGACCCGCGAGGAACGTCGTCAGGCGGCGGATATTTACGGGCAAATCATCGAGCTTTCGGCCGTTAAAAAAGATAAAATCTGGGAAACGGTCGCGCTCGCCGAAATGGGCGAGATTTTTCGTCAAACCGGCGAGATGCAGAAAGCCGTCGAGCTCGAAGAACGCAGCTTGATGCTGGCGCGCGAAGTCGGCAACCGCGAACACGAAGGTACGGCTTTGAACAATCTCGGCGTCGATTATAAAGAGCTCGGCGATTACGAAAAGGGAATCTTATATTTGACGCAGGCGCTCGACATCCAGCGCGAAACGAGCGATAAACGCGGCGAAGCCATCGTTTTAAACAATCTCGGCGGCTGTTATTTGCTCGGCGGCGATTTGGCGAAAGCCGAAGCACTGTACGAGCAGTCAATCGTTTTGCGCCGCCTCTTCAAAGACCGGCGCGGCGAGGGAAATGTTCTTAACAATCTCGGACAGGTTTATGCGCGCGGCGACAATCCGCGAAAGGCAGTCGAATATCTCGAACAGGCGCTCTCCATCCGGCGCGAGCTTGGCGATAAAACGGGCGAAGCGATTACTCTGAGAAATCTGGCAACGAGCTTTCGCGCGCTCGGCGAGCAGGCCAAAGCCGTCGAATATTACGAACAGGCGAACGCTCTGGCGAAAAAGCTCGGCGACCGGCGCGTCGAAGCCGAATCGGCTTACGGCCTTGCGCTCGCCGAGCGCGGGCAGGGAAATTTGCAGAAAGCGATTGAAACGGTCGAGAGCGGCCTCGCATTAATCGAGCAGGTGCGCGGCGAAATCGTCAATCCCGAGCTTCGCGTCACGTATTTCGCCAGCGTTTTGCAGTATTACGAGCTTTATACGGATTTGCTCGTCGCGCGCTACGAAAAAGAGAAAAACGAAGCCGACCTCGCGCTCGCTTTGCAGACGAGCGAACGCGCCCGTACGAGAAGTCTCGTCGAATTGCTTCAGGAAGCGCGCATCAACATCAAACAGGGCGTCGACCGGAAGCTCGTCGAGCAGGCGCAGGATTTGCAGGAAAAATTAAACCTAAGATATCGCCAGCGAACGGCCGCTTTAGCCCGAAACTCAACCGCCGAGCAAATCGCCAAAATCACCGACGATATAAACACTCTGACGATTGAGCTGGAAACCGTACAAGTCAAAATCCGGCGCGACAATCCGCGCTACGCCGATTTGACGCAGGGCGCGATTCTTTCGGCCAAAGAAATTCAAACGCTGCTCGACGACGAAACCGTTCTGCTCGAATACAAACTCGGCGCGACGCGCTCGTTTTTGTGGCTCGTCACAAAAGACTCGATAAATATTTACACGCTTCCGTCGCGCGTGGAAATCGAAAAAACGGCGCGCTCGTTTTACGATTCAATCACCGCGACGCGCGATAAAACGGCGCAAACGACGCAGCTTTCAAGCGATTTGAGCCGTATTTTGCTCGCGCCCGCAGCGGCGAAAATCCAAAACAAGCGTCTCGCCATCGTCGCCGACGGCGTTTTGCAGTTTATCCCGTTTGCCGCGCTCGCGAGTCCGAATTCAAAAGCCGGAAATCCGAAGTTTTTAATCGAGGAAAACGAAATCGTCGCGTTGCCTTCGGCGAGCGTTCTGGCCGAGCACAGACAAAATTCGGGCAAACGGGAAGCGCCCGAAAATACGATTGCGATTTTCGCCGACCCGGTTTTCGAAGCCGGCGACACGCGGCTCGCAAGCGTTTCAAAAAACACGAAAGCGGCGGAAAAAACATCGGAAATGAGCAAAGTCCTGCGCGATTTTAATTTCGGCGAAAGTCTTCCGCGCCTGCTTTCTTCGCGCATCGAAGCCAAAAATATCTCCGTTTTCGCGCCGAAAAATCAAACGAATCTGAACATCGATTTTGACGCCAGCCGCGAAAACGTGCTGCGCGCAAATTTATCGAGTTACCGCATTCTGCATTTTGCGACGCACGGCTTTCTCGACAACGTTCATCCCGAATCGTCCGGCCTCGTGCTCTCGCTTTACGACAAAAACGGCAAGGCTCAGGACGGTTTTTTGAGTTTGAATCAAATTTATAATTTGGATTTAAACAGCGATTTGGTCGTTCTTTCGGCGTGCCAGACCGCGCTCGGAAAAGACGTGCGCGGCGAAGGTTTAATCGGGCTGACGCGCGGATTTATGTATGCCGGAGCGCGCCGCGTCGTCGCCAGCCTGTGGAAAGTCGACGACGCCGCGACCGCCGAATTTATGAGGCGTTTTTACCAAAAACTTTTGCAGAAAAAACTTTCCGCCGTCGCCGCTTTAAGAGAGACGCAAATCGAGATGAAGCAAATTCCGCGCTTTCTCCTCCCGTATTTCTGGGCCGGATTTACGCTTCAGGGCGAGTGGAAATAAAGTAAAAATAAAAGTAAAAATGCAAAACGGGCTGACAAATTCCGCCTTTTTACCTTTTTTACTTTTTACTTTTGTCTCAATCATTTAAAATCACCCTGTTTTATAAAACGTCCGCTCCGACAAAAATACAGGTGGAAAACGTAATCACGCAAACAGGTTTCGACTCACTTCTGGCCGCGCTCGACGCTTCCGACCGCGAGCTGGCGGGCGCGAAATACGAGTCTCTGCGCGCGCGCCTGATTCGGTTTTTCGAGTGGCGAAACTGCGAGCGGGCGGAATTTCTGGCCGACGTTGTCTTTGACCGAATCGTCAAAAAAATTGCCGAAGGCGAGCAAATTCAAAACGTCAGCGCATATGCGGCGACCGTCGCGCAGTTTGTTTACAAAGAAGATTACAGAAGCTTTGAGCGGCGCGCGCAATCAATCGAGGACGTTCCGGAAATCGAGCATCTGGTAAAAAATGATGCGTCTTTCGATACGGAAAACGACGCCGCCGAGATGAATTGTCTGGAAAAATGTCTGGCCGAGTTTTCCGACGAAAATCGAAAGCTCGTCATCGCTTATTACGACACCGACGAGCGAACGATGATTGCGACGCGGCGGCGTCTGGCCGACGAGCTCAAAATTTCGCTGAACGTTTTGCGGATTCGCGTCTGCCGTCTGAAAGCAAAACTGGAAAAATGCACGCTCGAATGCTGCCGCAAAATTTAAGGCCGGGTTATTTAAATTTAACGATTGAAATGTTTTTGCGATTTTTCGCACTATCAACGGGAAGAAAAAGTGGTTCAGGAAAACTTACACAATGAAACGGAAATTCGCCGGTTTTTGCTTGGCGAAATGCCCGCCGACGCGAGAACCGCGTTCGAGGAGCGATTCGTCGCCGATGAAAGTTTGTTTGAACAAATCAGCGTCACCGAAGACGAATTGATTGAAGCCTACGTTCGCGGCACGCTTTCGCCCGCCGAAAAAACGAATTTCGAGCGCGAGTTTCTTTCAACCGAAACGCGCCGCCGCCGCGTCAGATTTGCGCGCGCAATGCTCGATAAATTAGCCGTCGTAAACGAAATCGCCGCCGCAAAAAAAACGGAAACGGCGACGACGAATCCGTCCTTTTTGGATAAATTGACGGCCTTTTTCAAATTTCCGCAAATCGCTCTCGGCGCAGCCCTCGCGCTTTTAATTTTGATTTTCGGCGGCTGGCTCCTGCTGCGAAATCCAAACCGGCAGGAAATTGCCGGACTAACGACGCCGACGCCGTCGAACAAAATAATCGAATCGAATCAAAATCAAAATTCGCCTTCAAATGAAAACCGGACGGTTCATTCAAATATAAATGCGGGGCAGAACGTTTCAAGCAACAAAAACGATTTGCCGAACGTCAATCAACCGGCGCCGAGTCCTACTTCGGACAGGGAAAAAGAAAAGTCAGCCGCGCCCGCGCCGATTCTCGCTTTGTTTGCGGGCGGAACGCGCGCGAGCGGCAAAATGAGCGAGCTGAATTTACCGAAAAACGCGGCGGGCGCGCGTCTGGAACTCAATCTCGAAAGCCTGGATTACAAAAATTATTCGATTGAAATCGTTAATCCGGACGGCGATTTAATCTTTAAAAACAGCAGGCTCAAGGCGCGAAACTCAAAAATTAATTTCTTCGTTCCCGCTCAGAAACTTCAAACGGGCGATTATATCGTCAAGCTTTCCGCGCTCAACCCGCAAGCCGAAACGGAATCGGTCGCCGATTACGCCTTTCGCGTAAACCGCAAATAAATACCAAAAAATTAGCCGCGAATCGACGCGAAAGAACACGAAAGATTTTCAAATTATTTTTCGTGTTTCTTCGTGCCGGTTCGCGGCTCGAAAATTTTTTGTGAAATGTTTTTTCGCTTTCCGGCACTAATTACTGAAAACAGATTTTTCGAGGAAAATTTCCGGCGAAAAACGCGGCAAAAGAAATATTGAAATACTTTTCGCGCTTTCGACACTATTGACGGAAACAAAAATTTTACGGGAGAAATTTTGTGAAAAAAGTAATTTTAGCAGGCAGCTTTCTTTTGTCCTTGATTTTTGCGGCGGCGATTTCGGCAAACGCGCAAAAACCGCCGACCGAAGCGCAAATCAAAAAAGACGTTATGAACCCGGGCGTAATTGCGATTATCTTTCGCGGCGGCGGCTCGTTTGAAAAATACGCGACGAATGGCGCAATCGTCAACGAATTCTACCGTTCGATTACGGTTCGGCGCAAAACCGACAGGCCGGGCGTCACGCTCGACGTGCTCGGCGACGTCGTTTACCGTCTCATCGGCGGGCGCTGGGTTTACCGCACGATGCGTCTTTCGGGAAATCAATACGGCGGAATCAAAAATCCGTCCGTCACGGAAATCAATCAAGCTTTGCAGAGCGCGCGGCTCGACAATTTCGGTGACAACAACGTCATCGGCGAATACGAAAGCCTAAGGCTCGCGCCCGCGCCCGAGTGGGAGTGGTTCACGCCGAACTCGGTCGCGTTTTACGCCATCGCCGTTTATCGTGCGGTCAATCGCGGCCGACAATACCAGGACGAGCCGTTTTACCGCGCGCCGGCCGGTTTCGACACCATCGACTACGTGCAGCGGGTGCTGCGGTTTCGCATCTACCGCAAGGACGAAAATTCGCCGTGGAATAATGCGACGACGCTCGTCGTCGCGGCGCTCGAAATTCCGGACGGAAAAGGCGGAAAAATCCAACGCCTGAAATTGCTCGACCGCAAGGATTATCGCGAAGAAGAAGTTAAAAATATGCCGAGACTATCTAAAGTTCCGTTGCTCGGTCAATAAAATAAGGAGAAAAAATATGAAAACAAATTTCAAAACACTGGCATTTTTTACCGTTCTGTTATTTTTAACCGGCTGCGGCGCAGCCACTAAATTAACCGGCGGAAGCGCGGACACAAAACCGCAAATCGGCGATACGGTCGTCTTTAAGGTTGGGCCAATCAACTACAGCGAAGGCAAAGTCGAAAAAATCGACGGCGGCAAATACGAAATTCGCTCGGCTGACAACATCGCCAAAGCCGATACGGCCGACGTGTACGCGCTGCCGAAAGCCGGAGCGAAAGCGGACGTCAAAGCCGGAGATTTCGTCATCGCTTTTACGCGCGAAATTTACTGGGTGGGCGGCGAAGTCACAAACGTGAGCGGCGACCTCGTCGAAATCGAACAGGCTTCGGGCGGAAAATTAAACGTCGCGCCCGACAAAATTTTGAAGGTTTCTTCGGCGGCCATCGCCGACATCAAGCAAAACGTCGAGCAGAAGGCTTTCGAAGATTTGGGAAAAACGAAAAAGCCGCTTCTGCCGAAAGCCTGGAAACCGAAAAAAGGCGATAAAGTCGCGGCGCAGTGGTCGTTCGGAAACTGGTATGCGGCGATTGTCAAAAACGTCAACGCCAACAACATCGACATCGACTGGCAAAACGGCTGGAGCGACGGAACGGTCGGAACGGACAAGGTCGCGCCGATGCCGACGGCCTCGGATTCAGCACCGAAAATCGGCGATTACGTTATTCTCAAACCGACGAGCGACACGCAGGAGTGGAGATTCGCGACCGTTACGACCGTCAACGGTCAGGACGCCGAAGTGAAAACGGCCGACGGCAAAACGCAGAAACTGCGCGTCGGCGATTTTATTTCGATGTCTTAAACGCAGAGAAAAATTCTCCCATAACTTTAACAAAAATCGGAGAGAAATTATGAAAATAGCGAGTTTGATAATCGGAGTTCTGTTGATGGTCTTATCGGGCATTGCTTTTATCGTTTGTCTTTTGCTGCCCTTGCTGACGAACAATCGCGTCAATTTTCAGGAAGCGATGCTCGGTCTGATTCCGTCTGTCGCCGTGTTTTTTCTGGCGCTCGTGATGACGATTGTTTCGTTGATTTTCGTTTTGCGGGTAAAGAAAACGGCTTGAAAGTGAAGTCTAAAAACGGAAAGCTTCCAAAGTTCAAAATCAGTTGAGGAAGCAGATGAAAATATTTTTATCGACAACACTTGCCGTCATTTCGATTTTGTCGTTCGGCGGCGGCGATTTAAAGCTCGCGCCGAATAATGCGGGCGGAAACGCGAACGCGAACAAAACAAACAGCTAGCCGCCATTCTTTTCTCGGCCAAAATCGCGAATTAAAAGCGAGAATCTATAAAAAAACAAGAGCTTCAAAAATATTGCAATGAGGTAAAATATGATGAAAAAATTAGGCTTTATTATGATTTTGGCTATGCTAATGAATGCCTGTGGCGCTAAAAACGCTTGGGACGGCAAAGTTTACGGAGAATTCAGAGTGAAAGACCCGAGTGTCGATTATAACAACGAGCTTTTTACCGGAAACGCCGATTTGCAACTCACGACGGGACTCGTGCCTCATTTAAGATTCGGAAAAAATACGCCTTTGCCCGACTGCGCGATTTCATTTTACGAGGGCGAAACGAAACCGGAGTACAGCGGGCCTCCCGATATGGAATACCACCAAAATTACGAGAAAAACCCACATACCGGCGAGACGGACGACGGAAAAGACTGTCGCGGCGTGATTAATAAAGGCGAGCCGCCGGCGAACATTTCAATTTCAATCGCCAGCGTGGTTGTCAGTCAAAGCGGCAATTTTAACGTGGAAATCAAATATAGCCCGGTCGGAGACGCTAAAACGGAACGCTGGTTTATTATGTCCAGCGGGCAAAAAGGCTGGTTTTAATTCAAAAAAATGATGAAAGATTTAATAAAATACGCGCTCTTTCTTTTGGTTTTGTGCGGTTTTTCGGCGGGTTGCGCTTCCGCCCAAAACGTTTCGGACAACAAAGAAATCAGAATCGATTTATCGAGCGACGAAGCCGTAATTGCCGAGCTGCAAAAAATAATCGACACTAAAAACTCGGCACTGGCAAACGGCGACGAAAAGCTCGACGCGAAACGGAAAGTCGTGAGCCGGCTCGAAGCCAAAGATGTCTGCATCAAGCGCATAAAGGGCGCGGAAATCATCGACATCGGATTTTTTAGAACTGAAGCGGGATGCCGGTTTGAAGGCGCGTTTATCAATTCAATCTATTTTGAACGAAGCGGCGTGGATTTGTCGAAAAAAGCGCTCGCCGCGCTCGGCTGGGAAAAATCGCCGAAAAGCGAGCGCGAAAAGCTGGCGGCTTTGTGGGTGGAAAAAGGTCTTTTGGTTTTTTCGCCGTTGCCGCAACAATCAATCAGCGCCGTTTCAATTGCCGGCGAGAAAATAAAAATAACGGCTGCCTCGAAATATCCTCCGGGCGTGAGGAGTCGAAACGTGACGAAAGTTTTCGTCTTCGATTCGGACGGCGGTTTATCGACGGCCAACGATTATTGAAATTTGTCAGAAAACCATAATTTTTGAAACAGGAAATTCAGGAGAAATAAAATGAAAAATTTGACGATGAAATTTGTATTTGCGCTTTTTGTTTTGTCGCTTTCGAGTCTCGGCGCTTTCGCGCAGAGCGGCGCTTCGACAAACGGCGACGAGCCGGAAGCCGCCGCAGGCTTGGATTTATACGCGGTCGCCGAGCTGCTCAAAGATTCGGAAAATCTCGAAAAATTCGAGCAGGCCCTCAACGACCCGGAAAAGGGAATCAACAATCTCAATTTGAACGAAGACGACGCGGTCGATTTTATACGCGTTACCGAGCAAATCGCGGGCGACACGCATCTCGTCGTTTTGCAGACGGCGTTCGGCGAAGACGATTTTCAGGACGTGGCGACCATCGCCTTTGAAAAGGAAAGCGGCGAGAAATACAATCTGCAAATTCAGGGCGAGCCGACGATTTACGGCGAAAATTTTTACGTCGTTCCGGCAAACAACGATTTCGGCGCGTGGAACGTCGTCCGCTGGCTGTTCCGGCCGAATTATCGCCCGTATGTTTCCGTTTACGGCTATCGCACACTGCCGCGCTGGTGGAAAGCTCGCCGCCCCGTCGCGGTCAATGTTTATCGCAGCCGGACGAACGTTTTTGCCGGGAGACGAAATTTTGTGGCGAGCAAAATTGTCAGAGTAAAAACCGTCGGGAAAATAAATTATCGGCCGCGCACGTCCGTTTTGGTAACCAGAAAAACAAAAGTGACGCGAACGACAAAAACGCGAAACGATAATCAAAACAACACGCAAATCCGAACAAAAACGAAAGTCGTCAAAGGAAAAAGACAATAAATTTCCGCCGCGCTTTTTTTTCTTTGAAAATAATCTCGAGGATGTATTATTTGCTCTTGACACCGGACTAAATAAGTATAAAATTTGGATTGTTCATAAAAATTCCCAATCAAATATATAATTAAATATAATTGATGGAAATGCTAAATCCGTTGGTTGTTTTCCATAATTTACAATCGCTTTATTTATAAAAATAGAGGGTGCTTCGGCATCAATTTAAATATCTACCACGGAGAAAAAAAAGAGTATGAAAAAATTCCTGTCCTATGGAATTACGGCGGCATTTTCGGTAATTTTGCTGGGCTTAAATGTTTTTGCCCAGCAAGGCAAAGTTATTCACCCGATTAACCCGAATCCGAAAGAGGAAGGTTATATTGCGAAGGAGACGATTACCTCATCGGGTCGTATCCGGGCGGCTTTGACGACCGGCGGAACGGCGGCAACGACGCCGCTTAACTATCATAACGGCGCGTTAATCAATACGCCGACAATCTATCTCATCTGGTATGGCAACTGGAATCAGTCAAACGGTTCGGACACGCCTGCCGGTCAGCAAATCATTCGGGATTGGGCAAACAGCATCGGCGGAACTCCGCATTTTCAGCTTAATACCAGTTTATCGGTGTCGGGCAAGCCGATTTCGGGAAATGTTTTATACGGCGGCGAGACAACCGATACGGGAACGAGTACGAGCCTCAGCGACACGGCGATTAGAAATATCGTCAATAACGCCATCAACAGCGGCCGATTGCCATACAATTCGACCGGCGTTTATTTTGTCATAACTTCGTCGAATGTAACGGCCAGCTCGGGCTTTTGCACGCAGTATTGCGGCTGGCATACAAACGCCGCGCTGACACGCGGAAACGTCAGATATTCGTTTATCGGCAACGCCAAACGCTGTCTGAGCTCGTGCGCCGCGCAGGGCACGGTCAGCCCGAACTCGAATCCGGGCATTGACGGCGCAATTTCGGTTATGACGCACGAACTGGAAGAAGCGACGACCGACCCGGACGGAAGTCCGGCCGGCTGGTATGCCAATTCGAACGGCTATGAAAACGGCGACCTCTGCGCGTGGACGTTCGGACATTTCCAATTCCAGACGGCGAACGGCTCATGGGCGAATATGACTTTCGGCGGGCGCAACTGGTTGATTCAACGCAACATCTTAAAAAGCGGAAGCAGTTTTCTCTGTATGGTTGATTCGTCACACAACTAAATTTTGAATTATCATTAAGAAAGGCCGTCGAAAATTTCGACGGCCTTTCTTTTATTCGCCTGTAAAATTATAAATTATCACGCCTTCGGTGATGCCGGCCAAAGGTTTGAATTTTGCCTGTTTTGCGGCCTGCTCGGCGGCTTGACGAAGCAAAGGATGACCGGACTCGGCTTTGGCCGACGTGACGTTTCCTTTTTCGTCGACCTTGACCTGAACTCTTACCTCGCCGGTCGCTTTAACGGCTCTCGCCGCCGGCGGATAAACGGGTTTTGGCAAGCTCGTCGCTTTATTATTTAAACTTTCGCTCAATGCCGGACTCGCAACGGGAGATATGTCCGGATTAGCAGTCGGAGGCGGGCTTTCTCTGGCAATCGTCGGCTCCTGGCGGGCCAAAGGATTGTTACAGGCGAGCGCGACAAAAAGTAGGAGTAAAAATGCCGGCAGACGTTTTGGTAAATTTTTCATATAAATTTTATGTTTTCTAAATTCGGGCGAAACGGGTAAAATGTCAGTGAAATTATTATAAGGAAAAAATAAAAAATGAAAATTGCCGTTTTGTGCTTTTTGATATTTTTGACTGTCAACGTTTTCGGGCAAATCAACGCGGATTTGCAGACGCTCGCCGATACGGAAAAATCCTTTGCGCGGACGGCTTCGGAAAAAGGAACGAAATCGGCTTTTCTGGAGTTTGCCGCGCCCGACGGAGTTCTGTTTCAGCCGAACATCATCAACGCCAAAACTTACTGGAATTCGCGCGGCGATTCAAAAGGATTGCTCGCGTGGCAGCCTTCATACGTCGACATCTCATCAAACGGCGTGCTGGGCTGGACGACCGGGCCGTGGGAATTTTATCCGAACGGAAAAGACGATAAAGCGACGGCTTTCGGCGATTTCGTCACGCTCTGGCAAAAACAGCCCGACGGAAAATTTCGTTTCGTGCTCGACATCGGAATTTCGCATGCGCAGGCGCAGGTCGGCGGCGTCGAATGGAAATCGCCCGCGAGCGTCGGCAAGGAGATGAATTCGCGCCGGATTGCCGCCGGCGACAGCTCGAACGGATTTTTCACGCTGGCCAATCAAAATAATTTGAAAAAAGCCTACAAATCTTATGCGGCTGACGATATACGCGTTTTGCGCGAAGGAAAAATGCCGATTCTCGGAAAAGACGCTTTTCTCGACGAATTGAAAAAAGATAAAATGAGCGTCGCCTTTGCCAAGCGCAGCGTCTTTTTCGAGGCCGCCGACCTGGCCTACATCAACAACACATACGTTTTGACGCGCGCCGACAAAACGATTGAAAAGGGAAATTTTTTGCAGATTTGGAAGCTCAGAGGCGGCAAATGGCAAATCGTCCTCGATATTTTCAATCCCGTTCCCGAAGAGAAAAAATAATTACTCGACGGTTATGTGAAAAAAGTAATTCAAAAGTCGGCTGGTCGGTTTCGAGCGATTCGAAAACAGAGATTTTCGGGCGGCGATTTCCGACGCTTCTTTGAGAAGCGGGTGGCCGGAAATCGCTTTCGCTTCCGATACTTCGCCGTTTTCGTCAATCGTCACGCGCACCTGCACGCTTCGATTGGCAAAAATCGTTTTCTTTAACTCTTTTATATCGGAGGTCGGAAGCTTTGTCTGGTCGATGCTCGGCACTTCGAAATGTTCCATATCATCGCTTCCGTCCCATTTCACGGTGACCGTGTAGTTTATGTTCGGGTAAACGGTCGGCGCAACCGTCGGAAACGGCGTTGACCGGAAAGCCGGAGTATTGCTGGCGGCGACCGTTTTTTTCGAAGATTCCGAAGGCCGGTTGAGACAGCTTCGGCCGGCAGTGACAAAAATTATGATGGGTATGGCGATTAAAAACAGAACGTTCATCAACGTGCGGACGGGCGATTTGTCTTCCAGCGGTACATATTCGGGCGCATCCGTCTCGGCGTAGTTCCGGTAGGACGCATTTTCCTGCCAGTCATTTCGCGGGATTTGGGGAATTTCAACGGGTTTCGCAGAGGGTTCATCAAGCAGGAGTTTTGCGCCGCAATAATCGCAAAACGCCAATTTATTACCGAAGGAAGTTCTATTGATTAGAGCGCCGCACTGCGTGCAGGTTATTGCTTTCATTCGTTTCGCCTCAAGTTCCAAAACAGTCTCAAATTGTCAGACGAGGATTAACCGGAAGAATTGCTTGTTTGCCGGATAATAATTTTATAGGAATCGGCGGCAACTTGCCAAATTATTTTCAAAGCCGCAAAATCTCAAAACGTGAATCAAATTTTTGAAAACGTCGTCGAACTTCTAAAACTCGAAGCCGGAGCAATCGAGCGCGCCGCCGAAAATCTGGATAAACGTGCGGTCGAGCGCGCCGTCGAGCTGCTTTCGTGCTGCGAAAGCAAAGTCATCGTCCTCGGCGTCGGAAAATCGGGCGTCATCGCACAGAAAATAGCGCAAACTCTGACTTCGACGGGAACGATTGCAGTTTTTGTCCATCCATCGGACGCGCTGCACGGAAGTCTCGGCGTGATTGCCGCGGGCGACGTCGTTATCGCCCTCAGCAATTCGGGCGAAACGGACGAGATTTTAATGCTCCTTCCGACGCTGAAAAATCGGGCGATTCATCTGATTTCGATTGTCGGGAACACAAATTCGACGCTCGCGCGGCAGTCCGACGTCGTGCTCGACGCTTCGGTCGATAAAGAAGCCTGCCCGCACAATCTCGCGCCGACCTGCTCGACGACCGTTTCGCTCGCCATCGGCGACGCGATTGCGATGACCTTGATGCAGGCGAAAAACCTGACGGCGGAAGATTTTGCGGCTAATCACCCGGCCGGCCGGCTCGGCAAAAGGCTGACGCTGAAAGTCAAAAATCTGATGCACGAAAGCCCGAACATCGGCCGCCGGGAAAACTGGCTCGGCGTCGTCCGGACGCTTTCAAGCTGCGCGCTCGGCGCGGTTAACGTCGTCGATGAAAACGCCAAACTTCTCGGAATCATCACCGACGGCGATTTGCGCCGCACCATCGAGAAAACCGCGCCCGAAAATTTTTCCGCTTTAACGGCAGAACAGATGATGACCGCGAATCCGACCGTCGCCGAGCCCGAGCTGCTCGCCTTTGACGCGCTGCAATTGATGGAAGACCGCCCGCGCCAGATTTCCGTCCTTCCGGTTGTGGACGAAACCGGAGCGTGCATCGGTCTTTTGCGCCTCCACGACATCGTCAGAAGCGGACTGTAGATAGTGGAAAGTGGAAAGTTCGTTTTTAACTATCAACTATTACAGAAATTTTTTTGAGCGCTCGCAGATTTTTTGCAGGCGCACGGCGGTCGAGCGGAGGCGGAGCATTTCCCATTTTTCTGCTTCGGAAAACCAATCGCCGAAGCCGTCGATAAAAATAAAAGATAAATATTGCGCCGCCGTGTGGTTATATATCGCGTTTTTCGAAGCGCGAAAATAATCGGGCGTTTGCGCGCCGACGGCTTTTGACAAAAACTCGATAATTTCCAGACACCGCACGTATTGCGGGCGCACGTGCGTGTCGGCTTCGCGCGTATCTTCAAACCACCGGACGTTGATGCGGAAATGGTCTTCGGCGGACGGCAGAAAACCCGTATTCTCATAACGGCAGACGCCTTTCAGACGAACGCGCGCCTTTCCGCTTTCGGCCGGCTCGATTTCGCACACCTGCGCCGCAATTCCGATTGAGCCGACGGCAACGTCCGCGAAACCCGTTGCGCTCAATTCTCTGACGGGCGTAAAGCCGACGAGGTCGTGCGATTTTTTTGAAACGTCTTCGAACAGCCGATAAATCCACGCGTTTTCGCCTTCGGTCGAAATTGTGATAGTTTTTTCCATGGTCGGCATCATCATCACGCGTTTCCACGGCAGCATCGGAATATGTTTGACCGGCGCGAGATTTCCCAGAAGAGTTTCCCGCCCGTCCGCCGCCAAAACGCGCCCGTCCGGCAAAACCCGATGATGCCGTATCTGGTTTATCAGCTTCTTCCGCTTCTTGGCGTCCTTTTTGTGCATAAGCTGCCTGATAACTCCGTCACATGCGCCAAATCGTAACTTATAACAACCGAAAAAAACAAGTCAAAATGCGGGACGCAATTATTTACCGGTTGCCGTTTGAAACGGCAGATTGAAATTTGCCGCCGGAAAATAAAGGGCAACTTTCGGGTTGTCCTTTTTATCTATTCACAGGTAAATTTGATATTCGTACCGGAGAAAGCTTTTCGAGGGTGAAAAATAAGATGAAAAAACTTTTGAGTTTGATTTTTGTGCTGATTTTGTCGGCTTCTTTTGCGCGAGCGCAAACGGCCGAGGTGACGATTCAGCTAAACGAGCAGTTTTTCGACGCGCTTTTGGACGCGATTTTCAAGAACGGCGGCGCTCCTGAGTTTCCGATTGCCGTAAATCGGGAAGGAGAGACGAGGAGACAGGGAGGCGAGGAGAAAAATTCCCTCGTCAACGCCGCATTTAGCGACAACAAACAACCGACCGCTGACCACCGGCCGCTGACCACTTCCGTCTGTCCCGAAACGATTCGGCTCGAGCGCGAGATTGACGGCGTCAAAACGGCGGTTCGCCTGCGCGACGGGCGGGTTTCCGCGCCGATTGCGTTTACGGGCACATACAATCCGCCGCTTATCGGCTGTATCGAATTTTCCGGCGTGGCCGACGCCAATATCGATTTGCAGTTTGACCGCGAGCGGCAGGCGCTCATCGGCTACGTCAAAATTTCGAGCGTCAATTTGAGCGGTTCGGGCGGCATCGGCAGCAGCGTCATCGCCGGACTCGTGCAAAGCTCTATCGACCGCAAGATAAACCCGCTTTCAATTCTCCCGATGGACAAAATCTCGTTTCTTGTCCCGATTCAAAACACCAACGGTCTGCGTATGAAAGCCGTCGGCATCAAAAACGAAATCGGCAACGGCGTTCTCAACGTCAGGATTACATACGAATTTCAGAAAGCGTAAATTAGCCGGAAACTGAAAATTAAGAAATAAAAACAGTTTTCAGTTTTCAGTTTTCAGCTTTCACCTATCTCCTATTTCGTCTGTTGTTCGCCTTAAATAGTATTCGCAAAGTATTCCTCTTCGCGCAAATCGCCGCCAATGCTTGTGTTTTATTTGTGGCACATAGATTGCTTTAATATCGTGTAAGTGAAACCGATTTGTGTTTCGAAAGGAGTATCAATGAAACAGAATAGCATCAAAAAACTAGCTTTATCCTTTGTTATCGGCGGAACTCTGATTTTTGGAACGGGCGAAATTGCCAACGCGCAGAAAAACGGCCGCGCCAACAGAGAACAGCAGCAACAGGAAAACTCAAAACAGCAGGAGCAGCGCCAGCAGGAGCGCCAGGCTCAACAGCAACAACAGCAACAGGAACGCCAAGCGCAGCAGCAACAGCGTCAGCAGCAGGACCGACAGGCGCAACAGCAACAGCAACAGCAACAACGTCAAAACGACCAGCGTCAGCGTCAGGACCAGGCGCAGCAGCAGCAGCAGCGCCAACAGCAGCAATGGGAACAACAGCGCCAGCAGCGTCAAATCCAGCAACAGCAGGAACAACAGCAGCGCGACGCCCAAAATCAGCGTGAGCGTCAAACTCAGCAACAGCAGCAGTGGGAACAGCAGCGTCAACAGCGCCAGATTCAACAACAACAGCAGCAACAGCAGCAACAACAGCAAAATCAAATCGAGCAGGAACGTCGCCAGAGACAGATTCAGCAGCAGCAAAATCAGGACAGACAGCAGAATCAGGACCGTCAACAGCGACAAAATCAGGACTGGCAGCGCAACCAACAGGGTCAGCAACAGGACCGCGCCAATCAGCAGCAGCGTCAGCAGCAACAGCAGCTTGAACGCCAGCAGCGCGATTATGAACAGCGTCGCCAGCAGCAGTATAGCGACCGTTGGCAGCAACAGCAGCGCCTCGAACAACAGCGTCAAAGGTCTCTGGAACAGCAGCGTCGCAACTCGCAGCTCGAATATCAGAGAAGATATTACGAACGTCTGCGCGAGGACCAGCTTCGCCTGCAGAGATGGCGCACCAATAACGATTTGAGATACAACTATCGCTATAATCGTTCGGGCAGCTACTACTACACGAGCCAATACGGCGCGGAAATGCTTCGTCAGGCGGTCAACTACGGCTACGAAGAAGGTTTCCGGGCAGGAGAGGCTGACCGCTCAGACGGCTGGGGCTACAGCTACAATGCAAGCTACGGCTACGAAGACGCGACTTACGGTTATAACGGTTATTACGTCGATTTGGACGAATATCGATATTACTTCCGCGAAGGTTTCAGCCGCGGTTACGAGGACGGTTATTACAGCCGCAATCGTTACGGCAATTACAACAACGGCGGCTACAACATTCTGGGCAACATCTTATCCACGATTTTGAGCTTTACGCTTAACGACTAAACGGATAAAACGGCAAACGAAAAAATCGGAGAAGCATTTACGGCTTCTCCGATTTTTTTTGCTGGTTTAAATGCTGCAGTTTACTGCAACAGCGTGACGCTGACAGTCCTCGTCAGAGGATTGACAGTGAATTTGAAGAGACGCGAAGTCAGACCGCCGTTCGCGCTCGTGGTCGTCGTTCCGCCCGAAGTCGTGCCGCCGCCCGGCGCGGTCGTTCCACCCGTCGTCGAGCCTTGCGTTTGTCCCTGAGTCGTCTGGCCGCCGGTTAAAACGTTTGATTTGACGCGCGCCGTAAAGGTAAACAAAATGTTGTTCGGATTGCTGAACCGAAGCGTTTTGTTTCCGCTTTCCGCGTTTGGCGCAAGCGAGTTGCCGACGAGCTGTGAATAATCAAAGACCGCCGTCGTGCCGACGCCATCGCCGTTATTGTCGGCGTTGGCGACTTTTACGCCGTTTCCCTGAATCGAAACGATTTCAAATCTGGTGTTCGGGTAGAACGTCGTCGTCGATTGATTTTTCAGCGCCGAAACGATTTCGGCTGCGCCGGTCGTGAACGTGATGCTCCGGTTGACTGCCGAAAGCGAGCTGGTCGCATCGACTTCCAAACGCCGCGAAACCGTGATGCTTTCGACGTTGCTCGGCTGCGTGACGAATTTACCGACGCGCCCGGCCGTAATCGCGCGAACGCGGTATTGATACGTCCCGTCGGCCGCATTGCTGAAGCTTCCCGATGTGGCGTTGCCGTCGGTTGTGCCGGCAACCGTCCAGTTTACGCCGTCAATCGACTGCTCGACCTCGTAGCCTTCGACCGCTCCGCGCGGCGTCCAGTTTATCGTGTAATTGCCGTCAAAATCGTAGCGAGCGTTGTCTTTCGTGAAATCCGAAGCAAACGCCTGCACGACCGGAGCCGCGCCGCCTTTGAGCTGCGTGCTCGTGATTTCGAAATCGGTCGCCGCACCGGCCCAGCCGTAGACGCGGTAAATGTATGTTCCCGCAATCGTCGTGTTGGCGGCGATGTGTTCGGGCGCGTCGGAGTTGGCGGAATCGCCGATTTGGTTGCCGTTCGGGTCAAAGAGCAGGAAATCGAGGTCGGGCAGACCGACGCCGGCGGGCGTGCTGTTGACGTTCCAGTTCAAAGTCGCGTCGAGCTTTAAGGTCGATGCATCAAGCGTGAACGGAACGTCGACATAGCTCACGTCCGACAAAAGATAGACGTTGTTGTCGCGCTGAACGCCCGCGTCGCTCGCCAGAACCGTTCCCGTGTAGGTATCGGTGACGGTCGAGCCGACCGTGTCGCCCGGCAGACTCGGCGTCGCCTGTAGGTACATCGGCATTCTCAGCGTTTTATTGCCGTTTTGCGCGACGACATACCATTGAAACTGCTGTATATCGGTCGAGCGGACAACGTTTCCGTCAATCGAAATCGAAGCCGTGAACGATTTGCTGCCGCCGGCCGGAATATTAATGCTCTGCGTGCTGACCGATGTCGCGACTCCCGGTTTGTCGGTCGAGCGATTGTTGACGGTCGACAGATTATATGTTCCGCCCTGACCGGAGACGTCGCGGATTGTCACCGATACGTCGAAAGTATTGTTGATACGATTATTCAGGACGGCTTTTTCGCCGAACGAATGACTGCCGAGGATTCCCGGCTCGACGATTCCGTCGCCTTCGACGCCCATCAAAGCTTTCGTGTTGACGGCCGCCGCCACGTCGACCAGACCGCCGCCCTGGTCGTTAATCGAATCGGCCGTCGCGCCGTCGGCTTTCGGCGTGCCGTTGAGAGTTCTCAAGTTCGTCGCCGTGTTAATCAAGGCGGTGCGAACCATATCGGGCGACCAATCGAGATGCGCCTGTTTGATAAGCGCGACCGAGCCGGCAACGTGCGGGCCCGAAAAACTCGTTCCCGTCGCCGCCACATATCCGGTCGGGTCAAACATATGTCCGCCGTTGGCGTCAGCCGAACCGGCGCGAATCGTCGCGCTCGTAATCGCAACGCCCGGCGCGGTTACGTCGGGTTTGACTTGTCCCAAACCTTCAACCGGGCCGCGTGAGCTGAAGCTCGCCGTTTCGCCGACAAAGACGTTGTTCAGATACGGGTTAATTCTAATCGGCATTTCCGAAATCGCGCCGTTCGGCGGGTCGACCGCGTTGTCGTCGGTTGAAGAAAGCGCGTCAATCAAAACTTCGCCGTCGGTCGGCGACGCGATTGAGCAGGGAATAAGACCGTGAACAGCGGTCGGGTTGGTCGTCGCGGAAATCAAAATCGCTCCGATTGCGCCGTTGGCCGCCGCGCTGTTACAGATGTCGAAGAACGTCGCCGAAGCGAGGCCTGAATCTTTTATCAAGGCAATGCGTCCCGAGACGCTCGCCGGGTAAGTCGCGCCGACATCAGCCAAATTAATCAACACGTAGCGCTGGGCAATTGAGCCGGCGGCCGGGTCGGGCGATTCGGCCATTTTATAAAGCCGGATTCGATTAAAGCCTTCCTGCGCCGCCAGATTTGTCGCCGGGGTGACCGGGCCTGTGACCGCCTGCGGAATCGCGCTGGCTTTCAAAATATCGGCCGACCACGTCGAATTTGCCGCCGCCGGGTCGGTCGTCGCGCCGACCGAGATGACGTGTCGGCCGGCCGCCGGAGCGCCGATTGTGCCTTCGCCGGGGCCGTCGTTTCCGGCCGAAGCGACGACGATTGTGCCGAGCAGAGCGGCGTTATCGGCGGCCACCGCCGTATCCGAATCGGGGCCGCCCGCGCCGCCGAGACTCATATTGATAACGTGCGCAATCGGTTTCGGCTGCATCGTCAGGCTCGTCGGCGAAACGGCGTCTTCAATGCCGAGAATCGTCGAAGCGGAAACGCAGCTGCCGACGCCGAGACAAACTTTGTAGCCCATCAATTTCGCCTGCGGCGCGACGCCGTGAACGCGTATATCGTCGACCGTTCCAGGAAGCCCGTCCGCGCCGGGAGCCGTTCCGAGGTATCCGGCGATATCGGACGAAGCCGCCGAGCCGTGACCGTAATCGTCAATCAAGCCGCCGGTAAACGACAAATAATAAATAACTTTTTGATTCGAGCCGACGGCCGCCAGCGGCGGAGCGATGCCGAGACGCGGAGGCGTCGGGTCGCCGCCGAACATTTCGTGTTTCCAGTCGATTCCGGTGTCGAGAACGGCGATGTTGATGCCTTGTCCCTCGTAGCCTTCGCGGAAATTATCAAATGGCGTCAGCTCCGGATATTGTCCGTAAACCGGCGGCGCGTTGATGTAAGGAACGCTCTTATTCAAAGCGAGCTTCAGATAATCGTTCGGTTTGACGCTTTTGACCTGCGGCATCGATTTGATGATGCTGATGGCCGCGGCCGGAACTTTCAGCGTAATGCCGTTTAAAACCAAATTAAAACGATAATCGGCGCGCATTTGCGTAGCGCCGCTAAAATCTTTGATGTCGACGCCGTCAATTTCGTAGCTGACGCCGCGCGCCTGCAAAGCGGCGAGAAAAGCGTTCTGCTTTTCGGTTATCGAACTGCGATACGCCTGAAGCTGTTCGTTGGAAACCGAGTTTCCCATCTTTTGCTGTCTCGCTTTCCAGACCGCCGCCGGTTCGTCCTTTAATTGAACGATAACCGATTTGGCGATGCCCGAAGCGTCGACCGTCGCCGCATAAAAATTAAAATAAACAAAGCCCGCCGTTAAAACTAAACAAGCGAGCAAACCTGCAAAAAATTTTCTTTTGCCGAAATTTTCCAATAAGCGCGTTTTCATTTTTGTTTCCTTCCCTTCAATTTTTTTAATTTTCAGCGAAATCCTTCAAATCCGTTATGGGCGTAAATACAAGACTGAAAAAACTAACGCTGTCTGATAAAACCAGAATAGAAAATCGGGCTTGAGAAAAGGTTGAAAGACACTTGAGGAGAACTTGAGATTTTGTTAAACGCTTGGAATAAAGGCGTTTGGTAAAATAAAAAAGCCCGGCTTGAAATTTCAAGCCGGGCTTTTT
>DASWRI010000080.1:0-8935 GCA_036403235.1 Pyrinomonadaceae bacterium | reverse complement strand
CTCGTGCAAAACTTTCGGCCGCTCGTGCAAATTTGAAAATGAAGTTTTTGAAGCTCACAATAATTTGTTTTTTTGCAGGTTTCGGCATTTTCGCGTGTTACGGCGAAAAAGAGACGCGCAGACAATTCGTCATCGCCGACAGCAAATCTTACGAAGCCTCGCTTTTTCGCCAGAACTGCGCGATTTGTCACGGCCAGGAAGCCAACGGCAAGGAAATGGACGGCAAATTAATTCCGTCTTTAAGATACGGCGAAGCGGCGACCAAAACCGAACAGGAAATCTACGACCAAATCGCCAACGGCAAACTGCCGATGCCGTCGTTCAAAAATCAACTGAGCGAAGAAGAAATCAGAAAAATGGTAAAATTCGTCCGGCGCGATTTGCAGGGAAAGGAAGATAAATAATAAGAGTTAAATACAACAAAAATTTAGCTGCCCGGAAATAACAGGTATAGACTTTTCCTATGATATCGACGCATGGAACAGCACAGATATAACAAAATTTGAAGTTGTAAAATAAAATCTCGACAATTAAAAAATTATGAAAATCCTGGCTACAGGCGTGAATAAAATTGCCGGAACAAATTTTACAACGAGCTTTCAGATTTTGAGTTGCTTAATAATAGTTCTTTTTCTTTCAAGTTGTTCAGCAAGTTCAAGATTTGAAAATCAAGATTTCTCAAATAAGCCGGTTAATCTTAACAACGCGGAAGAAAGAGAGAAATTTGAAGAGATTTCACGCGAGATTGAAAAAAATCGAAGCTTATGGAGAGAAAAAAATATTTCCGATTACGATTTTGTCTGTGAGCGTCGTGTTGAAGGCGAAGGCGGCGACTTTATTATCACAATTAAAGTCAGGGCAAACGAAACGCTTCCCGTCAACAGGGAAGACGTAACGCTTCCCGTTATCAAAGATAACAATCGTTTTACAGTTAAAGATATAAATAATTTTCCATATTATAAAGAAACTAATTCGATAGAAAAGCTATTCGATTATATTCAGCGAATGTTAGAAGAAGGATACCGCGTTAAAGTAACCTTCAATAATCAATACGGGTTTCCTGAGCAGATAGAAATTATAACTCTAGGAAACGGTTGGATATCTATCAAGATTAAACAATTTCAAATTGTTAAATGAATTATGAAAATTTTAGTTACCGGCGCGAGCGGTCTGGTCGGCGGCGAATTGATTCCGACTTTGAAGGCGAAAGGTCACGAAGTTTATAAATTATCGAGAAGCGCCGCGCGCTCGGCGGACGAGATTCAGTGGGACGCCGAGCGCGGTTTCTCCGGCGAAGAACAATCGAAGCTCGAAAATTTCGATGCGGTCGTGCATTTAGCGGGCGATAACGTCTCGGACGGAAGCTGGACGGAAGAAAAGAAGCGAAGATTAAAGGAAAGTCGCGTTGTCGGCACGCGCACTCTGGTCGATGCGTTTCGAAAAACCGCCAATCCGCCAAAGATTTTCGTTTCCGCTTCGGCCATCGGTTTTTACGGCAATCGCGGCGGCGAGATTTTAACCGAAGAAAATGCTCCGGGCAAAGGATTTTTCCCCGACATCTGCACGAACTGGGAAGCCGAAAGCAAAAAGGCAAAGGATTTCGGCGCGCGCGTCGTCATGCCGCGCATCGGCATCGTTCTCGCCCGAAACGGCGGCGCGCTCAAAGAAATGCTGACGCCTTTCAAATTCGGCGTCGGCGGGCGCATCGGAAGCGGCAAACAATGGATGAGCTGGATTGCGCTCGAAGATTTGATTCGCATCATTCATTTCGCGCTCGAAAACGAAAACATCGAAGGCGCGATAAACGCCGTCGCGCCGAACCCTGCGACCAACGAGGAATTTACCTCAACGCTCGGACGCGTTCTGCATCGCCCGACCATTTTGCCCGTTCCCGAATTTGCGATTAAATTAATGTTCGGCGAAATGGGCGAAACGCTTCTTCTGCAAGGTCAGAGAGTTTTGCCGAAACGCCTTCAGGACGCAGGATTTGAATTTAAGTTCGCAAATCTCGAAGACGCGATGAAAGAGGTTTTGAAAAATTGAACCAGAGAGTCACGGAGACACAAAGTTTTTTTATAATGGTTTTTCTCTGAGCCTCTGTGGTGAAAAGATATGAAAATCTGGCTCTCGAAAAACAGTGAAATTCCGGTGCGCGAGCAAATTGTGACGCAGATTGCGCTCGGCATCGTGAGCGGCGATTTGCGCGTCGGCGAGCGTCTGCCGAGCACGCGCGAGATTGCGCGGCGCTTCGGCGTTCATTCAAACACGGTCGGATTTGCTTATCAGAAGCTGAGCGAACAGGGCTTAATCGAATTTAGAAAGGGCAGCGGATTTTTTGTCAGCGAAAACAAAACGAAGGATTTTGACGGCAAATTTAAGCTCGACCAGCTTATCGCCGAATTTTTTCAGTCGGCGCAGACGCTCGGTTTTTCCGTCGCGGAAATTCAAAAACATCTGCAAAAATGGCTCGACATTCAGCCGCCCGAACGCTTTACGCTCATCGAATCGGACGCAAAATTACGCGAAATTCTGGTCGAAGAAATCTCTCAGGCGACAAATTTTCCCGTTACTTCGGCCGGACTTGAGGAGTTTGAAAAAAAACTCTTCAAGACAAACGCGATTTTTGTCGCGATGATTGACGAAAAAGCGAAAATTCAAACGATTTTGCCGCCCGACAAAACGTGTCTTTTTCTAAAAGCGCGCTCCGTTCCCGAATCGATGACGGGCGAAACGCGTCCTTCGGCAGACGACTTAATCGCGATTGTTTCGGGCTGGGAAAAATTTCTTTTGTGGGCGAAAACCTTTCTCGTCGCGGCAAATGTCGAGAGCGATTCGATAATTTTGCGTTCGACCGGCGAAGCTGACTGGCCGAAAGGTCTCAAAAACGCCCGGATGATTATTTGCGATGCGCTCGCCGCCAGAAAATTCGAGGGCGACCAAAGAGCGCGCGTTTTTCGCGTTATCGCCGACGATTCGTTAGACGAGCTGCGCGAGATTGTAAAAGACTGATTTTGCTTCGATTTAATACAAAAACTGTATCTGTTCCCGTCACTCTAAAAAATAAAATCCAGTAAATATCGAGAAAAAAGCGAGGCACAATTTTTGCTCGAAATAAATCGATTTTATAAAAAGGAGCGATAAAAAATGCAGGACGTGCAAAATATTCCGAATCCGGACGTAAATTCGACCGAAACAAACGACGATTTCGGCAGCCATTCGGACGTCGAACAGGAATTAGACCAGACGGACGTCGAAAATCCGAATAACGACGAAGGCCGCAGCGACATCGAGAATCCGAACAACTCGATTCCCGTTCCGCCCGACAGCAAGCCGCAGTCGCCGGTTGAAGAACCGCCCGATTCAGATGATTCGCCGATTCGCGAAGAACAGAACGAACCGAAACGAATAGCTTAGAAAGTTGGCAGAGTTACAGGAAGTTGCGGAGTTGCAGAGTTAGAAGAAGGTTTTTAACTCTATAATTCTGCCACTCCGCAACTCTGTAACTCTGTAACTTAAAAGAGGCTTGACAAATATTCACTTTGTAACTATACTTGTTACAGTTATGGCGGCAAACAGTCAATTCGCGATTGCAGTACATATCTTGGCGATGCTTGCCAAGAGCTGCGACGAGCGCATCAAATCGGACTATATCGCAAAAAGCGTGAACACCAATCCGGTCGTGATTCGCCGTTTGTTGTCGACGCTCTACGAAAACGGTCTGGTCGTTTCGCAGACGGGAATGTGCGGCGGTTCGTGTTTGACGCGGAAGGCTTCGGACATAAAACTTCTCGAAGTTTACCGCGCGGTTTCAACCGGCGAAATTTTTTCGCTTCATCCGAACACGCCCGACCAGAATTGTTCGGTCGGAAAAAATATCCAGACGATTCTGGAAAAACTGCAGGCGGAAATCGACGAGGCAATCGAGGAAAAACTTTCCAGATATACTTTGCAGGACGTGATTGAAATGGTCGAAAGCGAAAGCGCCGAGATTGTCTGACCGCAAAAAATTTTGTTCGGATTTGTATCAAGATAGGTTACAAAGGGATTAATTTAAGGAAAAAAATGAGTATTAAACAAATTTCAAAAGAAACGATTCTAAACCAACTAAACTGGCGCTACGCCGTCAAAAAATTTGACGCGGGGAAAAAGATTTCCGAGGAGGATTGGGAAATTCTCGAGCAGTCTTTGATTCTCGCGCCGTCGAGCTTCGGGCTTCAGCCGTATAAATTTATCGTCGTCAAAGACGAGGAATTAAAAGAAAAACTGCGTCCGGCGGCGTGGGGACAGACACAGATTACGGACAGCTCGCATCTGGTCGTCATCGCGTATAAAAAAGTTCTGGCCGAAAAAGACGTCGAGGATTTTATCGAGCTGACCTCGAAAACGCGCGGAATGCCGCACGAATCGCTGGCCGATTACGAAAACGTGATAAAGAACTCGGCGAAAAACGCGTCTGAAAACGGCACAATCGAAACGTGGAATTCGCGCCAGGCCTACATCGCTCTTGGATTTTTGCTTGAAACGGCGGCGCTTCTCGGCATCGACGCGTGCCCGATGGAAGGATTCGACGCGGCACAGTTCGATAAAATTCTCGGTCTCGAAGATTATTCGGCGGTCGCTCTGTGCGCGCTCGGTTATCGCGATTCGGAAAACGACTGGCTCGCGCCGCTCGCAAAAGTCCGTTTCCCGAAAGACGAATTAATCGAAGTCAGATAAGAATTTTATCGTCGCCGACGCGAGTCTTATTTTGCGGAGAAAATTTGTGTCAAATAAATTTTACGACATTACTTTTACGCCGGATGTAAAACAGGCGCAGACGCATTACGGCTCGCGGCGTCGATACGAAAAAATCCAAACCGGAAGCGCGGAGCAAAACGCTGCGTTTTCCGACGCGGAGATTGATTTTATCGAGCAAAGGGACGGTTTTTATATGGCGACGGTCGGCGACGAGGGACAGCCTTATGTCCAGTTTCGCGGCGGCCGTCGCGGGTTTTTAAAAGTCCTGGACGAAAAAACTCTAGGCTTTGCCGATTTTCGCGGAAATCTGCAATACATCAGCGTCGGAAACTTGAACAAAAACAAAAAGACGGCGCTCTTTTTGATGGATTATGCTAATCAACGCCGTCTGAAAATTCTGGCCGAAGCGAAAGTTTTAGACGCCGCCGATGAGCCTGAATTGATTGAAAAACTGCGGGATAAAGATTATGAAGCAAAAATCGAGCGCGTCGTCATCCTGCGTCTTGAGGCGTTCGATTGGAACTGCCCGCAGCACATCACGCCGCGCTACACGATGAAAGAAATTCAGGTGATGATTCAACCTTTGCGCGATTATATTGAAAAGCTCGAAAGCGAAATCGAGAAATTAAAAACGGAGAAGAAATGAAAGAATATATCGAAAAATCGATGACTTACGCCGAATACATCAAGCTGATAGACGATTTGCTGCTCGACGGCAAAACGACCGGCGAGAACCAATCGGAAGCGATGTTTAATTACGGAAAGTTGAATCGCCAGCGAATGCATCGTTTGGAAAAGACGATTGTTTTAACTGAATCTTTGAAGAAAACAACGGCGCGCGTCGGGCGCAAAATGATTTGGCTGATTATTACCGAAGGCTGGTGCGGCGACGCGGCGCAGAATATCCCGACGATTGAAAAAATTGCGGCCGAGAGCGCGAACATCGAAACGCGCTACGTTTTGCGCGACGAAAATCTGGAATTGATGGACAAATATTTAACTTTCGGCGCGCGCTCGATTCCGAAGCTCGTCGCTCTGGACGCCGCAACGCTCGAAGAAATCGGCGTTTGGGGGCCGCGACCGCAGATTGCGATGAATTATTTTTTTGAAATGCGGAAAAACGGAATGGAAAAACCGCAGATGATGGAAAACATACAGCGCTGGTATCTGCAGGACAAAGAGCAATCTCTGCAAAAGGAATTTGCCGGGCTGCTCGAAGAATGGTCTGGCAGAATACAGACCGCAAAAGCGAGCTGAAAGAAAATCAATTAAGAGAAACTTCATCGCCGAGAGCGCGAGAAGCGCATGTAGATAAGAAAAAATATCCTGTCTATCTTGTCTATCCTGTTTTAATTTTCTCGGCGCCTTTGCGGTGAAATTGATAGAAAAATGATTAACGAATTGAAAAATCTGCCGCAAACGGCGAACCGGATGCCCGTTTTGTTTATCGGGCACGGAAATCCGATGTACGGCATCGAGGAAAACGTCTACACGCGCGGCTGGCAAAAATCGATTGAAAATCTGCCGAAGCCGAAAGCGATTCTCGTCGTTTCGGCGCACTGGGAAACGCGCGGAACACGCGTCACGGCGATGCCGAAACCACGCGTGATTTACGATTTCGGCGGTTTTCCGCAGGCGCTTTTCGAAGCCAAATACCCGGCGCCGGGCAGTCCCGAAATCGCAAATGAGATTGCGGAAAATTTAAAGCGGACTTTAATCGAGCTCGACGAAGCGGATTGGGGCTTAGACCACGGGACGTGGACGGTTTTGCGGCATCTCTATCCGAAGGCGAACGTGCCGGTTTTGCAGCTCAGTCTCGATTACGCAAAACCCGCGGCGCAGCATTACGAGCTGGCGAAAGAATTGTCTTTTTTGCGTGACCGGGGCGTGCTCGTCATCGGCAGCGGCAATATGGTTCACAATCTGCGGCAGATAAATTTTCGCGCGCCGCAAACGTATGATTGGGCGGTTTCGGCCAACGAAAAGTTCAAGGATTTGATTTTGCGGGACGGACACGACAAACTGATTAAATATGAAAGTTTGGGAAACGAAGTCGCGCTCGCCATACCGACGGCGGAGCATTTTTTGCCTTTGCTTTACGCTCTGGCGCTGAAAAAAGAAGGCGAGCCGGTCGAGATTTTTAACGACGCGATTGATTTGAGTTCGATTTCGATGACGTCGGTGAAAATTGGATGAAAGAAAGTTAGCCACAAATAATACGAATTACACAAATTATTTTTTTATTCATGTAATTTGTGTAATTCGCGGCAAAAAAATATGAAAGCATACGAGATTCAGCAATTCGGGATAGAAAATCTGGCGCCGGTCGAGCGCGACGAGCCAAAGCCGCAGAGCGCGGAAGTTTTAGTAAAATTTCAGGCGGCGTCCTTAAATTATCGAGATTTGATGATGGTCAAAGGCGCATATAATCCGAAATTAAAAACGCCGCTCGTGCCGCTTTCGGACGGCGCCGGTGAAGTCGTCGCCGTCGGCGAACAGGTGACGAAATGGAAAGTCGGCGATAGAGTCTGCCCGATTTTTATGCAGGGCTGGATTGACGGCGAAATTGAATTTAAAAAAGCGCGGACGGCGCTCGGCGGCGATTTGGACGGCTGTCTGCGCGAATTCGGCGCGTTTGACGAAAACTCTCTGGTCAGGATTCCCGACCATTTAAGTTACGAAGAAGCGGCGACTTTGCCGTGCGCGGCCGTGACGGCGTATCACGCGCTTTTTGTTTCGGGCGCGTTGAAATCAGAAGACACGGTTTTGCTCCAGGGAACGGGCGGCGTTTCGAATTTCGCGCTGCTTTTTTCGAGCGTTTACGCCGAACGGACGATTATCACGTCGTCGAGCGACGAAAAACTCGAGCGTGCCAAAGAACTGGGCGCGAGCGATTTGATAAATTACAGGCAGCGGGAAGATTGGGACAAAGCGGTTCTGGAATTGACCGACCGGCGCGGCGTCGACCACGTCGTCGAAGTCGGCGGCGCGGGAACAATTCAAAAATCCATGAACGCGGTCAAAATGGGCGGTCACATCGCCGTTATCGGCGCGCTTTCGGGCGGTCAGGGCGAAATCAGCCCGGTTTCGATTTTGATGAAATCAGCCCGGCTTCACGGAATTTTCGTCGGCTCGCGGCAGATGTTCGAGCAGATGAATCAACTGCTCTGTTTCCATAATCATTTGAAGCCGCAGATTGATAAAGTTTTCGGCTTTGACGAGATAAAAGACGCGCTTCGACATATGGAAAGCGGCTCGCATTTCGGCAAGATTGTCGTGAAGATTTAGCCGCGAATGACACAAATTATACAAATATTTTATTTCTTTTATTCGTGTAATTCGTGGCAGAAAAAAAATTATGCTTTTTATGGTCGTCGAACATTTCAAAAACAAGGACGCCGCGCCGGTTTACCGGCGGTTTCGCGAGCGCGGCCGGCTCGCGCCAAAAGGTCTGACGTATCTTTCGAGCTGGGTCGATGCGGATTTTGAGAGATGTTTTCAACTGATGGAGACCGGCGACGAAAATTTATTAAAAGAATGGATGGCAAATTGGAGCGATATCGTCGATTTTGAATATTTTCTGGTTGTAACTTCAAAGGAAGCAGCCGAAAAAATCGCTCCGAAACTGTAAAATTATGATTCAAGCGGAAATACAGGATTACGTAGAAAAATTTACTTCGGACGAAAGCGACATTTTGCGCTCACTGCGCAAAAAAACTTTCGGCGAGCGCGACGATAAATCGATGCTTTCGGGTTTTTATCAAGGCCGTCTGCTGGCGATGCTGAGCAAGACGATTCATCCGAGACGCATTTTGGAAATCGGAACTTATATGGGTTATTCGGCGCTCTGCCTGGCGGAAGGTCTTCAGGAAGACGGTAAACTCATCACGCTCGACGTCAATGAGGAAACAAATCAGATTGCCAGAGAATTCTGGGCGCAGACCGCATTTTACAGCCGCATCGAAGCTTATCTGGGCGATGCGACGCAGATAATTCCGAAGCTCGACGAGACTTTCGATTTGGTTTTTATCGACGCCGACAAGCCGAATTATGCGAATTATTACGATTTGATTTTCCCGCGCCTGAGAATCGGCGGCGTCATTCTGGCCGACAATGTTTTGTGGAGCGGGAGAGTTTTAAACGCGGAAAATGACGATGAAAACACAAAAGCTCTGCACGCGTTTAATCAAAAAGTGCA
>DASWRI010000079.1:0-46942 GCA_036403235.1 Pyrinomonadaceae bacterium | reverse complement strand
AAAGCGGGCTGAACACCCCTTTTAGTTCAGCCCGCTTTTTCTTCGCTCTTTTCTACCTTCCGAGCGAATCCGTTCGTCCTTTTGGAAAGTTATCGGCAACGCTCAAAAAAAGTTTCCCGAAAATAAAAAAAACCGGGATTTTTATAGTTCCGGCCGAAGTTTCAGTGCAAGCAGAAGATTTTATCTAATAAAGGTCGCTCGGAAAATCGACCGGATACAACCATAAATCGTAAAAATATGGAAAATTGTCGTTTGAACAGGAAACTTTTTTGCGAAATTGCCGATAACTTTCGATAGAGTGAGATTTGTTTGTGAGGTGCAGGAAAATGGGTGATTTAGTTGCCGGGGCGATACAAAAACAGTTTGGCGGAAATGAGTTGGGCGCTCAAAAGCAGATGCTCCAGCAAACGCAGAACAATCAAAAATTTGAAAATGTTCTTCAGCAAAGCAGCGGGCAAACAACCGGTCAGACAAACCAGATACCTGATTCGCGGCTGGAAAATATGCGCGTCGATTTGATGCAGCGCTACCGGCAGCTGCCCGACGGCGTGCCGAAAGTGACGGCGATTTTCCCCGAATATCTGGATACGAAAACCAGAATGAGCAATTTTAAGAACGTCCTCAATCAAGCCGTTTCGTCGGTCGGCAGCATGCCGCAGGGACAAAACGTGCAGGGACGTTTTTCGGGAGTCGAAGACGAATGGCTCAAATTAGAAAACGTCATGCGCTCGGACAAGGAATTGTCGCAGGGCGAGCTTCTCGGCCTTCAGGCGCGGCTTTATCAGGTTTCGCAGCACATCGATGTTTTGAGCAAAGTAATCGACCAGATGACGGGCGGCGTGAAGACGATTTTGAACACAAACGTTTGATTTCGGAGAAACTGGACGTATGGGCATCGAAAGAATAAATAATTATTCAAACCGGGCGGAGAATCAGGGCTCGCTCAAACGCGACGAAGTTCAAAATGCGCGCCAAAATTTTGTCGTCGCCGAAAAAGTTAAAAAAACCGAATCGAAAACGAAAGGTTTATGGAGCGACGACGCTTCGCGCGAGCAGACTTTCGAAGAACTGAAAACCCTTGTGCGCGCGATTCAAACCGGAGAAACCGAACCGTTTAAGCTGACCGATTTGATTTTCTACGCGCGGCATCCCGAATTATTGGGGAAATCGCTGGCGAATCAGCCGGAAATGCTCGACGAATGGAATTCAATCAGCGCGTTGCTCGTTCATCCGACGCTCAACGAAGTCGGAAATATTTTAGGCGCAAATTTGCAGAATGCCGAAATCGTCGGCGCAGGCGAAGTCGAAAGCGCGTTTGAGCGCGCGTCGCAGTCGAAAGTAAAAAATCTGCCGATAAGCGGCGTCGGAACGAATCTTTACGACGAAGTAATCGCGCGCTCGGTCGAATGGTGTCCGGGACTTTCGCCGCAGATTTTGAAAAGTCTGCTCGCGCAGGAATCGAATTTTCGCCCGGCGGTGATTAACAAATACGGTTATGCCGGCATCGCTCAATTCGGCCGCACCGCCGCGCGTGAAGTCGGCTTAAGCGTCGGGATTGCCGGAAGCGCAACCGACGAAAGATTAAATCCGGGCAAAGCCATTCCGGGCGCAGCGCGGCTTTTGAATATAAAAGCCAAACGTCTCGGCGAAATCGCGTTTGCCAAATACGGTCAGCCGACCGGAACAAATTTCTGGAAGTTCGTGCTGGCCGCTTATAACGGCGGCGAAGCGACCGTCTCGCTGGCGATGGGAAACGCTTACCGAATCGGCGTTTCAAAAGCGCGCGCTCAGGGACTCGTCGGCGAAGATGTCGTGCGCTTTGCGCGAAATTACGCTTCAAACTGGGAAAATTTGAAATCCGGCGGGACAGGTTCGCCGCTCGGGCAGGCCGCCGCCAGATTTTTTCCGGCGATTGCGGCGCAAAAATATGTTGAAATCGGCAATTACCCGACGCAGATTGTCGGGCGCGTAAAAGCTTAGCCTACCCCGGCAAAGAAAAAGTTCGGAGCTAAAATTTTAATCTTGGTTAAGGATTAAAATTTCAACTCCGGACTTTGTTTTTTGCTTTTAAGTTTTGATGTAAAAAGCTTTACGTATCTGATATAATTCAATTAAATTTTTTAGACGATTAGAGGCGGAAATTTCCCGCGACGGCTCAAAAGATGAAAAGCGATTGGCAGGCGAAAAAAAATCAGGTCGAGCGAGACTTTTTGATTGAAAAACACAAGCCGATGGTTTTTCATCTGGCAAAAAAAATCTCGCTCAGCTTTCCGTTTCAAACGGATATGGAAGACCTCGTCGCCTACGGACAGCTCGGTCTAATCGAGGCGAGCGAGCGTTTTGACGCTTCGCGCGGATACAATTTTTCGACTTTCGCGCATTATCGAATCAAAGGCGCGATTTACGACGGTTTGCGCGAAATGGGCGTCATAACGCGCTCGCGCCGGGTTCGCTTTGCGGCGCACGCAAACGATGTTTTGACGAGCGAAATTGACGACTCGACGAGCGATGCCGGCGCCGCGGCCGACGACGAAATCAAGTCGGTCGAAACTTTAATCGACGCTTTGATTCCGATTTATTTTCTGTCGATTGACGACGCCGACGCGGATGAATTAAAAGACGAAAACGCGGAAAGCGCCGCCGATTTTGAAACGCGCGAGCTGCTCGAAAAAATTCGCGAAACGCTCGACGAAATGAACGAGGACGAAGCCTTACTTTTGAAAAAATTGTATTTCAAAAATTCCATGATGAAGGATTTGGCGCAGGAAATGGGAGTCACCAAATCGTGGGTTTCGCGTCTGCACGCCCGCGCCATCAAACATTTGCAGCAGGCTCTGCGCGAGCGCGGAATTCTGGATTCGGGTTAAAATCACCGGGTTTGTATGCAGAAAAATTCTTCGGTAACATATATCTTATGCAGTCGCGTTTGCTTCCATTTACGGTTGCCGGAATAATCTGCTTCGCCGCCGCGTTTTTTCTGGGCGCGACGTTCTGGTATTTTTTCGGCACAAATCCTCGCCGCTACAACGATAATTCAAAAACGACAATCCAGGTCAGCAATCAGAATCCGGCCGTGAATGCCGCAAATTCAAACGAAGCCGCGCCGACGCCTTCGCCGACGCCCGAGCCGAAAAAAGCTCCGGCTGGCGAGGCGGCCGTCGCGGGCGGCGAAGTTACGCTCGGCGGCGGCGACACAAAACTGCCTTTGCGCCGCGTCGCCGTTTCCGATTTTTCAATCGGCGAAACCGAAGTCAGCAACGAGGAATATGCCGCTTTTGTCGAAGCCGCAAATTATAAAGCGCCCGCCTACTGGAAGGACGGGCGCTTTCCGCCGGGAACGGGAAAAGAGCCGGTCGTCGGCGTGACGTGGACGGATGCGACGGCTTACTGCGAATGGCTCTCGAAACAAATCGGCGCGACCGTTCGTTTGCCGAACGAAGCCGAATGGACGCTCGCGGCGCGCGGAAATACGGAAAATCAATATCCGTGGGGCGCCGAGTGGAAAGACGACGCCGCAGCAAGCGCGGAGACGAACGGAAAAATTCTGCCCGTCAGAAGCTTTCCCGCCGGTCGTTCGCCGTCGGGCGCGTATGAAATGATTGGCAACGTGTGGGAATGGACAAGCGATTTGGCGTCGGACGAATTCGGCAGGCCGATACTTTTCGGAAAAGCGAAACAGCGCATCATCAAGGGCGGCTCGGCCAGGGAAGAAAGAAAATACCTGACCGTCGCAGCGCGCGCGTCGCGGCCCGAAGACCGGGGCTCGGATACGCTCGGATTTCGCTATGTTATAATCAGAAAATAGAAATTTATAAAAGCAAACGTAGATTTGAAAACAGCATCACAAATTTTCAAAGAGGTTTTTTTATGAAAATGTTTTGCAGCAAAGCAGCGAAAATAATCGTCTTTTTAGCCTTGTCGGGCTTTGCGGCGCAAGAAATGTCAGCGCAAAAAATCAATGACGATTTGCAAACGCCGAAGACGACTCCGAAGAAAATCGCAAAACCCCTCCAGGCGAAGAAAAAGCCCGTAAAAATTGTCAAAAAGACAAAAAATCCGACGACTCCCACTAATACTCCGGTAACGACACAGCCGGTTGTCGTGCAGACTCCCGCCGAAATTTTCAAGCGTTTTATGGATTTTCAGCAATCCGAGAGCGTTACGGCCAAAGATTGGGAAAGCGTCGTCACGCAGACAAACGCGGCGATGCAGACCAATCCGGGCGACGCGACGATGAAAGCGCAGCTTTTTGTCGCGCAGGGACAGCTCGCTTTTTTGCGCGGAGATTTTTCGAGCGCGCTGATACAATTTAACGCCGCTTCCGACGCGCTTCCCAATTCGGCTCTGCCGCAATACGGAATCGGAAAAGTTTATCTGGCGACGAAACAGCCGAACGAAGCGGAAAACGCTTTTGAAAAAGCCGTCAAAACCGATAAAAATTTCGCGCTTGCCTACAAAGGTCTCGGTGACGCGATGACGGCGCAGGGCAAAACCAAAAGCGCGCAGGAATATTACAAAGACGCGGCGCGTATCGGACTTTCCGGCGGAAACGGCGTCGTCGCTTCAAACAATCAGACGGGAAACACGCAGAACAATCAACCGAACGTCTCGGCCAATACGCCGATTTCGCCGTATGACGCCGAGCTTAACGAAGCAAAAAAGCTGACCGTGCGAAAGAAATGGCAGGCTTCGCTCGATAAACTGACGACGCTTTCGAAAACTAATCCGACGGCGGATATTTATATTGCAATCGGCGATAATTATATCGGTTTGAAACAACTTCTGAGCGCGCAGCAAGCTTTTCGGAAAGCGACCGAAATCAACCCGAACTCGGCCGTCGGCTTTTTCAAGCTCGGCTCGGCTTTATTTGAGCTGAACGAATTTCAAGCCGCTTCCGAAGCGTTTGAAAAATCTCTGATTCTCGACCAGCAGGGCACGACCATTAATCGGCAGCTGGTGCGAAAATGGGCTGACAAGGCGAGCGAAAGAGCGAAAAATTCGAAGGAAGGAAAGAAAAAATTTCTCGGAATCGGTTTGTTGTAAAAATTTGAGGATTTACATTGATTGTAAATTGAGGTGACTGGATGAAAATCAAATCCGATTATCTGCAAGAGGCACGCGAAGCCGATAAGCGCGACGACGCGCGGCGCGCTTCGAAACTGCATCAGATGTATAACGAGCAGACCGAAGCGGCAAATAAACCGCGCCGGACGGATTCGCCAATCAAGGAAGATTTAAAATTCGCCAATCTTCTGGAAAGCTCCGCCAAGCTTGAAAAACCGAACCAGCAGCGCGACGACACAAATCGAGACCGCGGCGACGACCGGAAAAAAGATAAAAAACAAGCTGCCAAAGATGCCGCCGAAAATGCGTCGGGCGAAGCCAAATCGGAAAAATACGAATCTTTTTCGGGCGGCGGCAGTTTCGGCGGGCAGAGCAATTTCGGCGGCGACGGAGTCAATCATTTAAATTTGAACGAAAATTTCGCGGCGCGCTCGATTTTGCACATCGCCGATTTGGAAAGATTAATCTCGACCATTCGCAGTCAAATCTCGCTCGGCGGGCGGCGCGAAATCGTTTTGCAGCTCAAACGCTCGGTTCTCGAAGGCTTGCGCGTGAAAATCACGACCGACGCGGCGGCGCAGGTCGGCGTGGAATTTTTCGTCGCTAACGAAGGCGTCCGCTCGCAAATCGAAAAACACACGGACGAGCTCGCCGGAATTTTGCGCGGTCGCGGCATAAATCTACAGTCTCTGACCACCTCGCTCGCTCCCGACACAGAAAATCAAAATCCATCGGGCGAAAATAATCCCTCCCGAATCGAATCCGCTTCAACCGACGACGAGCTGCTCGCCGACAACACTTTCAATCAATCTTCAAACGACGACGGCAGAAAATATAACGCTTAAACGATTTTCGGTCTTTGCAAAAATTAAAAGCCAAAACCATTCCAAAATTCAAAATCTTCAAACCCTGCGAAATTTTTCCTGCAAGGAAACTTTTTTTTCGCTTCGCCGATAATTTAGACAAGAGCGAAAAAAATAAAAAAGCTCAACGGAACAGGATTAGGAGGAAAAAGTTATGTTCGGATTTGTGGGAAAATTGGTCGGCAGCGTTTTAAGCAAAGTCGGACTCGATTTTTTATCGCCGATTATCTCGTTGGGCATTAATTTTCTGACGGGAAATTATGCCGGAATGATTGGCGACATTCAAAGTCTGGTCAGCAAATTTTCAAACTTTTCATTTCTCGATAAAGTCAGCAAAAATCCGCCGCTCGGCACGTTCGGCCAAAATCGAAACAACGATTTTATCACCAGCCGCCTGCTGAATTCGGATTTTGCGAGCTGGCGCGGCCAGACCAGAGAAAATGATTTGAATCGAGCCAATGCGGCTCTCGACGTCGTCTACGATTATCTGAGCGCGTCGAGCCGAATCCAGTCGGCCCGCGTCAACGCGCAGTTTAATTATATTGCGGCTTAATTTGCCGGAAAAGCGATGAGACAAACAGTCGAAACAAACAGAAACCAGACAAACGGTGCGCACGTGCTGCCGTTCACCAGCGAACGGGTGAGAATGTCGAGTGAAGAATTTCAGGCAATCGGCGAAATCGGCGCGATGTTTTACGAGCAGGGAAATCTCGACAAGGCGCAGACGATTTTTGAAGGATTAATCGAAATCGACCCGGAATCGGGCGCGGCGCATTCGGCGTTCGGCGCGCTTCTGACCAAGCTTCGCGACGACGAAAACGCTTTGTTTCATTTGAATAAAGCCGTCGAGCTGAACGACGCGCAAATCGCGCCGTTCGTCAATCGCGCCGAAGTTTACCTGCGGCAGCAGCGTTTCGAAGCGGCGGTCGCTGATTTGAAACGCGCCATCGAACTCGACCCGACGGAAAAGGACGCTGGCGCAAATCGCGCGCGGGCGATGGTTTTAGGAATTCATCAGGCGATTGAATCGCAGAAAGAACAGCAGAAATAATTTTAATTTTAAGGAGAACAAAACAATGTCAGCAGTATTACCAACAATGCCAACGATGCCGAACGCGCCGGGCTCAAACGCTTCGGCAGACCAAAAACAGCAGTATGACCAACAGATGTTGAAGTATCAGGAAGACATGGCGCGCTACAATCGCACGCTCCAGTTTATGCAGCAGCAGCAAAACGAGGAGCAGTCGACGCGCTCGAATATGGCAAAATCGAGGCACGACGCGATGATGTCGATTATCAGCAATATGAAGGCTTAAACGAACGAGGGGCAGGCGTCGAGCAAGCGGTGGATGACAGGCGAAAATCTCGGGAAATTTTTGCCTGTCATCCGCAATAAAATCCGAAATCGAGGTGAAAAATGAAAAAAATAATTTTAGCCTTCCTGGCATTCGTTCTTCTTTTGCCGTTTGTCGCGCGTTCAGCTGAAGCCCGCGCGCAGACATTAATCGATTCGATGGTGACGAGCAATATCAACACGCGGCGCAGCGCATACGTCTATAAAAGCCGCAGTCATTGGCGCAAAAAAAAGACGGCGAGCAAAACGGCCAGAAAAAAAGTTGTCCGTCGATATCGAAGTCGCGGGAAATAATTGATTTTGACCGGAAATTTAAGCTCCGTAAGAAGCAAAATATTTATAGAATTCGCAGTCGAAAAAAATCAGAGTTTCATAGAAACGGCATAAAATAAATATATCGTTCCTATGGAACTGATTTTTTTTCTAAATGCTTGCTATAAATATCGCGCTCCTACGGAGCTTTTCAAGGTTTTAGCGTTTGGAGCAAAGCGCGGGCGCGTTTGGCGGCGAGCGTAATTTCGTCGCTGCCGTCGAACCGGCGTTTTTTTGATGCGGAAAGCTCGACGGCTTTTGCGAAATCGGCGCGAGCATCTTCGGTTTTTTCGATTCTCATTTTTGCTTCGCCGCGATTGACGATGGAAATTATATCGTCCGGCTCGATTTCAAGCGCCGCGTCAAGGTGTTCGACGGCTTTCGGAAAATTTTTCAAACGCAGATGCAGCGCGCCGAGCGCGGCTTGAAAATAAGCGGTCGCCGGCGCAATCGCAAGCAGGCCTTCAAACATCACAATTGCCTCGCGAATTCGTCCTTGCTGTGCGAGCGAATAAGCGATTTCCGAGATGATGCGAATCTCGTCTTTGTTCCAATCGGCCGCCGCGCCGAGCGTGATTTGCCCGTCGAGCCATTTTTGCATTTGATTTTCCGTTTGCATTGGTTATTTCAAATATAAATTTCGGCGCACAATTATTCAAATTTTTGGCGTTCGTGCAGAATCGCGCCGGTTTCGTCGTTCGATTTCTGCTCGCGCCGCTCGGCCTTTTTTTTAATATCGCTCCGCCAGTTTTCGCGGTGCTTTTCGATAACTTTCAGCTCTTTGGCAGCTTCGGTCAAATCGTTCAAAGCCTTTTCAACCTTCTTTTCTTCGCGGGCGATAATTGATTTCTGGTCTTCGACGACTTTTTGAAGCTGGAGTTCCTTTTCGCGCAAATCGGTTAAATATTGACGGAAACGCACAATTTCGCTAGATTTTATTCCGCCGCGAGATTTTCCCGCGAGCGTCTTCCGCATTTCGATTTGCTCGCGGCGACAGTCTTCGACCGATTTTTTTCTGTTTGCCAGCTCGTCTTCGGCGAGCGCCAGCAGGCGGCGACACTCGGCCAGATAAAGCGCGGCTTCGTCACGCGCCCGCGCGCGCATTTCCAGAAGTCTCTGCAAATTATATTTTTCCGTTTTCGCCATCAATTCGCCCCGCCCATCAGCCGAATCGCATACTCAAACGCCTTGTAGGTTTCGCCGAAATAAAACGTCATACGCGTCGCGATAACCGGCAGCGCAATCAGCAAGACGACGATTCCGACGAGCATTTTGACCGGCATACTCAAAAAGAAAACGTTGACCTGCGGCGCGACGCGATTGATGATGCCGAAAAACAAATCGGTTAAAAGAAGCGCAATCAAAGCCGGTGCGGCAAGTTGCAAGCCGATGGTAAAAACGGCGGCCGTCAACTTGACGATTAACTCAGCGGCAGGCGACCAGCCGGGTGCGAAATTCGGAAACGTCAGCGCCGGAATAAATTCGTAGCTTTGCAGCAAAGATTTGATAAAAAGACGGTGCGCGCCGACGGCGATAAATAAAACGATGGCGAGCTGCAATTTGAATTGCCCGAGTTCGGAAACGCGCGTTTGCAATTGCGGCGCGTAAAGCTCGGCCATCGTCGAGCCGCGCTGAAAATCGATGATTCTTCCGGCGACCTGCATCGCTTCAAAAACCAGCGACGCGATAAAGCCGAGCGTGAAACCGACCAAAACTTCCTTTGTCAAAAGCGCGATAAATCCGAGCGGCCCGAAGCCGAGCGCCTGATTTTCCGGCACTGTCGCCGAAATTGAAGGATAAAGAATGACGACGAGCGCCATCGCGGTCGCGACTTTGACGCGCGCCGGAACGGCCGCACCGCCGAAAAAAGGAACTATCGAGAAAAACGAAACGAGGCGGGCGAAGCTGAGGCCGACGAGGACGAGAAACGTCTGCGGACTTTGCGAAATCTCGAAAATCCGTAAAACCGTCTCCAGCAGTGCGAGAAATTCCTGCATCGAAAATTAACCCGGCCGCCCGATTTGCAGCATTAAATCAAAAATCCGGTTGCTGAAAATTATCAACTGGCTGAGCATAAAATTTGCCGTGATAAGAATTACCAGAATGGTCACGATAATTTTCGGCACAAACGTCAGCGTCTGTTCCTGTATCTGCGTCAAAGCCTGAAAAAAGCTGATAAGCAGCCCGACAATCAAGCTCGCAACCAGCGGCAGCAGCGAAAGCCAGATGACGAGCCATAAAGCTTCGCGCGCGATTTCGACGTAAATATTCATAATCAAACGCCTTTGACCACAAAATTTGATTCTATAAAAATTTTGCCCGAATTTGCGGCAAACGGCAAGCGTTTTGCGATACAGAAAAATTTCAGGCCGCCAGATAGGCGTTCAAGCGCCGATTGAAAAAGTTTGACTGCAAATCTTCGACGAGTGGCGCGGCGGACAGTTCCGCGCGCGGCGCAGCCATCAAAAAATTATCCTGAAGCGCGTCGAGCAAAGTCTGAACGGCGTTGGTGACAACATCGGAAATGAGCAGATTGAGGTCGAGCGAGCGCAGACCGCGTTCGGCCGTGCCGGTGACGATGCTCGCCGCGAGTCCGGTCGCCCGCCCCGCCGCGTCGCCCGCGAGCGGCACGAGACAGCCGATGGCCGCGCCGAGCATCGCGCCCGTCGCGCCCGCTGAAAAGACGAGCCGCATCGACGCATCGCCGCCCGTCCACGCTTCGAGATTGATTTTATCGAAGAACCTGGAGTTTTTGTCGATTGACGGAAGCGTTCCGTTAATCAACGCGCCGACAATAATTGTCTGGTCGATTTTTCGCGAGGGCGCTTCATTCGAAAACAAATTGACGGGCAGACGCAGCGCCGCATTTTCTTCGGCCGCCGCCAGAAAATTTTGCAGGAATATATAAATTACGGCGTCTTTTAAGTTTACAGCCGCGCCGAGATTCTGGTAGAAAGCGAGACTTGCGCCGAGCAAGGCCGCGCTTTCGGCATTGAATAAAATTCGTCCCGCAAAATTGCCCGCGCCGAGCTGGCCGCTTTCGCGCAGGGCAACAATAAAATTTAGCGGCAGATTTGTCGATTTTCCGTTACTTGCGAGAAACTGGCGCAAACTGAAATTGCCGTTTTTATCGGGCGTTATTCCGTTTCCGATAAAAAATCTGCCCGCGCCGAAGGTTTTTTCCATCTGGTAGCGCGCCGCGAAAACATCTCTTTCATTGGCGGGAAGCGTAAGCAGAAAAGCGTCGAGCCGCCTGCCGCTCGTATTAAATTTGTCGAGCAGCTCGCCGTAGCGCGAAACGAGCTGCAAATCGCCCGCCTGTGACTGCAAAATTCTGACTTCGGACATACGACTGACGTTTTGCCAGAAATTTTCGGTTCGATTTTGGAAATTTTTGAAATCCGCGTGTTCGCGTGCCAGATTGATTAAATTTTGCAGATTCTGACCGGCGTAATCGACGTGCGGCGCGGCCGTTGAAAATATGTGCCCGGCGTTGTGCTCAGAGCCTTGCAGAATGGTCAAAAGATTGTTTTTCAGCTCGCTTGCCCGCGCCGTCTGCCATTCATGATTAAAATGCTGCGCGGCATTATGCTTTAAGCCGGGCGGCGGCGAATCGTGCTCGGAATTGCCTTGAAGATGCGGCGAATCGTATTCGTGCCGCGTGTTTGGCAGCTCGTGATTCGGCGGTGTGTTAATTCGGTGTCCGTCCGGCATTGGCAATATTCTCCGTTAAAATTATCGGCAAACAGGCGAAAAAGTTTCTTGAGGAAATAGGGCCGGAAAATTAACCACAGAGAGCACAGAGAACACAGAGATTTGTAAGAAGGAAATAAGCCACGAATTACACAATTGACACAAAATATGTTTTCTTTTATTAGTGTAATTCGTGGTATTTGTGGCTAAAAATTCTCTTTGTCCTCTGTCGCGAGTATTCCTCAAAAATCAATCAGGCGACAGCTTTCGACGATTTTATTAAATTTTGGTAGAAGCTGGCTGAAAGAGGCGGCGGTCGCGGTGCAGGTGACGATGATGATTATCTCGTCGTCCAGAATAAATGTCTGCAATTGCTGGAGATTCAAGCCGTGTGCGGCGATTTTCTGGATGATTTGAACGGCGGGCAGATTTCCGATATTGGTATTGTTGCGCTCGATGATTTTTAAGCCCTGAACTTCGGCCTGCGTCAAATCAAACTGCCGGTTGGCGTATTCCTCGACGCTCATCCGCGCGTCAATCGCTTCGCGCGTGATGACGACGTTGGCCGCAAATTCGTTCGGCGCGACCGAAGCCGTAAAGCTAATAATCGAACGGTCTTGCCAGTCGTCCGGAACTTCGAGCGAAAAATTGCCGGTTTGATATCGCATAAAATCAACTCGTCAAGGCGGGCTGCCCGCTTTCGAGATAAGCCTCATAGCCTTCGTCGAACGGATTCGGAACCGGCCGCATCGAGATTCGGCCGACCGGCTGAATGTTCAGCTCGGGCGCAAGCTCCTGGTATGAGAGAACGGTTAATTCGGGAAATTCGAGCTCGACCATTTTACGCACGAAACGGCGAACCTCGGCGTCCGTAATAATGACGGGTTTTTGCGCCGTCGGCGGCAGATTCCCGATTTCGCGCCGAATCGCTTCGAGAATGTCGTGCGCGATGTTCGGGTCGAGCGAAAACGTCGTGCCGCTCGACGTGCGGCGGGTCGCGCCGCGAATCACGTCTTCGATTTCCGGGTCGAGCATGTAAACGAAAAGCGTCTCGCGGATTCCGGCGTAGCGGAACGAGATGTAACGGCGCATCGCGCCGCGCACGTATTCGGTCAGATGCATCGCGTCCTGCTCGACTCGCCCCCATTCGGAAAGGGCTTCGAGAATCGATTTCAAATCGCGGATGGAAATTCCTTCCTGCACGAGCCGCTGCAAAACGTCGTTGACCTGCGCGACCGTCAAAATTTTCGGCACGACCTCCTCGACCAGCTTCGGCAGACCGCGCGCGGCAAAATCGAGATAAGCCTGCGTTTCCTGAATCCCGATAAATTCGTGCGCGTAACGGCGCATCACGTGCGAAAGATGCAGCAGAATTACTTCTTCCGGCTGCCAGATTTTGAATCCGGCCTCTTCGGCGCGAGACGCATCGGCGTCAGAAATCCACGCGCCCGGGCGCAAATCCGCCGGATTGCGCACGTCTTCGCCCGAAATATTAAAAGGCTCGAGCATTTCCGCCGAAGCGTTGACGTAAACGCGTTCCGGGTAAATTGCGCCGTAGACAATCGGAACTTCCTTGACGGCGATAAAATACTGCGTCTCTTCGAGCGGCGCGTCACCGCTGACGTGAACCGACGGCAGCATAACGCCCAAATCGTAATAAATCGCCGAGCGAAGCTTTGGCAGTTCGGCGCGAAAACGCGCGCCTTCTTTGGTGTTTTTGTCGATTAAATGCGTGATTCCCGCGCTGACGACGATTGCCAGCGGAACGGCAAACGTCGGCTCCAAATCGTCCTGACCGGCGATTGCTCCGGCTCTTTCGTCGCGCGCCGCTTCGGCTTCGGCGATTGCTTTTTGCCGCCGGTAAATCAGGTAAGACGCGCCGCCGACAAAGCCGCTCATCATGACGAGCGACATCCACGGCATACCCGGCAGCAACGCGAGAACAAACAAAAGACCGGCGGCAATCATTAACGGTTTCGGATTGCCGAGAAGCTGCGCGCCAATGTCCGTGCCGATGTTGCTCGGTTCGTCGTCGCTCGAAACTCTGGTGACGACGATGCCCGCCGAAAACGTAATCAGAACCGAAGAAATCAGCGCGGCGAGCCCGTCGCCGACGGTCAAAATCGTGTATTTGTGCGCCGCGTCCGATATCGGCATTAATTTGACGAAAACCCCGGTCGCGAGTCCGGCGACGATGTTGATGAGCGCAATCACAATCGTCGCAATCGAATCGCCTTTAATAAATTTCATCGCGCCGTCCATCGCGCCGTAAAGCTGCGATTCGCGCTGCAATTCCGAACGCATTTTTCTGGCCTGGTCTTGCGAAATTAGGCCCGAACGCATATCGGCGTCAATCGACATCTGCTTTCCGGGCAGCGCATCGAGCGTAAAACGGGCGGCCACTTCGGCGACGCGCTCAGCACCTTTGGCGACGACGATAAACTGCACTACCAGAATCATCAGAAACATCACCGCGCCGACAATCAGGCTGCCTCCGGCGGTCGTTTTGCCGAGCGCTTCGATGACGTCTCCGGCGTCGCCTTTTTCCAAAATGCTGCGCGAAACGGAAACGCTCAGACAAAGCCGGAAAAGCGTCGTGATGAGCAAAATCGTCGGGTAAGCCGTCAGCTGCAAAGGGCTCGAAATATACAGAGAAGTGCCGAGAACGATAAAGGAAATGGCGAGATTGAGAACGATTAAAATTGATATAAGCGAGACGGGAATCGATATAAAAAACGTGCCGATGGCCAGCATCAAACCGATTGGAAGCAGCAAATCGCTGTGTTTGGCGAAAAATTTCAGCGCGCCCGCGCTGCTAAATCTCGAAAAAAATCGTTCGTAAGATTTTGTTTTTGCCATTGCAGTCCCGCTTGCTCATGCCTACTGATTTAAATTTAATACATTCGCGCCCGTTTGCAAAAGTTTTCAGGAAAACACGAATTCCAGAAACAAAAAGACGAGCACCGCCGCGATGAGCGTCGCGAAAAACATCGTCACCACTTCAAGAAAACTGAAATAACCGAAAAACGTGTGCTCGAACAATGAATTTTTGTTTTTTTCGGTCGTCGCAGCCGGCGTATTTTCCGTCTCCGCGCCGCTCGTTTTATGAATTCCGAAACGCGCTTCCGACGCGCTGCGCGAAGTCAGAAGCGATTCGAGCGCGACGAGCGAGCTCGGCTCGTGCAGAACGAGCGTCTCCTTTGACTGCGCGGAAAAGCTGACGCGGTCTTCGTTTCTGAGACGGCGCGCGTCGGCGAGCGCTTCGCCGTTGACAAAAATCGTGTTCGGTTTGGCGGCTTCGAGCAAAATTCCGTTCCAGTCCTTGCGCGCGACGGCAAAGACTGTCGCAACTTCTTCGCCGTTCAAAGCGATTTTGCCGTGCCGGTTTGTGCCGAGCATCATTTCCGCCCGTTCGAGCGCAATTCGCCTCGTTTCCTTTCGTCGTTTGTCCTCGATAATAAAGTAAAAACTGTCTTCTTCGGTTCGCAAAGTGTCGAGTATGGCGGCGAAATTGCGCGAAGCCGGAGGTTTCCGCGCTTCGCGGTCGGGTGCCGTGACGTGTTTGTTTTCGGCAAGATTTTCGGGAATCGCAAGCGGTTCGTCCGGTTTCGGTATTTCCGCGATTTCCGGCAAATCATTTACGGGCGACAAATCTTCGGGCGTTTCCTTTTCGCTGTCGAAAACAAAAATCACGTATGCCGCGATTTCGATTCGGTCGCCGTGTCCGAGCGGCTGGAAAGCTTCGCGGCGCAGGGCTTTTCCGTTCAAAGAAGTGCCTTCGGCGCGATTTATGAGCGTTAAAAAATCTTCTTCGCGGACGACGACGGCCTGTTCGACGGCGCTTCCGGCTAAAATCAAATGATTGGCGGCGTCCGCGCCGATGGTGAAAAAATTTTCGTCAAAAACGTATTCGGCAATCGCCGGATTATCTTTGGCCGCACTTTTCGCGCCGTTTTGCTTTATGACGAATCTAATTGCCATACTGGGATTAAACCGTGCCGTAAACCTTATGTTGACAGCCTTTTTTATGAAATAATATTATCACAAACAAAGAAGCATATTCACGGACGCAAAAACTAGTCGTATGAAAAATTTTACTTCTGAGCCGACCGCCGAAGAGCGCGCATTAATCGAAGTTTTAATCAAATATCCGTCGCTCGAAAAGGCTTTCGACCGCACCGCGCCAGACGGGTTCGCCGAAATTAAACAAAAAATGCAGGCGACGACGGCAAATCTGGAACGCGTCGTACGGCGCGGCAAAAAGACCGATGCCGAGCGCGCTTCGCTTATCGTTGCGGCGATTCAAACGACGATTGATTTTCTCGTGGAGATGGAAAAAATCGCGAAAACGCGCGCGAAATAAATTTTCATTCAAAATTTTGCAAAAACGGGAAACTTTTTCGCAAATTCGCCGATAATTTTATCGTAAAGCGGCAAAAGCATCATTTTTGCCAGGAATTTTACGGAGGTAAAGAAAAATGGCTGACCCAATTATCAATCCGGCAACACAAACGCAGCCGGTCGTCGTGCCGACCGTTCCCGTCCAGAAAAAATCGAGCGGTTTCGGACGCGTTTTCGGCGGAATTTTAGGCGGCGCGCTCAATATCGTCGCGCCCGGTCTCGGCAGCATTGTCGGCGGCGCGCTCGGCGGCGGCAGCGGCGCGAATATGACCGATATGCAAACGATGATGAATCAGCAGATGCAACAGTCGATGCAGCTTCTTTCGGTGCAGAACCGCGTGCAGTCGCAGTCGCAGGAATTTACGACGATGTCGAATTTGTTGAAATCGAAGCACGACAGCGAAATGTCCGCCGTCAATAATTTTAAATCCTGATTCGGCGCGGCACGATTTTCGGTCTGCTGGTTTTAATTTAATTTTTTCGGCAAAGTCTCGGCTTAACGGTCGGGATTTTGCCTTTAGCGGCTTTGTTCTGGCAGTTTTGGCGAGCGATTTTGTATAATAAAGCTTGAACGAAAATGAATCTGGAAGAAGTACAAGTTTCTGACGAAGAACTGCGCGTGATGCTCGAATCCGGTCTGGTTTTGCGCGAAGCCGGACGGCTTGAAGAAGCCGAAAAGATTTTTCTGGGCGTGCGCGAGCTGGTGCCCGAATCGGACGTTCCGCTCGTTGTTTTAAGCTCGATTGCCGTTCGTCGCCGCGATTTCGACGAGGCGCTCAGGCTTTGCGAGGAAGCGCTGCAAAATAAGCCGGACAGCCTTTACGCGCGCGTCAATCGTGCCGAAATTTTGCTTTACCAGAAAAAATCGGACGAAGCCGAAGCCGAGCTGCGCGAGATTGTCGAAAACAACGCGGACTCGCCGCACCGGCGGACGGCCGAATCTTTGCTCGAAGTAATTCGGATGAACGCCTAAAATACGGTGTAGACAAATGAAAATCAATAAAACCAAATCACCGCTCGCCGGCAGCGCCGTCGACGCGCCCGACGAAAAAGACATCGCCAAAGCCGTCAAGGGCGAAAAATTTGCCGAAACGCTTGCTGCGCTCGAGACGGCGAGCGCCGAAACGACCGCGCCGAGCGCCGCCCGGACGGCTTTGACGGCGATTGCCGCGCAATACGATTTATCGGACGAAAACGCACAGCAGCAGGCTTTGCTCGAATCAGCCGAGTTTCTGGTTAAATCGCGTCTGAGCGAAAAATATAAACAAGCTGACAAGACAATCGGCGATTTGCGTGAATTTGTCGTCGCCGACCCTTTTTTGAAAGCAAAACTGCTTTCCGTTCTGCAAAAATTGAGCGGCGCGTAAAATACGAAGATGAGCGGAGAAAAGACCGAAAAACCGACTGAGAAACGCCTGCGCGACGCCCGCAAAAAAGGGCAGGTCGCAAAAAGTCAGGATTTGACTTCGGCGCTCATGCTGATTAGCGCAGTTTTGATTTTTTGGTTGAGCGGAACGCTGACAGCGGCTGTTTTGCTCCGGTCGATGCGAAGCGGAATCGAAACGGCGGGCTCATTTTCGGGAACGCTGACGCGCGAGCGCGCCGGAGAAATTTTGTATCAGGCGTCGATGGATTTCGCGCTCGCGCTCGCGCCGCTTTTCGTTTTTCTTTTTTTCGGCGCGATTTTATTTAATTTCGTTCAGGTTCGCGGGCTGGTTGCCTTCGAGGGCATTAAGCCCGATTTGAATAAGCTCAATCCGGCCGAAGGCTTCAAACAAAAATTCTTAAAATCGCGCCCGTATCTCGAACTTTTCAAGACCGTTCTCAAATCGATTATCACGTTTGTCGTCGTCGCCTCGATTTTATACGCCGAGATTCCGAACATCGTTTTATTGGCAGAGCAGCCGGTCGCGACGGTTACGGCTTACACTTTCAGCTTGATTTTGCGCATCGGTTTTTACGTCGGGCTGCTTTTTCTGGCGCTCGCCGTCGGCGATTTCTTTTTGCAGCGATTTCTGTTTATGAATCAGATGAAGATGTCGAAACAGGAAGTCAAACAGGAATATAAAGAGTCCGAAGGCGACCCGCTGATAAAATGGATGCGCCGGAATCTGCATCGCGAAATTTTGTCGCAAAGCTCGGTGGCGGCGGTCAAAACGGCCGACGTCGTCGTCATTAACCCGACACACGTTGCGGTCGCTCTGAAATACGACCGCGGGCAGATGGGCGCGCCGACGGTCGTCGCCAAAGGCGCGGATTTAATCGCCGCACAAATCAGGGAAATCGCCAAAAAAGCCGACGTTCCGATGATGCGCGACGTGCCGCTGGCGCGCGCGCTTTACGAAATCGATTTGGAGACCGAAATTCCCGAAGAGCTTTACGAAACCGTCGCCGAAGTTTTGCGCTGGGTTTATACATTGAAGGAAGACGCGAGAGAGCAGGTAAAATATGGCTGATGTGAAAAATATCGGCGGGCAGCCTTTGCCGATTGAACAAAATATCGAAAAAGTCGCCGCCGACGCGATGAAATTGCCGAACCAGCAATTGCCGCAGACATCTGGCGAAAACGCGGTCGGGCGCGGCGCAGTCGGCCAGCCAATCGGTCTGCCGCAAGCCGAGCCGACGACGCAGAACGCTTTGATGCCGGGCGTCGTTACCGGGCGCGACGCGACGCAGCAAATCGCTGCTGAAAAAATGCGCTCGAACGCCGGATACTCGGCGACCGAAGTTTTGCTCGGTCTTAATCGTCAGCCTTCGACAATCGGCGTTTTGCTCGCGCCGCCGGGAAATCTGGAAGCTTTGCGCCACATCACGCCGACGATGCGCCGCACCGTTTTGAGAAATCTGCTGGCGAAACAGCGCCGCCAGATGCGGCAGCTCGCCGCTTTGATGCGCGACGAGGACGAGCAGCAGGAAAATCATTCGGGCGCGGAAAATCAGGACGAGGAACAAAATTCAAACAATGATTCGGCAGGTCTTCTGCCGCCCGCGTCGAAGTTTTACAACGACAAAGCCTATCGCGATTTAGCGGCGACGACCAGAATGCTCGACTTGCTCTACGAGCTTTTGAGCATGCAGGATTACACCCTGAGCCAGATGGCGACGCGCGCGGACGGATAAATTAAGTGAAAACCTAAAAGTAAAAAGATTAAGAAATTTTCATCCATTTTTCGCTTTTCATACTTCGCTTTTCACTAAAAAAATATGGCTGCTGAAAAATTTATCGCTAACGGCTGGACGGCGGATTGGCCCGACGGATGGGAAGACCGCTCGATGATTACGCTTGTCGGCGAAACGGACGGAAAAGGTTTTGCTTCGAATATCGTCGTCACGCGCCAGAAAATCGAAGCTGGAACGAGTCTCGCCGATTTCGCCGCTATTCAGGCCGAAATGATGCGCGGCGAAATCGGCACTCTGCAAATTATCGACGAGCGCGCCATCGAAATCAACGGTCTTGAAGCGTTTCAAAGATTGCAGCGATTTGCGGCGAGTGAAACGCAGATTATCCAGCAGGTGCAGACATTTTTTCTCGCCGGAGAAAACATTTTTGCAGTCACCGGAACGGCCGCCGTCGAGCGGTTTGACCGCGCGATTCCGGCGTTTAAGAAATTTGTCGAAACCTTCCGAATCAATCAATAGCTTTATTCTTCAAAGAAACTTTCCGCGCGATTTCCCGATAATTTAGACAGAGAAATTTATGAGCGACGCAATCGAGACAATTGATGCGAGCCGGATGGAAATTCTGAGCGAATTTGCGGTCGAATACGTGGGCGACGAAGAAACGCTCGCGCCTCATCTTTCGAGCGTCAAAAAAGTTTTCATCGGAAAGCTGGACGGCCTCGCCGTTTTGTCGTCGAGCGCCGCCAACGGGCAGATGACGCCGGATTTGGCGCTCGATAAAAGTAATTTTTCGCTTTTGGCGGAGATGCTCGATAAAACATTAAAAGGCGATTTTACGGAAGAAAGCTTGTACGTCGAAAACGGCGAAGATAAATTGGGCGTCGGCGTCAACAGCAATTTTCCGCACACTTTGACCGCGCCGTTCGAGAGAATTTATTTGATAAACCTGCGCCCGATTTTTTTGAATGAAGGCGACCGCCTCGACCAGGGCTACGCCGGGTTAAAGCTGCCGCCGCAAAGCGCCGCGCGGCTTTGCGAAGAAATGAAGAATCTGATTGCGGAAAACCGAATCTGAGGGAGAAATTTATGGTACCGAGAATTGAAGGGAACAACACAAACCAATTTCGCTTCGGCGAAACGGAGCGAGAAAAAAAAGTCGAGCCGAACCCGAATCCGCCCGTTCCGGTTATCAATCCGAACCCGTTTTTTTCGCGCCAATCGGAGTTTAATTTTTTCGGCACGCAGCAGCGCGACCGGATTGAAAGATTTTACGGCGCGGGCTCGTCGGCCGTTTCTTCGTTTAACGACATCAGGCTCGCCAACGCGACCAGAGAGGCGAATTGGGCATACGCGCGAACATACCGGCAGGAGTTAAACGCGCTTTCGAATCCAACTTTGAGCGCGAATCCGCCCGCAAATCTGGTCGAGGTCGCGGCGCGCGCCGAGTTTTCATATCGCGCCGAGCTCAGCCGGCAGGGATTTGCGCCGCTTGACGTGCGCGGCGCGAGCGCGCTCAAAGCGGTCGATTTTCTCAATTTCGAAGCCGCGCGCGGCGGAAACTTTTCGACCGCCGCGCCAACGGTTATTCAAAATCGCCTGTTGTCGGGCGAATCGCCGACATATTTTGTGCGCGTCGTCGAAAGCAAATATCTGACTTCTTCGAGCGCGACTTTTTCGAGGCCGGGACAGCCGAACGTATGGGTCGCGACGGCCGAGGAAATCGCGGGCGCGCGGCTCGACGGTTTCGAAGTGATGAAGCGCGTCGGGTTTGACGACACATACATCAACCGGCTCGCCGCGAGCGGCAAAAAGCCTTCGGATTTTACGCTCGTCGTCGTCGAATCGCGCGGCACTTCCGGCACGAGCGTGCCGACGTGGGACAGAATTTTCGATTTGACGCAAGGCCGCATCAGCGCGGGAACGAGTCCCGATTTGCTCAGATTTCGCGGCAAACCGGCGAGCTTCTGGGACGGCGTCAGAACTTTCGATTATCGAACGCATCTCGACAATATGGAGCGTCTCGGCCTCAAGCCCGTCGATTACGCCAACACTTTAACGCGCGCCGACGCCGAAACTTTTCTGGCGCGCAATCAAATCGAGCAGAATTTCGGCGTCAACAAGTTTTTTACCGCCGACGGCCGCACCGCGCGAACCGACGGCGCGAACTCCGGTTACGGCGTGCGCGAATTTTTGATTGACAACAATCCGGTCGCGCGCCAGCAGCGGCAGGCTTATATTCAATTGCAGGAAACGGGCGTGACAAATCTCGAAGCGACGAACCGCGTCCCGACGATTGCCGAAAATCCTCTGCGTCTGAACTCGGAAGTCAGAAACGGCGCGCTGCTCGGCGGCGGAATGTCGGCGGTAACGTCTCTGCCGCAGATTTTTGAGCAGGCCGGAAACGGCGATTATCTCGGCGCGGGCGAGACGCTCGTCACCAATACTTCGCTCGGCGCGACCGTCGGCGGCGCGGGCTCGTTCGGCGAAAGAGTTATCGGCAACCAGATTACAAACCGTCTCGGCAATTCGGCGCTCGTCCAAAACGGCCTCGAAAGGCTTTATACAAACGGCGCGGCGCGCAGCGTCGTCAGCCGGTTTGCTTCGACCGAATCAACGGCTTTGACATCGCAGGCTTTTAACTCGACGGCGAGAACGATTGCCGGGCGCGTCGGCGGCGCGGGCATCGTCGGCGGAATCATCAACGGCGGATTTGCCGCCTACGACCAGATTCGGGCATACAATCGGGGCGAAGTAACGGCGTCGCAGGCTATCGGAACGGTCGCCGGTGAAGCCGGAGTCGGCGTTGCGGCGGGCATGGCGGGCGCGGCGGCGGGCGCGGCCATCGGCAGCATTATCCCGGGCGCGGGCACAATCGTCGGAGGCGTCATCGGTTTTGTGGTCGGCGTCGGCGTCGGCGTCGCGGTCGATTGGGGACTGAGGCAGTTGGGCGCTGACAAAGCGGTCGCGCAGTTTGTGACGGGCGCAATCGATGCGGGCGCGGAGCTCGCCAGCAAGACGGGCGAAGCGTTGAGCGATGCGGCCAGAACGGTCGGGAACGCTCTGAGCGATGCCGGCAGCGCCATAACCGGCGGGCTGAAATCGATTTTCGGCTGATGCATCACAAGCGCCACCGGCATAAATCTGTATTGCCGTTAATTCGAGCGATAATAGTCGGAGCGCGGGCAGGACGCGCATTAACGCTCGAATTAACGGCAACAATATATTTTACTCACCGCGCCCTAGTTAACCCGCGCCGTGCGCCGGCGACAATTTGGAGCGCGAGGAAACTCGATGAACGTCGGTTGAATGAATTGTTAAGCGCGGCATTGTTTATTAAACAGGCTGCCTCAATTCACCGCCTTTTTAGCAGCAAAAATGCAAATAGCCGCGCCGGGACGACTCCAGGCCGCTAACACTCGTCAGCCATCTGACGGCAAGCCTTCATATCCCCCCGCTTGCATCGACGTCTCAACTCAAGACATAGTTTCCTCTCCAAAACGTCGACCGGGCTATGCCCGCCGCCTCCGCCGGACGCGCCGTACCAAACGGCATCAGCGAACACACGCGCCATCCACTCACCGATAAACGGGGCGATTTGTTCGTCATTGGTCATTTGCATCATCATCATTTGCGGATTGATTGGAGCGGGGCTCGATACCCGAAGCAGAGAGGCGAAAACGACTGCCAGAGAATCGTTCGCCGGGGGCTCCTTGAAGTAAATTCGAATTAAGGGATGCGAGTGCTCGCGGCACGATTGTTCCCCGAGAATCTCCACCTTTTCGATTGCCTCCCCGGGAATCTTCGTCCAATTTTTGCAGGACGTTCCAGGGGAGAAGAGAAATATCTCGCGGCTGCCCTCTACGGGCTTCGCAAAGCCCTCACAAATTAATGGCGTCCGTAACGCCCCTTCGTTCAGTTTATGGAGAAAGTCGCCTGCGGTATATGTGTCAGTCATAATAAAACCTCCCAGATTACTGATAAAACATACTATGGACAGAGCAACAAAGATGTATCATTGTTCAACTCTGCCCTCTAACCCGTGTATTTCACCGAACTCTTTTGTCTTAGACAAAACGTTTATATGCCTTTTCCAGTCGAAAGTCAACGGAAATCCTGAATTCATAAAGTTGTTGGTATAAGTTGTTCGTCAAACAAGAATTTCGCCTAAATTTAAAGCTGAATTAATGAAGAAAAGAGCTGAATTAATAAAACCTCTAAAATAAAGTTTGAATTTACGCCAGTCTTCTTACAAATACATGTGAGGAAAATATTATTGCCTTTTTTATTACTCCAAGCTCTTTTTGTGCGAAGCCCGGATACGGCATCACAGCTCATAATCGAAAGCTGACATCTACCAAAAACAATTCTGCGGCTGACAAAAACAGAGTTGTATCTGTCAGATTCAGAGTTGCGGCTCCGAGATTCTGCACTGAATCTCTAAGCCGCAACTCTGAATCTCATAGATTCCGAACTGAACCTCTGAGATGCAACATTGAATCTCTAAGCCGGAACTCAGAATCTGGGAGATTCAGCTTGGAATCTCTGAAGTTCAACTCGGAATCTCTCAGGTTCAGTTCGGAATCTATGAGATTCAACTCGGAATCTCTAAGGTTCAACTCGGAATCTGTAAGATTCAACTCTGATTCTCAGAGATTCAGCATTGAATCTCTGAGAATCAGAGTTGTTTCTCTGGGCTGCAAAACTGTATTCGGGAGATGCGGGCTTGTTTTTCGGGGCGGCAGGTCTGCGGCTGAAAACCGGAGTTTGGCAGCGGTCGGGCGCGAAGTTTCGGGAAATTAAATGTCAGAAAAGCTTGCGAAGCTGGTTAACGGTGTGGGCGGCGGGCGATTTTTCTTCGATGTTCTGCTGCAAAAATTGGTTGACGGCATCGAGTTTGGCTAATGCGTAATCGGTCTTCTGGTCGCTGCCATTTTTGTATGCGCCGATTAAAATCAAATCTTTCTGCGCGTCGTAAGTCGCCAGAATTTCGCGCAGGCGGCGGGCTGATTCGACGTGCGACGCGCTGGCGACGCCCGACATCACGCGCGAAACCGATTGATTGACGTCAATCGCCGGATAATGTCCGGCGGCGGCCAGATTTCTGGATAAAACGATGTGACCGTCGAGAATCGCGCGCGTCTCGTCGGCAATCGGCTCGGTCATATCGTCGCCCTCGACGAGAACGGTGTAAAAGGCCGTAATCGAGCCTTTATCGGAGTTTCCGGTGCGTTCCAGAAGACGCGGAAGCTCGGAGAAAACCGACGGCGGAAAACCGGCGCGCGTCGGCGGCTCGCCGCGCGCCAGACCGATTTCGCGCAGGGCGCGCGCAAAACGCGTCACCGAGTCCATCATCAAAAGAACTTTTTTGCCCTGGTCGCGAAAGTATTCGGCAACCGCCGTCGCCACATACGCCGCTTTCAGACGCACGAGCGAAGGCTCGTTCGAGGTCGCCACGATGACGACCGAGCGCTTCATGCCTTCCGTTCCCAAATCGTGTTCGAGAAAATCGCGCACCTCGCGCCCGCGCTCGCCGACCAGCGCGATGACGTTGACCTCGGCTTCGGTGTGGCGCGCGAGCATGCCCAGAAGCGTCGATTTGCCGACGCCCGCCGCCGAAAAAATCCCGACGCGCTGGCCTGTTCCAATCGTCAAAACGCCGTCGAGCGCGCGGATTCCGGTCGCAAACGGTTTGGTCACGCGCTCGCGGCTCATCGGGTCGGGCGGCGTCGACATAACGTCGTATTCGGACGCGTTTTCAATCGCGCCGAGATTATCAATCGGTTCGCCGAGACCGTTCAAAACGCGGCCGAGCAGGTTTTCGCCGACTCTCACGCGCAGAGACTTTCCGGTCGAGACGACTTCCGCGCCCGTCGCCACGTCGCTGATTTCGCCGAGCGGCATCAAAACGACCTCGCTGCCGCGAAACCCGACGACTTCGGCCTTCAAACTGCCAGTCTGGTGCGGCGAGCGAATCAGGCAGACTTCGCCGACGCGCGCGCCCGGCACGTTGGCGCGAATCAATAAACCGATGAGGTCGGTGACGCGCCCGCGCACTTCGAATGGCGTAATCCAATCGACCGCATCGATATATTTGTCGAGTGATAAAAGCCTCATTAATGTATTTTAGAAACTTCCGGGCCGCATTACAATCTTTCCGACGGCATAAGAAAAGACGGCTCGAAGCGGAGCCGTCTTTTCTTTACTGCGTTTTTGTTGGCGTCGGCGTCGGCTGCGGCGTCGTGTTCGTGCCGACGATGTAGCTGTCGCGGGCGCGGATGATTAAATTCCCGCGATTGACGCGAACTCTAATCTGCTTGCGCTGGCCGCTCTGCCCGACTTCCTGCGGGTAATATCCGATGTTGTATTGACGCCGAAGTTCTTCGGCGATGGCTTCAAACGTGCCTTTCAACCCGCCCGCATACGATTCGGCGGGGAAAACACGGCCGCCGGTAACGAGCGCCAAATCGTCGAGATATTTTTTGCCGAGCGCGTAATCGCTTCTCGAAGTGCCGCGCGGGTTGCGCATCGTGCCGGGAAACGGAAACGGCGAAATCGCGCGGCTGTTGTCGGCGAAAGTGTTGTAATAAATCGGGAAAATCGTCACGTCCGATTCTTCGGCCAGACGCAGAGTGCTGTCGTAGGACGCTTTATAGGAAGTCGTATCGACGCCGTCGGTAAAAAGGACAATCGCTTTTTTCCCCTTGATGTTTTTCAGCCGTTTGCCGAGCGAATCATTGACGGCTTCGTAAAGCGAAGTCCCGTCGCCCCAGTCGGCCTTTTTGATGCCCTTAAAGATTTTCTGGCGGTCGGTCGTCAGCTCCGAAAGAACGTGCACGTTCCATGCGAACTCGATGACGATAACGCTGTCCTGCGGTTTTAGCTGGTTGACGAACGCCACCGCCGCGTCCTGAATATCTTCGATTTTGTATTCGGTCGAAGGACTCGTATCGAGCAGCAGGACGACCGTAAAAGGCTGCTCGGTCGTTCCGAAATAAGCGATTTCCTGCTCGACGCCGTCTTCGAAAATCTTAAAATTATCCTGACCTAAATTCGGAATATAAAGCCCGTTGCGGTCAAAGACCGAAACCGGAATCGTAATCAGGTTTGTCTCTACCTTGAGAACTTCGTCATTTTCTTCCAAAACCTCGCCGTCTTTTTTTTCGGTCGAAGCTTGGTTTTGCGTTTTTGTGCTGCCGGGCGCGCTGCGGAGAGATGGAATCGTCGTGCGCAGTTTCACCGGCGCGGAGTCCGAATAATTTTTCTCGCCGGTATCTTCGGTAGTGGCGGCGACAACCGTTGCGGGCGTCGGCGTCGGCGTCTCCAAAACTTTTCTGCCCGATTGCGCCGAAACGATTGAAAAAATTCCTAAAATCAATAGCCAGATAGAAACAAATTTTTTCATAAGCCTTTCTCTCTATTGTAAAGATAATCGAGTTTTAGATGCAAAGATTATTGCAAAAGGTTTAATTTTTTAGGCGAAATTGTTAATTATCGTCAGCAAACTGAACCCGAGCATCAAAAGCACGACGAGCCAGCCGGCGATTTGCAGCCACAAAGGATGTTTGTATTCGCCGACAATCGCCTTTTTTCGCGACCCGAGCAAAACCAGGGCGAGTCCGACGGGCAGTATAAAACCGTTGACCGTTCCGGCGAAAATCAAAACTCTGACGGGCTGGCCAACAAGCAAAAAAATCAACGTCGAAAAGGCGATAAACGCGACAATCACGTAATTTTCATATTGCTCGATTTTTTTGTGAAAAGTTTTTAGAAATGAAACCGACGTGTAAGCCGCGCCGATGACCGAAGTTATCGCCGCCGCCCACATCACGACGCCGAAAAACCGGTAGCCGAGCGCGCCCGCCGCACTTTGAAAAACCGAGGCGGGCGGATTTTTGTCGTCAATCGCGAAACCGAGCGCGATGACGCCGAGCGAGGCGAGAAAAAGCAAAAATCTGATGACGGCCGTCAAAAAAATTCCCGTCACCGCGCCGCGATTCACCTGTTCGAGATTTTCGCGTCCGGTGATTCCCGCGTCAATCAGACGGTGCGCTCCGGCAAATGTTATATAGCCGCCGACGGTTCCGCCGACGAGCGTGACGATTGCCCTTGGGTCGATTTGTTCGGGCGCAAACGTGCGGAAAAATGCTTCGCGGAGCGGCGGGTGCGAAGCGTAAACGATGTAGATTATCAAGACGAGCATCAGCAAGCCGAGCACTTTGACAAAAAAATCCATCGTTTTGCCCGCTTCTTTGACCAGAAAAATCGCGATTCCGACGGCGGCGCTGATTAAAGCTCCGTATTCGGCTTTCAAATCGAACAAAACGTTTATTCCGAGTCCCGCGCCCGCGATGTTTCCGATATTAAACGCCAGACCGCCGAGCGCAATCAGCGCCGCCAGAACGTATCCGCTTCCCGAAAGCGTCTGGTTGGCGACGTCCTGCGCGCGCTTTCCGCTGACGGTCAAAACGCGCCAGATATTGAGCTGCGCGAAAACGTCGAGAACGACCGAAAGCAAAATGACAAAGCCGAAGCTGGCCAGAAGCTGCTTGGTAAAAACAGCCGTCTGCGTCAGAAAACCGGGGCCGATGGCCGATGTCGCCATCAGAAAAGCGGCGCCCATAATGACGGACGATAAAGTTGATTTTTTCATTTATACGGCTTGATTTCTATTCCATTTTTAAAAAGCTCGGAGTTGATTGTTTTGGCAAATTCGAGCGCGTTTTCGCCGTCGCCGTGAATGCAGACGGTTTCGGCTTTTATCGAAATCGTTTCGCCGCTCGCCGCCGTCACCGTTTGCGTTTGAATCATCTGCAAAACCTGCGCGGCCGCTTTTTCAGCATCTTTTATCAAAGCTCCGGGCGCGCCTCGCGGCGTTAAATTTCCGTCCGTTTGATAACTTCTGTCGGCAAAAACTTCCGACGCAGTTTTTAAATCGAGTCGCTCGGCTTCGGATATCAAAAAGCTTCCCGAAAGACCGTAAAAAATCAGATTTTCGTCAATCGCTCTGACGGCGCTCGCAATCGCTTCGGCCAAATTCCTGTCTTTCGCCGCCTGATTGTAAAGCGCGCCGTGCGGTTTGACGTGATGCAGTCGCCCGCCCGCGGCTTCGCAGATTCCTTTGAGCGCCGAAATTTGATATAAAACGACGTCGAAAATCTCCTGCGCGCTCATTTTCATCTCGCGTCTGCCGAAGCCCTGCAAATCGGGAAAAGAAGGATGGGCGCCGATTGCGACGCTTTTTTCAATCGCTTTTTCAACCGTTTTTCGCATCACGCTCGCGTCGCCCGCGTGAAAGCCGCACGCGACATTGACGGACGAGACGAAATCCATCAGCGCCGCGTCGTTTCCCATCGTCCACGCGCCGAAACTTTCGCCCATGTCGCAATTCAAATCAATCGAAAACATAAGAAAAATGGAAAGTGAAAAACGGAAAAAGCCGGAATTTATTAAATTTTTCGTTTTTCATTTTGTTAAATTTACCGCAATTTTAAGTAAATTCAAGTTTTTTTCAAATTCAAACGATAAATTTTCGGCTTCTTCGAGCGAAACAAGGTGAAACGCGACTTTTTCGTTTGCGCCGAGCTGTCCGAGAAGCGGCAAATCCGTCGAGATTACGTTTGCGATGCGCGGATAACCGCCCGAAGTCTGATGGTCGGCCATCAAAACTATCACCTGACCGTCGGGCAAAAGCTGAATCGTGCCGTAATTTACGGCGGAAGAAACGATTTCCTTGATTTCCGAAAGACGAATCGGCTTGCCTTCAAGTCGAAAGCCCATCCGGTCGGAATTTTGCGAAATGACAAAAGTTTCTTCGAGAAAATGTTTGTAGCCCGAGGTCGACAAAAGCTCAAATTCAGCGCCGGCGACGACGCGAACGGTTGGAAACCGGCTGTAGAAGGGAATCAAGCTGCCCGAAATCTTAAAATTTGTTTGCCGAGCGCCCTCTTTTGTCGTTTGCCGAAAAAATAATTCGTCGCCCGGTTTTAACGGCCTGCCTTCGACGCCGCCGATTTTCGCCTTCAAATTCGTGCCGGCGCTTCCAAGCCATTTTTCGATTTCAAAGCCGCCTTTGATTGAAAAATACGCGCGATTGCCCGAAATCTTTTGCGGAAATCTTAAAACGCTTTGCTTTTCGGCAAAGTGAATGCGCCAGTTATCGACTTTTTTGTCGTCGAGCTCGGCGGCAAAATCCGCGCCGCCGACGGCGAATAGAGCGTTTTCTTCAAACGCAATTTCCGCCGCCGGGAAATGCATTTCGATGACGGCTTCGTTTTCGTCATTTTCGAGCAAAATATTGATTAAACGCGCGGCGGCCGCGTCCATCACGCCGCCCGGATTGATGCTGAAACGACGAAAACGCGTTCGTCCCAAATCCTGAACGGTCGTTAAAATTCCGCTTTTGCGAATTTTAATGCTCATAAAAAACCGACAACTAAATTTTATAAAATTTGACCGAATCGCCCGCGCGCAGAAACGTCGGATTTTCGGCTTCGGGCGTAAAAAGCTTTTTTGCTGTTTTGCCGATTATCTGCCAGCCGCCGGGCGACGAAAGCGAGTAAATTCCCGTTTGTTTTCCGGCTATTCCGACGCTTCCTTCGGCAACCTCGAGGCGCGGCGTCAATTTGCGCGGCGTCGCGATTCGGGCATCGACCTCGCCCATATAGGCAAAACCGGGAAGAAATCCGAGCATAAAAACGCGATAAGTTTTCGCGATGAAAATCTCTATCACTTCATCGGGCTTTAACCGACTGTGTTCGGCGACAAAATCTAAATCAACGGTGAATTCCGGCTCAAAAGAAACGGGAATCTCTATAACGCGCGAATTTGTCTGAAAATTTTCTTCCAAATTACGCAAAGCAATTTCGGCAAAGTTTCTGACGGCTTCAAATGCGGTCGCAAATCGTGGAAAAGCACGTTTTACCGCTGCCGTATTATAAAAAATCGAGAGCGAAGCGTAGGCGGGAACGATTTCAATAAATCCTTGAAAAGCGTTTTGCTCGATGAATTGGCCGAGCTTCAGCGCGCGTTCGTTTAAAATTTCGGAAATTTCGTTGCCGAATTCAACGGTCAGCGCATTGTCGCCGAGAGAGAAAAATCTTATTTTATCGCTCATTCGTATGCTTCCAAAACGTCGAGAAGCGTCGCTCGCTCGATTTCGATATCTAAAATTTTTACATCTTTCCGAGTCAGACAGGCAATAACTTTTCCGAGCGAATCGTCGCCGCTTTCGCGCGAAAATCTTAAAATTTGAAAATCCGGCGCGATTTCAATCGTAAATTCGGGCAAAACGGCGCGCAGATTGTTTTCCGAAAAATTGCGAACGAAAATTTTGATTTTTTCCGTCTGCCGGTGCGCGCGCCGCAGATTTTCCGTCGTTCCGACGGCGCGGATTTCGCCCTTTGAAATAATCGCCACGCGGTCGCAAAGCTGTTCGACCTCCGTCAAATTGTGAGACGTGAGCAAAATGGAAACGCCCGAAAGCGATGAAATCAGCGCGCGCATTTCGGCGGCGGCAATCGGGTCGAGCGAGCGCGTCGGCTCGTCGAGCAGCAAAATCGGCGGCGCGGGCAGCATCGCGCGGGCGACGGCGAGCCGCTGTTTGTTTCCGGTCGAAAGCTCGGAAAAACGACGTGCGGCGAGTCCGATTAAATTAACTTTTTCAAAAATTTCGCGGATTTTGCGGCGCGCTTCCGAATCCTTGATGCCGTAAAGCCGCGCGAAAAAAAGCATATTCTGCTCGCAGCTCAAGCGCCAGTAAAACGAGCGTTCCTCGGCGGTCGCAAGACCAATCAAAGAGCGCACCTTGACTTCATTTTTGACCGAATCAAAATCTTTTACCAGAACTCGTCCGCTCGTCGGCTGAACCAGCGTCGCGATAATTTTTGTGATGGTCGTTTTGCCCGCACCGTTTTGGCCGATAAGCCCAAAAATCTCGTTTTCGCCGATTTCAAACGAAACATCTTTTAAGGCTTCGACGGGCGGCTCGACGGCCACGCGCAAAATTTTTTTCAGGCGCGGAAACGAAGGCGGGTAAGTTTTGGAAAGATTTTGGATTGAAATAACGGGCATCGTTATCTTTTTCGCTGTTTCGGGTCGAGATATTCGCGCAGACCGTCGCCGATAAAATTAAATGCCAGAACCGTCAGCGCGATGGCAATCGCCGGAAAAAAGAAAACGTGCGGCGCGTTGTAAAGCGTGTCGAGACCGCGCGCTTCCTCGAGCATCGTTCCCCAGCTCGGCGCGGGCGGCGGAATTCCCAAACCGAGAAACGACAGCGACGCTTCTGACAAAACCGCGCCGGCCATCCCGAGACTCGCCTGCACTATCAAAGGCTGAATCGCGTTCGGCAGAATATGCGTAAACAAAATCCGCATATTGCTTGCTCCGAGCGCGCGCGCCGCCTGCACGAAATCGTATTCGCGAACTTTCAAAACCTGCGCGCGCATCACGCGTGCGTAGCCGACCCAGCCGATAATGCACAGCGCCAGAATCATCTTCGACAAGCCTTCGCCCAAAATACTGATAAAATAATTTGCCAGAGATTCGCCGAAAAGCGCGTTGTAAAGCGCTTTTTCATCGACAAAAGCGGCGAGCGCGATGGCCAGCAGAAGGCCGGGAAAAGCGAGAAAGACGTTGAAAATATAGCCCGAAAGCAGTTTATCGACCCATTTGCCGTAAAATCCGGCAATCGCGCCGATAAAAATTCCGATTGAAGCCGAAATCGCGACGACGATTATCCCGACGCGCAGAGAAATTCGCGCGCCGTAGACGAGCCGCGAAAAAACATCGCGCCCGAGCGAATCCGTCCCGAACCAGTGTTCGGGCGACATCGGCGCATAGCGCAGCATCAGATTTTGCGCCGTCGTATCGTGCGTCGCGATTAAAGGCGCGAAAATCGCCGTGATGATGAGTATGGCGACGATTGCGATTCCGATGTAAGTTAAGCGATTCATTTTAATGCGGAATGCGGAACGCGGAATACGGGGTGCGTAGAAAAATTCCGCAATCCGCAATCCCCATTCAGGTCAGTCTGATTCGCGGGTCGAGCCAGCGATAAACCAAATCGGTCAAAGAATTTGCCAGGATATACGTCACGGAAATGACGAGCACGCAGCCTTGAATCAGGCGATAATCGCGCTTGGCGATGCCTTCGTCGAGCAGCAACAGGCCGAGTCCCTGCCAGCCGAAAATCTTTTCCGTGATGATTGCGCCGGCGAGCAAAACGCCGAGCTGCAAGCCCAGAATCGTCACGACCGGAATCAGACCGTTTTTCAAAACGTGTTTGTAAACGACTTTTTTTTCGCTCAAACCTTTGGCGCGCGCCGTCCGGACGTAATCTTCGCCGAGCTCCTCGATGACCGAGCTGCGCACCATGCGCGTCAAAATCGCCGAGAGTGCCGCGCCCAGAGTTATCGCGGGCAAAATGATGTCTTCCGGATTTGCGCTGCCGGTCGGCGAAAAGATTCGAAATTTGACGGCGAAAAGATAAACCAGAAACGGGCCGATGACGAATGTCGGCAGGCTGATGCCGAGAAGCGCGAAAAACGAGGCGAAATTGTCAATCCATGTGTTTTTGTTCGTTCCCGCCAAAACACCGAGCGGAACGGCAATCGCGACGGCGACAATCAGCGCGGCGAAAGCGAGCTTGATGGTCGCCGGATAGCGTTCGAGAATCCTGTCCGAAACCGGACGCCCGTCCTGAAAAGATTTTCCCAAATCTCCCGTCACGACGCCTTTCCAGTAAGTCAGATAGCGATTGTCGGCGCCGTTCCATTTAAAGCCTTCCTTGCCCGAATACGAAAAGAAAAACGCCGGTTTGTCGAGTCCGTGGCGCTGGTTGAAATTGGCGATTTGCTCGGCCGTCGCATTTTCTCCGAGAGCCGCAATCGCCGGGCTTCCGGGGATTATCTCGATTAAAAGCGTGACGATGGAAACGACTGTCCAGACGACGAGCAGCAGAAATCCGAGCTGGCGCGCAAAACTGAGAATTTTGTGTTTCATTCCAAATCGAAAAGCGAAGAAGCCGGATGTTTTGATTAAATATCCTTTACGCCAAAATGAATGGCGGCAATTCCGCCGGTTAGATTTTTATATTCTACATCGGAAAAGCCGATTTTGCGCATCAGGGAAACCAGATTTTTTTGGTCGGGAAAGCGTGAAACCGAATCGGGCAGATATTCGTAAGCGCCGCGCGAGCCGCTGACGGCGCCGCCGATACGCGGCAAAATGTGCGAAAAGTAAAACTTAAAGAGCTGCCGGAAACCCGGAACGACGGGACTCGAAAATTCCAGCACGACGAGCTTACCTCCCGTTTTCAAAATTCGGTGAAATTCGCGCAAGCCGTTTTCCCAGTTCGAAAAATTTCTGAGTCCGAAGGCAATCGTGACCGCGTCGAACGTTTTGTCCGCAAAAGAAAGATTCATTCCGTCGGCTTCGATGTAGGGAATTTCCGTATTGTTTTTTTCGTTTTTATCAAACGCGATGTCGAGCATCGGGCGGCAGAAATCCGTCGCGAAAATGCGCGCGCGCCCGCGCCGTTGCAGCTCAATCGCCAAATCGCCCGTTCCGCAGGCGACGTCCAAAATCATCGCTTCCGGATTGTTTAAAACGTCCCGAAGCTTTTCGGCGACGAGCCGTCGCCAGCGTTTATCGACGTTGACCGACAGCAGGTGATTGAGAAAGTCGTATTTCGAAGCGATGCCCGAAAACATCTCGCGCACCGCTTTCGCGTGTTTCAGCTCGTCGGCAGTTTTTTCGTCCGGCATTTAATTTGTTTTCGAATTCGTCCCGACGGTTTTCGGGATAATAATCGTCGCGCTCGGCTGCGTCTGTAATCTGTCCCAGACTCGCTGCACGTCTTCGAGCTTGATGTTGGCGGCCGTGTTCAATTCGTCTTTGACCGGAGCGAGCTTATAAGTATCGCCATCGAGCCAGAAATCTGCTAAATTTCTCTGATTTAATTCAGCCAGCACTTCCGCTTTGGCTTTTTCAAAAACTTCCCGGCCAATTTGAAATTTCGGCGATTTCTCCGAAGCGGTTTTTCCTTTTATCATAAAAATTCCGTTAAGCAGGTAGGACTCGCTTTTAACAAAATAGTCGGATGGATTTTTAACCGCACTTGTCATTATTTTCACGAGAATTTGAGATGCGTAGAAATCTTTGTCGTTCCGGGCAAAACTTCTTATCGCTATAAGCATATCCGCGATTTCAGCCGAAGAATCAGTATCGAGTGTAACGCCAATAGAAGCCGGTGCGTCGGGTTGCGTAAAGGTTGCCGGAACTTTTTTGTCGGCTTTTATCCAGCCGCCGAAATAGCGCCGCGCGGCGCGAAAAATGAGGTCAAACTTAACGTTTCCCGAAATAGTGAGCGTCGCGTTGTCGGCGGTCAGAAATTTTTGTTTGGCCAGGAGAACGTCGGCGAAATCGATTTTGGAAACGGATTCGGAAGTTCCGAGCGGAGCTCTGCCATACGGATAACTACCGTAAAGCTGTTTGGAAACGGTCTGAACGGCCATATAAGTCGGATTTTTTTCGAGCTCTTTAATTTTTTCGAGCTTCGCCGCTTTTACTTTGGCGGTCGTCTCTTTGTCGATTTGCGGCTGCGAGACGGCCTGCGCAAGAGCTTCGAGAATTTCCAGAATTTTATCGTTATCGCCCGTTGCGTCGATTTGGATATAATCGTAATTACTCGTCACCGAAAGGCTTCCGCCCAAATCTTCACTGAAATAATCGCGCGCCGTTTCGCTCGGAAACAAAATGTCGGCGAGCAGCGCCATGACGCCTTCTCGGGCCAGCGGGTCAAACGCCGAGCCGCTGTGAATGCGAAGCTTGACCGTCGCCTTCTGCGCTTTGGCGTCCGACCAGACGAGCAGCTTCAGGCCGTTTAGTAGTTTTTCCTGGCGCGGCTCGGAAATCGTCGTCTGTGCCGGTGAAACAATGCTCAGAAGGAACAAGAACAGACTTGTAATCGTAATTTTTTTGAAATATTTCTTGATTCGCATTAAATTTAGTAGTAGATAAAAGAAGTATTTTATAATTGCTCTTTTAGTTGCAAAATTTTGGGGATAAGTTGTTAATCGCAATTTTATAGTCCGAATATGTAAAAAGTTTAGATGGCTGTAGGCATCTCGTCAAACGTTTGGAACATCAAAAAGTTCGTTGTATTCAATAAAATGTTAAAAGCGAAAATCCCCGAATAAGCTTAACATCTGCATAAATCAGGTTATAATTGAAGAAGGTCGTTAAACTCTTGACTTAAGAGTTATAAAGTTTGAGAGGCTAAATAGATGGGAAAAATAGTTAAATATTGCACAAAATGTGAAGAGGGATTTGCCGAAAAATTCGGATTTTGTCCGAACTGCGGCGAGAATTTGCAGGCTTTTGAGATGAATCCGCTAAAAGACGAGACGGCGACCGTTAGCTCTGTCGGCGTCAGCGGTTCGCAGGCCGACGCTTCTTCGCCCGCTTCTTTTGAGACAGTTGCGGCGGCGGAAGAACAAGTCGTGCCGCCGACCGAGGCTTTTTCCGATGACGATATTTTGGAACTGAACGCCGTCGACGTCGCCGAAGAGCCGGAAACTTTTGTGGCGGCAGAGCCGAGCCCGGCAAACGGCAACGGCAACGGTTATGAAGCTAAAGCTGCTCCTGCGGTGACCGCGGCATACGATTATTCTTATCAGGAAAATAATACAACAACTTCGCCGGATGACTCGTATCGCCCGACCGTTATCGAAGTAAAAGATGTACAGCTCCGCAACGGCCTGCTGGCAGGTTTCGGAACTTTTCTGGTCTCGGCCGTGATGGTCGCCTGGCTCTGGTCGCTTTTCGCGCACAGCCTTCCGGTTTTTGCGCTTGACGAGCCGGATATGTTCGCTTTTGTCGGCCCGATTGACGATAAACCGGTTGAAGTCGAAGAAGTTCAGAAAAAGAATAAAGAAGAAGGCGGCGGCGGCGGCGGCGGCGGAAAAGAAAACGAGCGCGACGCCACCAAAGGCAGATTGCCGAATCAGGTTGAAAAACCGATTATGGCGCCGATGCCGGTGACGCAGATGACCAATCCGACCATCGCCATCAGAAACGAAACGCAGGGAAATATTAAAAGAGAACAGACGACCGAGCGCGTCGGAACGCTCGACGGTTTGACGGCTGATGACGCTTCGAGCGGACGCGGCAGCGGCGGCGGTATCGGAAACGGTCGCGGAACCGGCGTCGGAAACGGCATCGGAACGGGCGAAGGCAACGGTATCGGTTCGGGCAGCGGCAACGGTAACGGAACCGGAAACGGCAACGGAACCGGCGTCGGCGACACCGAGGGGCCGACGATTGCCAAAAAAGAAGTTCCGGTCGGAGTTACCGAGGGAATAAAAATTATTTCGAAACCGCAGGCCAGATACACAGACGCCGGACGCCAGAACAACGTGCAGGGAACGGTGACGCTCAAAGTTACATTTACCGCAGCGGGAACAATCGGCGGAATCTCGACGATTAGTGGTTTGCCATACGGTCTGACCGAGCAGGCCATCGCGGCGGCCAGACAAATCAAATTTGAGCCGGCAAAAAGAAACGGCCAGCCGTATGCGATAACGAAAACCGTTTCGTATAGCTTTACTATCTATTAAAAATCGGTTGAATCTTTAAAAAATCGCGAGCCGAAATTTTTCGGCTCGCGATTTTTTTGTGGCTTGAAATTTAATTTCTGAGACCGAAAAACTTTCGGATTGAATTGAAGACTCCGGCTTTATCGACCTTTTGACCGCTTTCGTGTGTCTCTAAAAGTTCTTCCAGAGCATTGCGTCGCTCTTCGATGATTTTGCCGAAACTTTCGACCAGCTCGGGATTGTCTTCGAGAATCGGCTTGAGGCAGTAATGCTTGATTTCCAAAACTTCGGCTTCTTCGTCGGCGACGACCGTCGCCGTTCGCGGCTCGCCCGTAAAAAGCCCCATCTCGCCGAAAAATCCGCCTTCCTTTAACTGGCGAATCGGTTTTACCTTGCCGTCTTCTCTGACCTGCACGGTGACCGTTCCGCGATGAACGATAAACATCGAATTGCCTTTTTGGCCTTTGCGTACGATTTTTTCGCCCGGCGCGAAAACCCGGAGATTGCTCGCGACGGCCAGTTTTTCGATTTCGTCGTCGTTCAGCGGAACAAAAATCGGAACGTTGTTGATGCGGTCGAAAATCGTCGAACTCGCTTCGACGAAAGCGTCTTCCTGCCGTTTCGTCTCGACGTGAATCGTGCGCGTCGGGTAGGCAAATTCGATTTTTTCGCGCTGGAAAGCATACCAGATTCGCTGGCGAATCAAAGCGTCCGTGTCGTTATATTTCGTGTAATCGTCGAGCCAGTATTTAACTTCCCAATCGATTCCGCTTTCGCCCAAATTTCTGATGCGGATAACCGGGCGAATCATCTGCGAGACGTTTTCGACCTGCCGGACGACTTCGCGCAGAATCTGCGCGGTGCGGGCGGGCGAGCTCGAGTAAAGCGTGTTGAAAAATACGACCCGAGCGTTGAGATTGTCCTTCGGCGCGACTTCGAAAATTTCTTTTCCGAGCACGCTGTTGCTGATGATGATAATTTTATTTTGAAACGTGCGGATTTTGACGCCGCGCCACGAGATGCTTTCGACGACGCCCGTTCCTTTGTTCGAAATATTTATCACGTCGCCGACCTGAAACGGATTGTCGGCCTGAATCGCCGCGCCCGCAAAGAAATTTCCGAGAGTGTCCTGCAAAGCCAGACCGATGACGATACCGATAATCGTCGAACCCGTAAAAATCGGCGCGAGCTTTTCATAGGCGCTCGTAAACTGCGTTTGCAGAATGATGATAAAAGCGACGATAAAAATAATCGTCGAGATGACGTTTCTTAGCAAAGTCGAAATCTCGTATGAAGCCGAGCTGAGAAAGGTGCTGAATATAATCGAATTGAGCAGACGTATAATCGCCACAATCAGCATCATCAAAAGAACGATTCTGACGATGCGGTAAATGACGTCGAAAATGCTGACGGCGGTAACGCCCGCGTCGGCCTCGTCGATTCTGAAAAGCGTCGTAATATATTTGGAAATATATGGATAGGCGAACGGCATCAGCGTCAGAAGCGCCAGAACCGTGGCCAGCAGAATCAGAAAGGGAATCAGCCTTTTTAGAAAACCGGTAGTTTCCATAAATTAAAAAATATCAACAATCGTCTTTCCAATCAATAAAAGAGAGAGACACGAAACCACAATCGTAATAAACCACGCAATCGATTTATATACAAGGCCGTTGCGATATTCGCCCATAATTTCGCGGCTGCTCGAAAGCGTAACGATGGCGATTAAAATTATCGGCAGCAAAATGCCGTTGATGCACTGCGTAAAAAGAAGAAGCTTGATTTGCGGAATGCCCGGAATGAGCGCGACCAGCGCGCCGATTAAAATCAAAGCCGAAAAAATGCCGAGAAAAATCGGAGCTTCGCGAAAGGAATAAGCCAAACCTTTTTCAAATCCGAGCGCTTCGCTCAAAGAATAAGCCGTCGCCAGCGGCAAAACGCCCATTGCCAGCATCGCCGCGCCGAAAAGACCGACGCCGAAAAGATATTTCGCGTAATTTCCGGCAATCGGGACGAGCGATTGGGCGGCCGTCGCCGCCGAATCGAGCTCGGTAATGCCCGCTTTGTTCAAAGTCGCGGCGGTCGAAATGACGATAAACGCCGCAATCAGGCAGGCGAAAACCGTCCCGACAATCGCGTCGGCCCGCACCAGAGGCAAATCTTCCTTGTCCATTCCTTTTTCGACGACCGAAGACTGGACGAAAATCTGCATAAACGGCGTGATGGTCGTTCCGATTAAAGCCATCACCGTAAAAAGATAGCCGCCGTTGAACTCGAAAGTCGGCTTGGCAAATTCGGTCGCCACTTCAGACCAGTTGGGCTTTGCCAGAAAAGCCGAGAAAACATAACAAAAAAACACGAGCGACATGGCGAGAAAAACCTGTTCGACGCGTTTTTGCGTGCCCTTTACGACCAGCCACCAGATAAGCGCCGATGCAAGCGGAATCGTCAAATATCTGGAAATGCCGAAAAGCTCCGACGCCTGCGCGATGCCGACGAATTCGGAAACGATGACGCCCGTGTTGGCAATCAAAACCGCAAACATGACGAGCGCCGTCAGCCGGACGCCGAACTGCTCGCGTATCAAATCCGCCAAACCCTGCCCGGTCACGACGCCCATCCGGACGCACATTTCCTGAACGATAATCAAGCTTATCGTCATCGGGATAAATGTCCAGAGAAGCGTGTAGCCGTAAGCCGCGCCGGCGGTTGAATAAGTCGCGATGCCGCTCGCGTCGTTTCCGGCGTTGGCGGCGATAATTCCGGGGCCTAAAACGGCAAGATAAGCAACGAATCGGTAAGAAGATAAATTACGACGGACGCGCGCGGGCACACGCTTGAGATTTTGCACAAATCTGCTTGGAGCAAAACTTGAAAAATTCATTTCTACTACTGTCGCCGTCGTTCATAATTTGAAAATGGTTAATAATTAACGGTCAGTCAATCGTTAATTATTAACTATTAGCAAAAATTGAATATAGCGCGAATAAGCTAAAGATAAAAGTCTAAAATTATAATTTCAGCACAGGTCTTAAATAATTTGATTAGAGAAAATATTAATTTACAATTCAAAGTTATAAGTTTTGAAAATTTGGCCGTACGGCTAGATGAAAAAATCTACTAAATAAGGCAATAGCTTGAGTTTTTACTTTTTGGCTCTTAAACTTAAAGTTTGATTCGCCGGCTGATAATTTCATAGTCCGGGACGAAAGGAACAACCTATGACACATAATCTTTTTAATACCAGACAAACTTTTAAAACCGGAAAGGGCGAGGACGCCGCGTTTTATTCGCTGCCGCAGCTCGAAAAAGAAGGCGTCGCAAACGTTTCGCGTCTGCCGATTTCAATCCGCATCGTGCTCGAATCGGTTTTAAGAAATTTCGACGACGGCAAAAAAGTAAGCGTCGAGAATGTGAAAAATATCGCTGGCTGGAGCGCCAACGCCGATAGAACCGAAGAAATTCCTTTCGTCGTGGCGCGCGTTATTCTTCAGGATTTTACGGGCGTTCCGCTGCTCGTCGATTTGGCGGCGATGCGCTCGGCCGTCGCCCGGATGGGCAAAGACGTGAGCGTCATCGAGCCGCTCGTCCCGGTCGATTTGGTGATTGACCACTCGGTTCAGGTTGATTATGCCGGTTCGGAAACGGCGTATCAGAAAAATATGGAAATCGAGTTTCGCCGCAACGAGCAGCGTTATCGTTTCTTAAAATGGGGAACGCAGGCGTTTAACGGTTTTCGCGTCGTGCCGCCGGGAATCGGCATCGTTCACCAGGTCAATCTCGAATATCTGGCCGAAGGCGTTTTTGAACGGGACGGCGTATATTTTCCCGATACATTGGTCGGGACGGATTCGCATACGACGATGATAAACGGGCTCGGCATCGTCGGCTGGGGCGTCGGCGGAATCGAAGCGGAAGCGGCGATGCTCGGCCAGCCGGTTTATATTTTGACGCCGGATGTCGTCGGCGTTCATATGACGGGCGAGCTGCCGCAGGGCGCGACCGCGACCGACCTCGTTCTGCGCGTGACGCAGATTTTACGCGAAGCGAAAGTCGTCGGTAAATTCGTCGAGTTTTACGGCGAAGGCGCGAGAAACATTCCCGCGACCGACCGCGCGACGATTGCCAACATGGCGCCCGAATACGGCGCGACGATGGGCTTTTTCGGCGTCGACGAACGCACGCTCGATTACTTCAAATCGACGGGACGCGACGAAGCGCACATCGAAACTATCCGTAATTATTTTACCGCGCAGGAAATGTTCGGAATCCCGCTCAAAGGCGATGTCGAATATTCGAACACCATCGAGCTCGATTTGGCGACAATCGTTCCCGCGGTGGCCGGACCGAAGCGCCCGCAGGACAGAATCGAGCTGACGGCTTTGAAAGACAGATTTAACGAATTATTCGTCGCGCCCGTCGCCTCAGGCGGTTACGGCAAAGAGTCGGAAGAGATGGAAAAACGCTACATGGTGACGATGGGCGCGAATCTCGCCGTTTCGGCAACCGGCGGCGGCGCGCAGTCGCCCGTCAGTATTCCGCTTCCGATTTTAGATAATACTTCGCCTCGAAACACGAACACGCTGACCGAAATTGAGATGATGAACAATCGCCCGACGCCCGACCGCGTGGAAGACGCATCGGCGCACGTCGAGCAGAAAACCGTTTCGGTCGGGCATTCCGACGTGTTGATTGCCGCGATAACTTCGTGTACCAACACATCGAACCCGAGCGTCATGCTGGCCGCCGGAATCCTTGCGAAAAAGGCCGTCGAAAAAGGCCTGCGCGTTCCGCCGTATGTCAAAACGAGCCTCGCGCCCGGCTCGCGCGTCGTTACCGAATACTTGGAAAAGACGAATTTGATGCCGTATCTTGAAGAACTCGGCTTTAATCTCGTCGGCTACGGCTGCACGACCTGCATCGGTAACTCCGGGCCGCTCGACCACGGCATCGAAGACGCGATTATCGAGCACGATTTGGTCGCCGCCTCGGTATTATCCGGAAACCGTAACTTCGAAGCGCGCGTTCATCAAAACATAAAGGCGAATTTCCTGATGTCGCCGCCGCTCGTCGTTGCATACGCGCTCGCCGGTACGGTCAACAAAAATCTGACCGAAGAGCCGATTGGAAAAAACGGCAACGGCGAAGAGATTTATCTGAAAGACATATGGGCTTCGCTCGACGAAGTTAAGGAATTGATGCAGGACGCCTTCGACGCCGAAACTTATCGAAGGCTTTACAGCGATTTTGCCGAGCAAAACCCGATGTGGAACGAAATTCCTTCGTCGAGCGGCGACGTTTACGAATGGGACAGACAATCGACATACATTCAGGAGCCGCCGTATTTTGAAGAATTTTCGATGGAGACGGGTAAATTTTCGGACGTTCGCAATGCGCGCGCGCTGGCCGTCTTCGGCGATTCGGTGACGACCGACCACATCTCGCCCGCCGGCGCAATCAAGCCGACTTCGCCCGCCGGACTCTTCCTCCAGGAAAACGAAGTCTCGCCCGAAAACTTCAACTCCTACGGCTCGCGCCGCGGAAACGACCGCGTTATGGTGCGCGGAACGTTTGCCAACGTCCGTATCAAAAATCTGATGGTTTCGCCGAAGGAAGGCGGCTTTACGTGCTACCAGCCGGACGGCGAAGATATGACGATTTACGACGCGGCCGTCAGGTATCAGGCGGAAGGCGTGCCTTTGATGATTTTCGCCGGGCAGGAATACGGAACGGGCTCGTCGCGTGACTGGGCGGCGAAGGGAACGCGCCTGATGGGCGTCAAAGCGGTCGTCGCGCAGTCGTTCGAAAGGATTCATCGCTCGAATCTGGTCGGCATGGGCGTCCTGCCATTGCAGTTCAAAGACGGCGAAGGCGCGCAGTCTTATAATCTGACGGGAACGGAAACGTTCGATTTAATCGGACTCGAAGAAAATGAGATAAAACCGCGCCAGAATGTCACTTTGCTGATAAATCGCCCCGACGGAAGCACGGAAGAAGCCGTTTTGACCTTGCGCATCGACACGCCGATTGAAATCGAATACTACAAATCCGGCGGTATTCTGCCGTATGTTCTGCGCCAGCTTTTGAGTCAACAGTAATTTAAGTAAGATTTCACCACAGAGATACAGAGACACAGAGACGAGATATGAAAAATTTTTATTTTGTGATTAAAAGTGAAAACTCTTTATAAGAAATCTCCGTGCTTCCGTGTCTCTGTGGTAGAAAATAACTTCTAACAATTCCAACTGTAATGATAAAAACCATCGCATTCGACGCCGACGATACGCTCTGGCATAACGAGCGGATGTTTGTCTCGATAAAGGAAAAATATCAAAACCTGCTCGCCGCATACCACGACGCGGACTGGGTCGAACAGCGTCTGGACGAAGCCGAAACGCGCAACATTCCGCATTTCGGCTACGGCGTCAAAGGCTTTGCGCTTTCCCTGATTGAAACTGCCGTCGAGTTGACCGAAGGACGCATTACGGGCAGCGAAATTATGGAGATAGTCGGCTACGCGCGCGAGATGCTGACCTATCCGGTCGAGCTGCTCGAAGGCGTTAAAGAGACGATTGAGGATTTATCGCGCTCGTATAATTTAATGGTCATCACCAAAGGCGATTTGTTCGACCAGGAAGGCAAACTCGCCCGCTCGGGCATCGGCGACTGCTTCAAGGCGTTTGAAATTATTCCCCAAAAGAACGCGAAAACCTACAAATATATTCTACGCCGACACCAAATCGAGGCGGAAGAATTCGTCATGGTCGGAAACTCTCTCAAATCGGACATCCTTCCCGTCATCGAAATCGGCGCAAGAGCCGTCCACATCCCGTATGAAATCGAATGGTTTCACGAAATGGTCTCGGACGATGAATTACGAGACAAGGACTTCGCGCGAATAGAGAAAATGAGCGAATTACCCCGGTGGCTCAGCACTTTTTAACAAGAGAAACTGAAAACTGAAATCTGAAAACTGAAATTTGTCTTTACTTTTCAGCTTTCAGTTTTCAGCTTTCGGCTTTTCAGTTTTTTCTTGCAATAAACCCGACAATAGTGTAAAAAATTATCGCCGCTCGTAAAAGACTTCCGATTTATCGACTTTCAGTGATGCCTAATAATTTTATTCTTGTCATCGAAGATGACGAACAATATAGCCCGGCGTGAACCGGCGGGAATATATAGAGGCAAATCTTGGCTCGCTGTAGGCGAGCGACAAATAATCGGAAATTTGTTTGATGCCTTCAGCGTCAGAATGTGTGTCGTAATTAGCAGCCTATGGTTTCACCATAGGCTATATTGTTTGTCGCCTACAGCGACTTAAAACGTAACTTCAAATAAGCATTTTATGAATAGGCTATATTATTTGTCGCAGTTGGCGACTTAAAACGTAATTCTAAACTAGCATTTTACGAATTAAATAATTTCAAACATATAAAACGTTTCCTCAAACGAGGCTTTTGATTTATATTTTTAACGCCTGAGATTTAATAATAAAATCTGCATCTCTTGAAGCCGAAATAGGGAATTAAGATAACCGGCGAAGAAAAAAATCGTCCGGGGACGCATTACGCGAGTTCGAATGAAGATAAAACCGAATTTACTCCCGCGTCCAGAACAAAGCTTCGCGCCGACAAGACGGCGGGCGTTATCGAGATAGACACAAAAACGCTTTTGACGGGCGTTCCGCCGCTCGCGTGGGAATATAAACTCGGAAACCGCTCGGCTCTCGAATGGATTCTCGACCAGTACAAGGAACGCAGGCCGAAAGACGCGACTATCGCCGGGCGTTTTAATACATATAAGTTTGAAGATTATAAGGACGAGGTTATTGATTTACTGAAAAAGGTTACAAACGTCAGCGTCAGGACAATGGAAATCATAAACCAAATGCCGAAAGAATAAATTTCGACTTTAGAATTAAAGATTCGCTCTTTAGTATTGCGGATTCCTCTTTACGTATTGCGATACTTAAATCAAGTATCGCACATACCAGGTCAAGTATTGTAAATTCCTGCTTTAGTATCGCAGATTCCTAAAGGGAATTTACAGATTTCCTTTCAAGTATCGCAGATTCGGTCTTAAGTTCCATAAATACTCTTTCAAGTTTTTCAAGTTCCAAGTCGAGTATTACAAATTCCGAACGTAATTTTCCATTTTCCAATATATATTTTTCTTAACTTGTCTAAAAAAGTTTTGCTTTTCAAAAATATTTGTGCAAAAGTGTTTAACATCGTCGTCCAAAAATCGGATGCGTTATAAGTTAGCACCCAAAATTTATAAATAAGGAGATAGAGTTATGCCAAATAGTCCAAAACTAAATGAGCAGAAAATGATGGAAGTATTACACGGATGGAGAACGATTGCGCCGGAAAAGACGTTCGGCGGGATGACTCTCGAACAATACGAAGCACAGGTCAACAAAAGTCTCGCACCGCGTCAGAAGCTCGTCGCGCTCGAAGACGAGAAGATAGAACAGCAGGCGTTGCGCGATTCGGAAGACTTGATTACGCTGAAAAAAGTCGAGCTGGTTGTCGCCGGAGTCATCGCCGACGAAACACACGGCTCGGACAGCGCTTTATACGAATCGATGGGTTACGTTCGCAAAAGCGACCGTAAATCAGGCCTGACCCGCAAAAGAGTCAACGTGCCGAATCCGAATTAATAAAGAAAATCGGATTGTCGATAAAAGCGAAGTCGTATTTACGACTTACGAATTACAAAAAAAAATCGCGGCTTACGCATAAGCCGCGATTTTGTTATTTGTTTCCGCAAATGAATCTGCGATTTACAAAAGCGAAAATTAAAATTTGGAAACAAAAGCATTAATTGCCGGTGCGGGCTTTTCGCCGTTCGTGTCGCGCGAGCCGATGGGGTCGGCGAAAAAGTCGAGCGAGTTTATTTCTTCGATGACGTAGACGCTTCGTATGGCGTTGGTAAAGACGTATTTTTTGCTGCTGATTTCGAAGATGTAAGTTTCGCCTACTTCAACCTCGTCGAAGTGATAAAAACCGAACGGGTTTGTTCTGGTCACGCGAGTCTGGCCGATTTGGTCGTACATCGCGACCGTCGCATTGGCGAGCGGGCGGCCGTATGGCGAGATGACGCGGCCTCCGACGGTGACCGTCGCGGCGGTCGGGGCAAACGCGCTGGCGACGATGTTGTTGACGCCAATCCATTCGTCGGGTGTGTTTGTTCCGTCGGGCGCGGCGGCGTTGGTCGTGATAAGTCTGAGCTGAATTTGCGGTTGATTATTGCACGGAGGCGGCAGAAGAACGCTGCGCGACGTAACGCGACCGGCGACGTTCGGGTCGGTCGCATCGGCGATGTATCCGGCCGGTATGTTTGTAAAGTTTCCAATCGTGCCGACGCGATACTGGAGAGCGACCTGAGAAACCGAGTTATTGCTTCCGGCGTCGATATCCGTTACCTGATAACTCATCGTGATATTGTTGTGCCCGGTCGTATTCAAATAAAAAACCATGTAAGGATTTGCCTGCGCGCTGCCCTGAAAGCCGAAGGAGAGATAATCGCCCGAATCGAACTCGGCCAGGCCTCCGGCACTAAACGCGCCCGGGTTGCCTTTATTGGCGTTAATCTGCGTCGCCTTGCCCGAAGGTAGGGCGTTGTTTGCGAATTCCGTTCCGAGAATGGTCTGCGGATTGACTCCGTGCGTATTCGTCAAATTTGTGCCCGCATAGCCTTCGACCGATGTGACGGCGCTCCAATCGTCGTTGCCGGTAATCATATTCGTCGTCGCCGGAGTCAGGCTCAACGAAAGATTGCCGCTCGAAAAATCGTAATAATTATTGCCGGCTTTGACCGAAGTGACAAACGAGAAGCTTTCGGACAGCAATTTGCTTTTGGAATTAAAAGGAATCGGCAGCGAAAGACCCGATAACAAAACGAAAACAATGGCCGTTAAAGCCAAAATAAATGCCGCGCGTCGCAAGCTTGCGAAATTGATTGATAATAGATTTTTCATTTTATTTGAATTTGGTGTCTGAAGCGGAAATCGATGGAGTTCCAGTCAATAATCTCTCCGGATAAAGCCTGAAATCTAAAAGAGTTGATAAGTTTTGATGGATTGAGCGCAAAGAGAATTGAAATAAAACCGGAAAGTTAAATTTCAATGTGGAGAATTCAACATGAAGAATCATGCCGCAAACATAATGACATAAGTCGCAAAATAAAACAAGCTAAATCTAAACAAGTTTTAACAAGCAGGCAAGGTTATGCCGAAAAACGACTAAATTTTGTGCCTTAAATTAAAGGTGATAAGTTAAATTCAAACTCCTAACCGCGAGCACGAACGGCGCGTCCGCAATGTCGCTCGCGACATAAAACAGATTAGTTAAGTTCAATCCTGAGTTTTATAAAACTTTTACGAACGCGTCGCGTACATGGCGGACGCGCCGTTCGCGCTCCGGGTAAAGACGTCCGCTCTCCCGGCTGAAACGCTTGAATTATCGCTGACGCAAATTTATTCCACTGCCGAACAAAAATATATGTTGCAAAAGATTAGATTTTGCGGTTATTATTTT
>DASWRI010000078.1:0-25170 GCA_036403235.1 Pyrinomonadaceae bacterium | reverse complement strand
GACGGATATTGCCGTTTGGCGGCCTGATATCACTCCGGGACAGAGTAATTTCTACTCGCGCAATTCGACCAACGGGGCGACGACGTTCTTCCAATTGGGCGCTAACGGAGATTATCCGGTCGCTAACTGGAATCAGCACTAGTTTTTCCGGCTTAAAACAAAAAGCCTGAGTGAGAAATCTCACTCAGGCTTTTTTATTTCGCGGCAAGATATATTCAAACGGCGCAGGCCGCATCTTCCTTTTCCGTCTCCAAACCGGCTTTTATCCACGCGCCCGTTCCGCCCGAAACGTTATAAATTTCCCGAAAACCTTTTCGCTCCAAAATGCTCGTCGCCGCGCTCGAACGATAACCGCCCTGACAGATAACGTAAGTCGGAACGAATTTGTCGAGCTCGCCGGTTAATTTGTGCAAATCCGAAAGCGTTAAATTTATCGCTCGCGGCGCGTGCGCGTCCGTATATTCGCCCGCGCGGCGAACGTCTATAAACTGCAGAGATTTTCCGGTCTGCGTCAGCTCGCTCATTGCCTCGACCGGCACTTGCTCTATTTCTTTTGTTTCCAGATTCCAGTCTTTCATCAAGATAAAACCTTTAACCGATTCGTGACCGACGCGCGCCAAGCGCAGCGCGGCTTCTTCGACCTCAGATTCGTTTGCGGCGGCAATTGCAATCGGCGCGTTTATCTCAATCAAAGTTCCCGCCCACGAGGCGAACTGCCCGCCGAGCCCGATGTTCAAAGCATTCGGGATGTGCGAAGCGCCGTATTCGCCGGCGCTTCTGACGTCGAGAATTACGCCTTGAAAAACTTCGACTTCCTCGGGCGACATCTGCGCCGGTTTTACGATTTCTTCCAGACTGCTCGCGCCCGAAAGATTTTTCGTCACGCTTTTTGAAAAATACGCGGGCATTTCCGGCAGATTCTCCGTCATCATGGCGACAAAATCCGCTTTCGACATCGGCTGCAAAGCGTAATTAAATTGTCTTTGCTCGCGAAGCGTCGACCACGTTTCCTTTGACATATTCTTGCCGCACAGCGAGCCCGCGCCGTGCGCCGGATAAACTTCGGTCTCGTCGGGCAGTTTCAAAAGTTTTTCGTGCAGGCTGTCGTAAAGCATTCCGGCCATCTGGGCGGCGGAAAAGTTTTTCGAGCCGGCCAGGTCGGGACGCCCGACGTCGCCGATAAAAAGCGTATCGCCCGTCAAAACCCGCAGAGGCTCGCCTGCGTTTTCGACGACAATCGAGATTCCTTCGGGCGTGTGTCCGGGCGTTTCGAGGATTTTCAGACGCGCGTCGCCGATTTCTAAAACGTCGCCGTCTTTGGCCGCCAGATGCTCGATTTGCGCGTCGGCGCGCCGGCCGAAAACAATTTGCGCGCCGGTTTTCCGGGCGAGCTCGGCGTGACCGCTGACAAAATCGGCGTGCAGGTGCGTTTCGATAACGTATTTGATTTTTTGATTATTCGCCCGCGCTTCGTCCAGATACTGCCCGACGTCGCGCTGCGGGTCGACAATCGCGGCCTCCGCGCCCGAACCGATATAATAAGAAGCGTGCGCCAGACAACCCAGATAAAATTGTTTGAATTTCATAAAAACCTCGCTCTTGCGGGAAACTCAATCTTATTGAATTTCAAAGCGCTTTTCAAAAAATAAGCGTTCGCATTGTTTTTTTTCAAAAATCCGATACAATGCCTCCATACAATTTTTTAACTCTTCCACGCGCTTTCCCGGAAGAAAATCAATAACATTTAATCGGAGAAAAACTATGGCTAACCAAACGCTGACAATCGAAGGAATAACTTTTCCGGATTTCGGAGACGATAAAAGCAAGAAAAACTTTCGTTTGATTTTTTACATTGCTTACAAAGGCGATGACGGGAAAACGAAAACGACTATCGTGACAAAACCGCCCGCAGGCTTCTGGCAGTGGCGAAATCCCAATAAAAAGTTTTTTCTGCAAGGCACTACTTCGGGCGATTCGGTCGAACTGGATACAAGCGCCCTGCAATTCGACGACGAAACGAGCGGATTTACTTCCGCCGACGCTCAAATTGCGGAAATTGACGGGACGATTTCGTCGATTGCCGTTCAGTTTATAGACGTTAAGGACGATTCGCTCGGCGGTCTTTTTGCCGAGAAATTTCTGCCCAAGCTCATCGACCTCTGGAAAACGTCGGGCTTTAACCCGCTCGATTTAGTCCCTCTGCCGGGCATCGTGACGGGCATCGTGAAAGACAACGTCGACCTCGGAGCGCTGGCCGACAAGGCCGAGGGCTTTCTCGCGCAGGGCAACGGCGATAAAGTTTTGCACCGCATCAACAAGAAATACGACGGCACGAAACCGTTTGTTATCAGCGATGAAAACGTCGTCTGGGACACCAAGAAAAACAAAAAAGGCACATACGCGGCAACAATCGGATTCGAGTAAATTTTGTAAATTTTAATCAAAACGCGGAAGCTGAGACAGAAATATCGTCTCAGCTTCCGCGTCAATTCTTTAAATCAAATTATTCGACCGTTACGGATTTCGCCAGATTTCGCGGCTGGTCGACGTCGCAGCCGCGACGGACGGCAATGTGATAGGCGAGCAGCTGCAAAGGGACGATTGACAGAATCGGCGCGAGCAAATCCGACGTTTCGGGAATCTCGATGACGTAGTCGGAAACTTTCGAGCTCATTCCGTCGCCTTCGGTCAAAATCGAGAGAATTATGCCGTCTCGCGCTTTGACTTCGACGATGTTCGAGTGCGTTTTTTCGTATCGAAGCTCCGAAGCCGCGTTGCCTTCTTCGCGCGTGTTGACGACGACGACCGGCAGCTTTTCGTCAATCAGCGCGTTCGGCCCGTGTTTCATCTCGCCCGCCGGATAGCCTTCGGCGTGAATATAGCTGATTTCCTTGAGCTTTAGAGCGCCTTCGAGCGCGACCGGAAAATTAATTCCGCGCCCCAGGTATAGAAAATCCTGCGAGCGGAAAAATTCTTTCGACAATTCTTCAATCGAATCGGCGTCGCTCAAAAGCGTCTCGATTTTGAGCGGCAGCTCGGCCAATTGCTGCGCGTGATATTTCGCCTGATTCTCGTCTAATTTTCCGCGAAGCTGGCCGAGATAAAGCGCAAAAAGATAAAGCGCGACCATCTGCGACGTAAATGCTTTGGTCGAAGCGACGCCGATTTCCGGCCCGGCGTGCGTTAAAATCGTGCCGTCGGCTTCGCGGTGAATCATCGAGCCCTGCACGTTGCAGATGGCCAGAGTCTTGCAGCCCGCCGACCGCGCCTCGCGCATCGCCGCAATCGTGTCGGCCGTCTCGCCCGACTGCGAGATGACAATCAGCAATGTATTTTCGTCGAGAACCGGATTGCGATAGCGAAACTCCGATGCGTAATCGACTTCGACCGAAAGCCGCGCGAGCTCTTCAATCATATATTTTCCGGCTGTTCCGGCGTGCCAGCTCGTTCCGCAGGCGGCGATTTTGATTGAGGTTATGCCGAGAAAATCTTCTTCGGAAATATCCATCGGGTCGAGATAAATTTTGCCCGTATCCAGGGAAACGCGTCCCTGCGCCGTATCGCGGACGGCGCGCGGCTGCTCGTAAACTTCCTTGAGCATAAAATGCTTGAAGCCGCCTTTTTCCGCCATAATCGGGTCCCACGTGATGCGCTGCTGTTTCGGCTCGACGACGTTTCCGTCAAAATCCGTGACGCGCACCGAATCTTTCGTCAGGACGGCGATTTCCTTGTCGCCGAGAAAAAACACGTCGCGCGTGTGCTGCAAGATAGGCGGAATGTCACTGGCGACAAAAAATTCGCCGTCGCCGAGACCGATGACGACCGGCGGGCCTTCGCGGACGGCGATAATCGTGTCCGGCTCGTCGACCGAGATAATCGAAAGCGCGAAAATCCCGCGCAGCTCGTGAACCGTGCGGCGGACGGCCTGTTCGAGCGACAGATTTTCCTTTTCCTTGTAATGACCGATTAAATGAGCGACGACTTCCGTGTCGGTTTCGGTTTTAAAAACGCTGCCTTCGGCCGCCAGTCTTTCTTTTAAGGTCAGGTAATTTTCGATAATGCCGTTGTGCACGACGACGACTTTGCCCGATTGGTCGCGGTGCGGGTGCGCGTTTTCCTCGGTCGGACGCCCGTGCGTCGCCCAGCGCGTGTGCCCGATGCCGTAATTTCCGTCCAGCGGGTTCAGACGAATACATTCTTCGAGATTCCGCAGTTTTCCTTCGGCGCGCCGCAGCTCGAGATGTTTCGACCCGTCGACGACGGCGATTCCGGCCGAATCGTAGCCGCGATATTCCAATTTGCGCAAGCCGTCGATAATCAGCGGCACGACCTGTTTATTTCCAACGTATCCAACAATTCCACACATATTTTTATATTATATCGAATGATAAATTTCGTGAACGACAATTAAAATTGATTCTTCTTCGGTAGCCTCCAGTGCGGCTTCGCGCAGATGGTCTGTATATTCGGAGAGAGTCTTGAAATTTTCCTCGAAATCGAACGGCGTGTCGACGTAAACCAGATTGATTTTATCCTCATCCATTTCACCGTTTGAAGAAAGATACAATCCTTCGATGTTTTCAATAACCGTACAGCCGCCGAACGTTTCTAAAAATTCCTGCTCGAACGCGGCCTGCAGTCTCTGATAATTCGCTTTTCGCTTTTCGGGCAGATAAATTTCAATTCTGGCTCTTTTTGATAGCGGCAACGAATTTCTCCTTTCTTCCGGCAAAGCTTTTCATTCTTTTTAAGGCTTCTTCGGGCGAGATTTGTTCGGGCGAAGATTTTTGTTTTGATTTTCCCTCTCGTTTTTTCATTTCACGCGGTTTTCGTTTCCGAGTTTTCGCTTTCGGATTCTCGCAGATTTTTCTTTACTTTCGCCGGAACGCCCGCGACGAGCGAGTCCGCCGAAACGTCCGTTATAACCACCGAACCGGCGGCCGTCACCGCGCCGTCGCCGACTTTGACGGGAGCGACGAGCATCGTGTCGGAGCCGATGCGGACGTTGTTGCCGATTTCCGTCGCGTGTTTATTTTTGCCGTCGTAGTTGCATGTAATCGTGCCCGCGCCGATGTTTGTTTTTTCGCCGACGGTCGCGTCGCCGAGATAAGTTAAATGACTCGCTTTCGAGCCGCGACCCAGGATAGTTTTTTTGAGCTCGACAAAATTTCCGACCTTTGCTTTTTCTTCCAAACGCGCGTGCCCGCGCAGGTGAGCCATCGGCCCGACGGTGCAGCTCGCCGCGATTTCCGAATCGACGATGACGCAGTTATCGAGAATTTCGACGCCGTGACCGACGCGCGAATTGGTGATGCGCGTTCCGGCGCGAATCGTGCAGCCGTCGCCGATGTTTGTTTCGCCTTCAATCGATACGTTCGGGTAAATTATCGTGTCGCGGCCGACGCTTGCCTGCTCGCTGATGTATGTGTTTTTCGGGTCGATAAACGTGACGCCGTAGTCGAGCATCATTTTTGAAATCGTGCGGCGGCACAAAATCCGCTCTAAATCGGCGAGCTCGGCGCGATTGTTGATGCCCGAAACCTCGCGCGCATCCGTGTGCTGGTAAAGCGAGACGGCTTCGCCCGCGTCGCGCAAAAGCGCGGGAACGTCGGTCAGATAATATTCGCCCTGCGAGTTGTTGTTTTGAACTTTTGAAAGCGCGTCGAACAATTTGCGCGTATTAAAACAATAAATTCCGGCGTTGATTTCCTTGATTTTTCTTTCTTCTTCGGAAGCGTCTTTTTGCTCGACGATGCGTTCGAAGAGGCCTCCCTGGTCGCGCAAAATTCTCCCGTAGCCGGTCGGGTCTTCGAGTTTGACGGTCAGAAGCGTGCAGGCCGCGCCCTTGCCGCGATGCGTGTAGTGCTGCTGAATCAAAGCGGCCAGAGTTTCGGCGCGAATCATCGGCACATCGCCGGACAAAACGAGCAGCGTCGAGTCTTCGGTTTCGAGAAATTCGCGCGCCGAGTTGACGGCGTGTCCCGTTCCGAGCTGTTCTTTCTGCCAGACAAATCCGGCGTGGTCTTCGTCTAATTCTTCTAAAACCGCGTGGCGAACGTCATCGGCCTGATGCCCGATGACGACGTAAACTTTGCGCGGCGCGAGCGCGGCGGCCGTCCGGCAAACGTGCCCGACCAGCGGGCGGCCGTCGAGACGATGCAGAACTTTCGCGAGGTTCGAGCGCATACGCGTTCCCAAACCCGCCGCCAAAATCAAAACATCGAGAGTTTTTTGAGTGTTGGAAGTATTTTCCATATTCAGAGAAATTTTCGCGCAAGGCCGCAAAGTTTTTATAAAAAATCAATCAACTGCGAAATATCTTTAAATCTTTGCGTCTTCGCGTCTTTGCGCTAAATAAATCCTTAAAACAAAACCTTTTTTCGCGGCTGAAGCGCGCACAGCAAAACGACCTGCCCGAGCTTTTCCGAGTGATGCCGCACCATCTCGCCTTCGTCCAATAGATTACCATAAACGACCTCTGCGCCTTCAATCGTTTCGGGCGAGATTGAGCCGTGCACGCCGATTTGCTGCGCGCCTTCTTCGGCATAGCGCGTCTGCTGCTCTTCGCTAATCGGGCGATTGTTGACGATGATGTAATCAAAATCGATTTGCGGCGCGTATTCGCGGACGATTTCCAGATGTTTTCTGGAAGTCAGGCCGTCGGTTTCGCCCGGCTGCGTCATCAGATTACAGATAAAAATCTTGGTCGCCTGCGAGTCGCCGATGGCCTGCGCCACGTCTTCGACCAGAAGCGGCGGCAAAAGACTCGTGTAGAGCGAGCCCGGCCCGACCGTGATAACGTCCGCTTCGTGAATGGCGGCCAGAGCTTCGGGCAGAGGGCGACAGTTTTCCGGTTCGAGATAAAGCCTTTTTATCGAATTTCCGACTTTTCCGACCTTTGTTTCGCCGCGCACAATCGAGCCGTCGTCGAGCTCCGCCGCCAGATGCACGTCGGCGACGGTCGCCGGATAAATATGACCTTTGCTCGCCAGAATTTCCGAAGAAAGCTTGACGGCTTCGGCAAAATCGCCGGTAATTTCGGCCAGAGCGGCGAGAAAAATATTGCCGAAGCTGTGCCCGCCGAGGTCGCCTGCACCGCGAAAACGATGCCGGAAAAGCTTCGATAAAAGATGCGAATCCTCGGACAGCGCAACCATACAATTGCGTATGTCGCCGGGCGGAAGCATCTGCAGCTCGTCGCGCAGCCGGCCCGAGCTTCCGCCGTCGTCGGAAACGGCGACGATGGCCGCCAGATTTTCGAGCCAGACCGGTTCGGTCTCGCTCGCCCGCACAAATCTTTTCAGACCGCACAAAAGCGTCGAAAGCCCGTTGCCGCCGCCGATGGCGACGATGTCCAATCCATGCGAGATTTGCGAAAACAGATGATTTTTCATTTGTCTAATGCTGAATGTATCGAAAACTTAAAAGGCAGGCAAGAGTGTAGGTAATTAAATTGAAGATTTGGCAATGTATTTGCCCGAATAAATTTTACCATTTTTTATTTTCTTCGGGCAATAAATTTTTCGCCCGCGTAAATTCAGGCCTCGCCAGTCAAAATCAACGCAAAAAAATACTTGAAGCCGACGCGGGTTGTATGCTAAATTAAAAATGCGGGTTGTAGTAAAAGCCCGTCTTAATAAACCGCACATTAAGTTTTCAGAAATTGAGAACTTACAACTTCTTATCCTCTATTTACCAAATACAGAGAGAAAGTTTTCATGGCAGAAACGCCCATAGTTATACACGAACATCAGTTTCAGAAGATAAAATCCGTCTTGGCGCGGCTTTGTGTCGAGTGCGCCGCGCGCGTCGTTTTTCTGGTTGACCGCGACGGTCAGCCGATTGCTTTTCACGGCGACATCGGCGATATGGATACGACGAGCTTTTCGAGTCTGGCGGCGGGCAACGTCGCCGCGACGACTTCGATGGCAAAACTTATCGGCGAAGACGTTTTCCCGGCGGTCGTCCACGAAGGCGAGCGCGAAAGCATTTTTATCAGCGTTATCGGCCGAAGTTTGCTGGTCGTCGTTTTTGACGAGCGCTCGACGCTCGGTCTCGTCAAGCTGCGCACCAAAAAGGCGAGCCACGAAGTCGCCTCGATTTTCGACCAGATTGCGGTCGATTCGGAAAAACAAAGACAGGAACAAAATTCGTTTTTCGCCGAAATTACCGACGAAGATATTGACAGCTTATTTAGCTAGTGCTAAGTGTAAAGTAACAGGTGTAAAGTTTTTGATTTTCACTGACCACTGACCACTGACCGCCGACCACTTAATTTATGACTTTTATCAATTACGCTTCACGCGAAATTAACTGCAAAATTGTTTATTACGGTCCCGGACTGTGCGGAAAGACGACGAATCTGCAATATATCTACGATTCGACCGCGCCGCAGGCCAAAGGCAAATTGATTTCTCTGGCGACCGAAACCGACCGCACTTTGTTTTTCGATTTTATGCCGCTCGAGCTCGGCACGGTGCGCGGATTTAAAACGCGTTTTCACCTCTACACCGTTCCCGGTCAGGTTTATTACGACGCTTCGCGCAAATTGATTTTAAAAGGCGTCGACGGCGTCGTTTTCGTCGCCGACTCGCAGGAAGAGCGGATGGACGCCAATATCGAATCGCTTTACAATCTCGAAGAAAATCTCCAATCGCAGGGCTACAATCTGATAGAGATTCCATATGTGCTCCAGCTCAACAAACGCGATTTGCCGAACGTCATCCCGACCGAAGAACTCGTCGCCGAGCTCAACCGCAAAAACGAGCCCGTCTTCGAAGCCACCGCCTCGCAGGGCGTCGGCGTTTTCGACACTTTGAAGGCCGTCGCCAAACAGGTTTTGACGGAACTCAGAAAAGGATAAAATTTATTTTTATAAACGCGAAAGCCGCTTGAGTTTTATTAACTCAAGCGGCTTTTTGATTTTAGTGGCGAAGCCGACGAGACTCGAACCCGCGCCCACTGCTTAGGAAATGTTTCCGCAAGCTTCATTCCTCATAAGTAGCGGTTTTTGTTTTCCGACAACAGGTTTTTAGACTCGCCTTTGGTGGATATGTAGCCTTCGATACCGGAATTGAGTCATAACAAGGAGTATAGGCTAAAATGCGGCGAGATTGTTTAGTTAATTTGCCAAGTGATTTTATAAAATCCTCACAGGTCTGACCGCCTGAACTTCCGCCGCCACTCATATTAAAAGGATTTTGTTCAGTAGGGGCGATTACAACAATCGGCGATTCTGATACCGCTTGAGGCACTTCAACATAAGGCTCGCTCCACTTCTCATATAATCCATTGGCAAAAGGAACACACAAGACACCAAGTGCAAAGGTAAGAATAGACACTATAAATTGAGAATATTTCATAATTAAAAGATGCAGTGACAATCAAATAAAGATGCTTTGTTACCTGTTTCCTTTTGTTGGCTTTGGTGAGCGATTAGGAAAGAGTTAATAAATTCTAAAATTCAGTTAAACCTCGAAGTTAGCGTTTGCCGACGATAAATAGCAAATACTACAACATTCTGTGAATCGTTCTCTCTGCCTTGGAATCGTTTCCGAATCGGTTGGGTCGCTACTAATCGAAGATGCGTGGAACAAAAACATCGAAATCCGAAAGGATGCCAGGTTAACAGCCTAGAGCTGTAGAAAGTCGCGCCAAATAATTCTGATATCATCTAAGGCATTTCGCAACGACTATGCTTTTTATGGAAGGCGTGGCTGATGCGATTATTCGGAAGATGACAGGGCATAGAAGCGAGGAGCTGGAAAGATACAAACATTTCTCTCCAACCTTCAAAAGACAGACCACTGAACTCATTGCCGGAAAGCTCTCTGATGAACTGAATGTCACAAAACGGTCTACAGCGGATAAAAATGAAAAGAGCCGTCAATATGACGACTCTGAAACTACTGAGTATAAAGAGGTTAATGGCGGAGCCGGCGGGACTCGAACCCGCGACCTCCAACGTGACAGATTAAAATTCGCTGTTCCAGATTTGGCTTAAATATAAGCAATGTAGACAGTTAGCAAAACACTAGCAACTACGCTTCGGCATAGTTGCTTTATTTATGCGGAAAGTTTTGGGCACATTTTGGGCTACATTTTCAAAACGCTTTCGCTAGGCTTTGCATTTTAATTCAAGATTTTATTTTGTCGTTTCTCGACACGATTTTAGAAAGCAATCAGCACAAGCAAAAGACGTAAGCTTCCTCACGCCTTTTTTGTTTGATTTTTTGTAAAGTTCAATGTCCGAACAGAAGCGACAATACTAATCCAATTAACAATGTTACTCCGCCGCAGAAGGACTTACTGTTCTCGGGCTTTGGTATTTGTATATTATTTGTTTCTAAGTCAGAAGAAGAGTTTTGCTGACTCGAAAGTTTACCGCTCAGTAGATTACCTGTGATTATATCGAAAATAAGTTTTTCACCATTCTTCTTTGTGATATATAAAGTTTTTTCTCTGTCATCCAGAATTCTTTCGTCACTCCACATAAAATCTTCTGATGTTGTTTTTTGCAGATTATTTTTATCTACTAATTCAAAGGCTCTATATGAGCGAATCGGTTTTCCGAAAGAATAAAAGGTTAGAATACTTTGATCCATATTAGGTGAAGATTTTACTACTTCTTTTACCTGAGGATTTCCTTCTATGTTATTTACTTCTTTGACTCCAGTTATATTATCTTTAACAACAACAAGATGTTCTCCATCATCTGAGATTAAATACCAAGATTCGGTATCATACAAGGCTGTTGTCCAGAGAAGTTGCGGCGAATTACTCAATGTATAAAGTCCGCTTTCAGGATATTTTTTACGGATTTTCATTTCTTGGTCAATTTCCTCTTGCAATTCCTTTTCTGCCTCTGGAACACTTTCAGCAGGAATACCGCCTTTTTTCCAGAATTCCCTTAACCTGTTTACATAATCAGTTTGCTCTTTAATTCTAGGTGAAATTAAAACAAGCACGAATTTACCATTTGATGAATCAATTATTTTTGACCAAGGCACGACGGGATTATTAGCACAAACAAAAGTGCTAAACATAAAAATAAAAAACAAACAAAATATGATAGAAAATGAAAATTTATTATTCATTCTGGGCTATTTAAACCTCCATAACTTGTTGGGGTTCTACGTTGAATAGCAAAAGTAGCTTTATTTGGGTTACCGATAGAACCCCTGTAAGGATGCGTATCGTTCCAATCCATAAAATTAGCAGCCCTAATTGCTCTATTCACATCAGTGCTAAACGCACGAGTATAATCGTATAAACTTGCACTTGTTGCAGAACTCCACGTAGACAAAAATCTGTTAGGATTATATCCTGCACCACCTTGCATTTCTTCAGGCGTATGCCCCTGTATTCCTAAAAGATGACCAAATTCATGAGCAGGTTCATTATCTTTACTCGCACTATTATAATTCCAAGTAGCAACATCAGGTAGAGTGCCATCGGGATTATTGATGGTGGCTTTATCGCTATTATCACCTACACAGCTATTAGCACCGGCTCCGCACTCAGCAGTTGCTGGACCATTTGTTAATTGAATAACATTTTGAATGGATTTATCTTGATTCAGAACATCATCTGAGCTGTTGGCGCCACTAAATGTTTTCACTGTTACATTTACATTTACGTTTAGCGTGTAACCTCCAGCGAGTTGTTGAGAACCTGCCCATTTCTTTATTTGATTTTCAATATTCGTTTTAACTTGTCCTGTAAGATTTGATTTGATTTTTTTATCTTTACTCCACAGACCTATGCTTGTTGTAACCGTTATAGTTATTACCTTTGTTTTCCTATTTATCTCCGTGTCAATATCTGCCTTTTTACCAGAAGGATCAGTAAGATTTAAAGGATTATTTCTCACATACACATAAAGATTCCAACTTTGTGGATTTGAAGTGTATGTGTCACTAAGAAAATCGTCAGGGCTTGTAAACCTGCCGTGCGAATATTCATACATTCTCGCCTTTGCAAAGTCCAAGTCAGATTCACTATCTCTTTCATACGAGGTAAATTTCTGCATGATTTCATCTGAATTGTAGCTTAATCCTTGTATTCTTTGGCTCGTGGCAATCTCTTCACCAAAAGGCTGATAATCGTGTCTCGATATTACGTTTCCGTTTTTGTCCGTGTTGATTCTCGGCGTGCCGAGCGTGTCGTTTGTCAAATAGCTAACCTGAGAATTACTATTTGTTTGATTCGAATATTCCGCCGCGAGTTTGCCTGCTGCATCGTAAACGAATATCGTCACTTCCGTTCCGGCAATCTTCTTAACGCGTTTCCCGTCTCCGTCGTAGAAATATTCTCCGACTGTAGAGATTGGATTTCCGTTTGAATCTACGTTTTCTACCTTTGTTTGCTTATTCTCTGCGTCGTATGTGAACTTTCGACTCTGCGCGTCTTTGATCGTGTTTCCTGAATTATCATAAACATAACCGTTTAATTGATTTTTGTTGGTCGTCGTATTGATTGACGGATTTACCAGCGGAACATCTGCCGCGCAAACTTGCCCGCTGCAATTCTTCGGCAAAGTCGTCGTGTCGGCTTCATCGAAGTTTCGATTGCCGTATCTGTCGTAGGTGAAGGTCTGCTTCCACGTCTCAGTCGTGCCAATCATCTCTTTGGCATCGTGAATTCTGTTCAAGCTGTCGTAAGTGTAAGTTTGAACGGCCGTAAAGCCCGTCGCGCTTCCGATTGTCGGAAGGGTGGTCGTTTGAGAGAGAACGTTGCCGTTATTTGCCGTTGTGCCGTAATTGTAATCCAGCTTTAATAAATCGGTTGTGCCCTGACTTGTTCCCAGCGCAATCTGCGTCGGTTGTAATCGGTTGTTGAAGGCGGTCGATTCCCACCGTCCGTTGCCGAGCTGCATCGATGAAACCGCGCCGGCCGAAGTGTAGGTGAAATTCTGTGCGTAATTCCACAGCGGCGTGTTCGTCGTTTTTTTACTCTGAACTTTCGCTAAATCTCCGTCCGCATCCAAAACGTTTTTGACGACTCTCGTCGACGGATACGTTTCTTCCAGCAAAGCGCCCGACAGATTGTAGGCGTAAGCCGTCGTGTAAGCGTTTCCGTCGGTCGTCTGCTTATGCGCGGTTACTCGGCCCATCGTGTCGAACGATGTATATTCGGTCGTCGAAACCGAAGACGAAATTTTTATCAATTTGCCTTTGGCGTTCGTCAGATTGTCGTAATAATTGACATCCGGCGTATTCGATTCAGCCGTCTCGCTTCCCGCATTGGCGCAGGCGGTTGCGCCCAGAGAGCCTGATGTTCCGATGTTCCGGTAACATCTTTTGATAACTCGATTAAACGCGTCGTAATCGTAAATCGTCTTGATGCCGCGAGCATCGCGTTTTGTCTGTAAATTTCCGCTTGCGTCGTAAGTATAAGACATTGTTCCGGATTCGGGATTCGTCGCCTGTTTGAGTCTTGAAACGGAGTCGTAAACAAAACTTCTCGTCTGCGAGCCTCGCGTGACGGTCGTCAGATTATTAAGCTTATCGTAATCATAAAGAGTCGCCTGGTTCGGCGAATCCATACCTCCGAGCTGATTCGACGCGTTCGGCTCGTCGACTCTCGTTAACTGTCCTAAAGCATTCGTAATGCTTCTTCTCATTTTTCCCGCCTGATCCGTTACCGTTACGGCCGTTCCGATTTGACTTCCCGAAGTTGTCGATAGTCCGTAAGTCGTTTCGACAAAACTGTTGTCCGGCGTCGTAACTTTCCAAATTCGGCCGAAAGCGTCGTAAGTCTTGGTCATCCACTGCGCCGTTTCGCCCGTTCGATACGGGTTCGTCGCTTTCCGGATTCTTCCCAAATCGTCGTATTGAGTTTCGGCGAAAACGTCGCCGCCGGAATCGACCGCCTGCGTTTTGATTGTTCGGCCGAGCCCGTCAAACCACGTGTAGCCCTGCTTCCAGTTTACCGCGTCAATCTGCGTTTTGACTTTAACGAATCTTTGACTTGAAGAAAGCTGTCCGGTGCTCGAATCCGGCGCGCCGTATTCAGTGATGGTTTCTGCTCCTACTGCCTGATTGATGTAGTAATTGCTTACCTTAGTTGGTCTGAGCAGCAGGTCGGCGTATTCCATGCGAGTTTCCAGCCCGTTAGCATCGGTTCCTTTTGTCGGCAAGCCTGTATTGAAATCGTAAACGGTTGTTGTCACGAGCGCTGCATTTGAGCCGTAAATTCCGTTTACATCCGGAACGGGCGAACTTGTTTCGGTCGGATAAGCGCAGGCATAATCGGTGCTGTATGACATCAGGCTTTCGTTGCCGTTTCCGTCAACCGTCTTTTTCGGGTTACAGTATTGGTCGAAATAGCCGTGCGTTTCAATATATTGAGTATTTGCAGCATCGGTATAATTTATCGCCGACGTAGCGTTGCCATGATACGTCGTCTGCAAATCCGTCCACGTTGCCGTCGCAAAGGTAGGCAAAGCGTCACTCGAAATCAGCGAGTATTCGTCGTAGCGCATCTGCGTTTTGGAAACGGCCGCGCTGTTTGAAGGATTGATTACTCTTTGCTCGGAAACCATTCCGAGAATGCTTCTGGTCGAATTTACATAATTTGTATCGTATAAATAATCAATCTCGGTTTTGACGGCCGGAGTCGTGTTGTTGAATCTTGCCGCGAGCTGCGAAACGGTCTCACTTGCCGCCGTCGATGCCGCAACGACGATATAATTGTATTGCTCGCTCGATTTCAGATTGAGCGAGGAAAACATCTTCAAATCCGTGCTGCCCGACGTATCATAAGTATTTGCCGTCATCGAAACGAGCGCGGATGTGGAATTAGGTTCAAAGATAATCGATATTTCGCGTTTTGTGCGCGGATCGCGCGTCGCCGAAGCGCTTCCGCCCGTGCCGATCGCGCCCGTGTATTCGTATTCGGTTAATTTACGACTTTTCAGCGTTGTTCCCGAGTAAATTCTTTCTTCATAAGGTCTGCCAGCAACGGGATTATCAAAACCGTATTTCGTTTTGGCGTTCGGAAAATCGTGTGACCAATTGCTTTCCAGATATTGCTCGGTAATGGTTTGATTATCCGGCGCGGTCGTTTTAATTCGAAGCGTAGTAGCAGGCGTTCCGCCTTCCTTAAACGCCTCATATTTCCATTGAAGCTCGGACGCGCCGCTGCTTTCCTTGACCCATCGATTGATAACGCCGCGATTGGTCTGGTCTTGTATATAATCCCGGTGAAAGGCTAAAGTCGGAACTTGACCGTATTCGAATCGTTCGTATCCGCCCGTCGGATATTCAATCTTAAGAAGAAATTATCGATTGAAAGACAAGGACAGCAACTACTCTTTGTAAACTCCGGGGTTTTGATTGTATTGAAAATGATTATTTTTGAAATAAAAAAAGAGTGGCTCCTCACCACTCTTCAGTCACTCGTCGATCTTTGAATTTAAATCGCGAGCAATATTATTTTACAACGATTCCCGGCACGGAAGTGATAGTCAGACCGGCGAGACTTGTTTCCCGACCGCGGATGCTCACAATTTTTCCGTTTCCTCGTCCGGCATACAGAATAAGCTTGCTGTCTGAGGGAAAATCCTTTAAATCCTCCGGACCGATTTCAGCCGATTGCTCCCAGTCATTGAAGCTGAATTGTTTGGTCAGCAGTTCTTTTCCGTCTTCCTGGATATACTGCAAAACCACGATCAACGGATACTCGTTGCGTTCGTCAGCATTCCAACGGAATCTGATGCCTTCGGCTTTGCTGAATTCCAAATCCCGGCCGTTTTCGAAGTCGATTTTTAACGCTCCGGGAATGTAGAAATCGCGGACTATTTCTTCTCCTTCCGCGCTAAACGTATTCTCTGCGCCGAAATACCTCTCTACTGTTTCGGATGACTCGCGGTCGGTAGCGGTCGACCAGTAAAGCGAACCGCGCTCGACCGGAAACGAGCGATCGTTCAAATCGACTTTTCCGTCCTCGATGCCCGCCAAATTCCCCTGAAAGCTGACCGTCGGCGTCAGTTTGTCGTATTTAGTCTGGACGATTTCATTGATCAGAAGCAGATCGTCACTGGTTTCCGCAGCGGGCTGGGCGTAGGCCGCCCGGATCAGGCTCGCAGCGCTGGCTTTCCGGGAAATTGAAAAATCATTTTTCTCTGAAAACCCGAAGGCAAGCGACAGCAGCAACAAGCATCCGAAACTTATCATGCTCAAAATTAGAATTTTCTTTTTCATATTTTCTATACTCCTTTGTTAGCAATTGCACTCCTGACCGATCAGATTGGAAAAGCTGACGGGCATCGTGATCGACGAGGGTCTTGACGTAAATGTCTGCTGGGTAAAATAGTCTTTGGTGCTTCCCGTATAAGGAAAACTGCACGACGCGTTCTGCCACGTGCATTCGGTAAACTCGACTTCCACTTGGACGACGAACATTCCGGTTTGAGGCACCTCGATTTGCTGGTAATGCCACGAATCCGACAGTCCTGAATAGTTGTATGTCCAGCTGTAGGACTTGTAAAGCGTCGCGTTCTGGTTTGAATCCAGAGTCTGTACCTTGACCTTTACTTTATGATTGGCATCGTTGTTGAGTTGCCAGTTACTGCCCGATCCACCCTGCCCCATACCCCACTGCGGATTTTGGACGCCGAGCTGAATGGTGCTCGGCGTTCCGCTTCCCGGCTGCGGTGGATGACAGGCTGAGGAAAAAACTATTGAGAAAATCGCAAGCCAGAGCATTGCAATCTTTAAATGAAAATTACTTGTGACGTTTGTCATTTAGTCATTGTCTCCTTCATATTTTTTTGTTTGAATCTGCGAAACGCCTGGGAGCAGATTGTGTTTAGAATTCCCGTGCCACATTACGCCAGGTCAAAAAATGGACGGAAAATTACGTTCCTACCAGAATCTGGTGAAAGATGAAAAACAGGAGAAACCAAGTTGAATATAGCAGCCCAATTTTTCCTAAAAAGCGCGAAAGTCAGTCGGACGCAACGATCCAAAGTCCGCTTATGTTCCGCAAAATTGTTGTTTTATTTTATGGCTTGGCCGTTTTTTTTGTAATTGATAGCGAAAAAGGCAAACAAAAAAGTCGCCGTATGTGGTACGATCCCAGTCTTTCTCAGGCAGAGATAGTTTTTTTTCATGGAAGTTATGGAAACTTCCCACAAACTATAGGAAAAACTCGTGGGAAGTATTTTTCTCCTGATATTTTTTTGGTAAACGCTTGCAGATTATCAGAGCGGAAGGTGATAAGTCAAGCGCAAATTCCGGCAAGCTATGAAAGCCGAACGTGGCTTTGAAAATGCCTCGCGGAGCATCAGTGAACAAACAAATTCTTTTCGTCCGCCGATGATACTGAGAACCACTAACTCCAGCGAAATCCGGCAATCAAGGCTGTCGCAAAGATTAGATTCTTTTTCATAGGTTCTCATGTCACGAAAACATTCTGATTCGGCCAAGGTTGCATCTGAACCGAATGCCGGATAAAAGTCAAAACTTTTACCCGATGCTTTAGAAGGCGACGTGTTGCTATCGATTCTGCAGTGTCCCGATCAAGGGCTCCGTTTTTTGTGTCCGGAAAGGTGTTCGTCGCTTTGCTCTTGCGCTCGCTGCTCTGCTGATTTCATCACTACGACCTACCAAGACGCGTCTCCGAAACTTTAAGGCGATTTGAGAATTATCTAATGAGACATAAAAAAAGACACGATTTTCGCCATGTCTTTTAAACTACACTTTTTAAGACTGGTTTTTTAGAAAGTTTTTCTCTTTATATATAAGTATTATTAAATCTCTAAAAGAGAAATTTCACGCTGGAAATGATTAAGGATTTTTGAAAGTGCTTTCGAAAACTCTTTGGCTATCCTCGGCGACCGTTACCGGCGCATAATTATTTCATTGTTTAATTTATTGCCATTTGCCATTCTTTATATTACTAAGTGCACTATCTTATTTTCAAAGACTAATCATTTTCTTTGCTTTATGAGGGTAGCATTTCAAGTAATTCTTTATACCTTTCGATAAAATTTAAATAATATGTTCTGTCGGCGAATCCTTCGCCGTCATTTTTAACCGCATCTTCAAAGCCTTTTTTTAATGAATCATAGAATATTCTTTCTTCATCTTTTGACAATTCCTCAATAAGAATAAAGTGTATAGGATTTTCTTCCCAAGTCGTTACAGAATATAAATTTGGATATAATTTCTTGGATATATACTCCCTTGCGAAATCCATTATGCTACTAAACACCCAAGTCGCCGCAATCCAACTTTCTCCAGATTTAAATGCAATTCCACCGGACATAAATTTCTGCTCTATTTTCTAAAAGTAATTATTCTATCCCTTAAATTATTCTGTAATGAGTTAATGTAACTAACTACCTTACGTTGTTGACGTTTTGAAAGTTTAGCAATATCTACAACAATGAAATCTACATTTGTCTTATTTATCAGATGATTTTTGATTGAAGCAAAAAATAGTTTGCCATTACCAAAATATCTTCTTGTAAGATCAGAACCGACTGCATCATAAATTTTACCGGCCTTATCGATCCAGTCTCCCGCGCCTGACGGATCGCGAGTTATTTGCTGACCAAGTTTTTGTTCTAATTTGAGGCCAGTTTGCGTTTCAGCGGCACTCTTCGCACCGTTCCATTTTCCGCCATTCTTAGCAGGATCCCTACCCAAATTACTTTGTCGAACAATGTCAGCAACGTCCTGAACGGTCGCCATTATTTCAAGCGGAACATTTTCAGGCTTATCATAAGCAAAATTTCCCGCTTTAATATCAGCCACAACCATATCATATAAACCGACCACATCGTGATCCGATAAAGTTGTGTAATCAAAATTTCTATAATCAGAATCTTTGTAAGTAATTAGCTTACGTTTTAGCCAGTCTCTGGCATCATCGGCAAAATCATGAAATTGCTGATCAGTTAGAAATCTTTCCCCATCAAATGAATAGTGATACCAACATTCGCCGCAGAAAACTGAATTTTCATATGTTTTTGCCGGCTCATCTTCGGGTGGAGTAGGAGTAGTCGAGGCTTGAAGTCCTGACGGATCCAGGCAAGGGCGTGGACGGCGAACTGCTGATCTCCGAAGAAGAGCGCATCGACCACTGCCATATCTTAGGCACGACCGGCGAAGGCAAATCAAAATTCATCGAGTATTTAATCAGGGAAGATATTCGCCGGGACAACGGCGTCTGTCTGCTCGACCCGACCGATCGTGCCGAGATCGCTTACAATATCCTGAAATTCTGTATTCAGGAAGGTCACGAAAAAGTCTGTCTGATTGACCCGCATCTTGATAAAATCACTTGCACTCAGCCCTTTCACGAAAAGTACAAGGAAGCGACCGTTGCCAACGTGATGGATATGATCAGAATCCTGTTCGGCTCAAAGGACGCATCCGAAACCCCGGTCATTCAGAAATATTTGCCTGCGATTATCAATCGTCCTGCATAACGCTCATACACGATGCTATTTATCGAAGGCGTTTCGGACGCGATTATTCGGAAAATGACCGGACACAGGAGCGACGAACTGGAACGCTACAAACATCTTTCGCCATCATTTTCTCAGCAAACTACCGAACTTATTGCGGGTAAATTGGCGGATGAATTGGAAGGAATGGGCACGTTTTTGGCTACATCGCCCGAAAACGAGAAAAGCAGTCCCGAGGACAAACTCGAAACTGCTGATTCTAAAGAAGTAAATGGCGGAGCCGACGGGGCTCGAACCCGCGACCTCCAACATGACAGATTAAAATTCTGCGTTCCAGATTTGGCTTAAACATGAGTCTTTTCAGTATTTAACAAAACATTAGCAACTACGCTTCGGCATAGTTGCTTTATTTATGCGGAGGTTTTTGGGCACATTTCGGGCTACATTTTAAACACTCCTTTCAATTCAAAAGTAGAATGGTTCTCCTGACCGCCAAAAAACTCAATTTTTATGTTTTTTGGAGTGAGCTTGACATCTTCGACAAACTTTTCGAATACTTTTCTGGCGGCTGCGACTAGGAATACTTCTTAATTGATTCGACAATTGTTCGGCTTACGCGTGTTAGTTAGGCGCATTTTGATAAATTCAAGATATTTATCTGTCTTTTCTACTACTGATTTGCATTAATGTATCTTTATACTTTTTGTCTTGCAAATTTCATCTTAATTTTTTGGTTTTTTCTTCTGCTTGACTAAACTACAATCGTATTTTTCCCTTTGTGTAAAAGAAGGCTTGACGCTGATTTCCATCACTGTTTTCGTCGTTAAACTATAAGTAATTGAAATACCCATTTTTTCGTTATAATACTCAACCTGATCAGTTTGGTCACCGGCCGTTCTGGTTTTATAGTTTCCTAAATCTTTTAATAGACCTTTTAATTTAGGTGGATCGTCTTGTGTTAAATATGTTACCTCAATCACTGTCCATTCAGGAACATTCCATAATTTCACGATTCCGTCTTTACAATCACCTGTTGAATACTCCACGAGTGCTACACCATAATAAGCATCATAGGAAACAATATATTTATTATTTATTCCTTCTCGCCCCTTCAAAAACATATTCTCAACGCTTTCTTTATTGTTCTTGAGCGGAGTGATTTTGAGCCAATAATCCAAGCTGAGAGACGACTGTGTATAAAAGTTACTAGATAATACAATAACCAAGATTAAGCTGAATATAACACGAAGCAAATTTTCTACTCTCATAACTAAATATCTTTGAAGTATTTTTATTTACGCTGTCAACCTTATTTTAAGGCGTTTTCCATTGCCGTTGTACAAGCAGTTGACATTACCCAGTGAGCAACAACACCGGCGCTGACCTCCTTACCAGCTTTTTTTTGCTCCTGTGTTATATTATAAAACGTCTTATCACCAATAATTGCTTTAACGGCTTTATCCAAAATTGCATCCGTATATTTATCATCACCTGCTCTGGCTAGATGAATTAATTCTCCCAGTGTATTGTTTAATTGCTGGGTTCTTACGGTCGAATACCATACATATCCCGCTGCCCCTTGTCTAGCAGATACCGCTCCCGAGCCCACTCTTTTAGGATCGGCCTGTTTCGAATTTACCTCAAAAACCAAAACACTGTCGAAAATTCTCAATAAGCTGGTAGATCTATAATCCTGCTTAAGATTTTTCAGTTGGTCAAGTAATAACTTAACAAAAGCCCTACAATTTACATCCTCATCTACTTTGGCGACCTGGTCTCTTAGATTGGACGGTAATCTCGCATCTATTTTTTGTTTCCCCTCATAAGATGCGTCTTTTATGCCAGGTATTTTATCATCAAATACTTGTTGCTGTTCACCCTCATTATCAAATATTCCTGTTGCAGCTATCTTTCGTTTTACATCTAACTCCTCTTTGGTTAATTTTCTCCCTATTTTAAGTTTTGGTGGCTGTCGTTTGCCATCTTGACTAGGAATTGAAGACTGAGGAACAACTTCCTCCGAACCGACATTTTCCTGCGGTTTACTGGTTGAGGTCGAATCAACCGGCATATTATCCCCTGCTGTGCCGGATGCCGACGAGCCAGAACCATTTTCGTTAGATATATGACTCGCATTTCCCGTTTCCTTAGATGTAATCTCATACTCCAAAGAAGCCTGCTCGGCTAATTCACATTGAACAGGCAGGGGAAACCCTGTATGTGCTGCAATCTCGCATTGCCACTGCGGGTCGTCGGCTTTATATCCGGCCCACTCGGTCGGCGTCGTCGGCTCCGGGTAATCTTCCTCGTCTCCCGCCGTATGAACTTCCTGACTGCCCAGCGGCTCGTACTCGGTTCGATAATACTCCGCTCCCTCCTTACCGACTCTGGTCGTGCTGCCCGACACCGGGTCGGCGTGTATCCATTCGACCGCGTCGATATCCGTGCTTGCTCCCGGCTTTCTGACCTGTTCGGCGATGACCGCGCCGCCTGCGAAGACCTTCGTCTTTGATTTCTTCCCCGTCTGCGTCATCTCCGACAGATAACTTCCCAGAACGGTTGACCAGAGTTGATAGCTTGTTTTCGTATCCACCCATCCTGTTGTGCTGTTGTTCCAGACGGCTTCGGTTTGTTTAAGCCGATGACCGTCGCCGTCGTAGTCCTGCGTCAATCTAATTTTAGACGTAATGTAATTAAACCTACCTGTGCGCCTCTTGCCGTTGGAGACAAATGCTTTCACGCGATTTGCCGCGTCATACTCTCTTGTTTGATACGTGCTGTCACCCCGGCTGCCCGTATTCGTCTGATTGCCCGCAGCATCATAAGTCGTTCCCAAAATGCCGCTCGTCGATTCTCTGCCGTTGGTAAAGGTAGAAGTAAACTGATTGTTCGCATACCAGTGCGTCGTGTTGCGACCCGTTAATTGAGAGAATGAGTCATAAGTATTTGTCTGTGTATAAGGCGTCACGGTTGAAGTGCCGAAAGTATTGCTGGTCAATCGTCCGATGTGGTCGTATTGAAATGTCCGATTAAACTCAGAATGCTCAACGTCGGTCATTGTGTTTGGGCGTGAATCAGCACTATAACTAAACGTCGCTTTTTTCATATGGCCGGAACTTACTACACTCGTGTCCACCTCATACTGGCTGACTCGGAAGCGATTATCATACTGCATTGCAACAAGCGCATTATCGTCAGTTTTATAAGTCAGCTCTTTGACCGCGCCCCACGCACGATATTTGATGCCGTCCGCGTAACTCGTGGTTGCGCCCGTTCCCGTGCCGAACGAGCTGCCGTCAACTTTCGTCAATCTTCCGGTTTTATCCTGCGTGTAGTCAATTTCCTGACCGAACGGGTCGGTGACGGATTTCAAGCCGCCCGATAAATTATAAGCGTATTGTATTTGATAATGGCTGGTCGGCTCGTCGGCCAGCGTGTCGGCGAAATCTTTCGTCTCCGAAATTATCTGCGACAACTGGTTATAAGCGTAATCGGTCGTGCCCGCGCCGTCGGTCATCTGAGTTCTGTTTCCGACCGCGTCATAGGTGAAACTTACATCGGATGGATCAGGAATTCCCGAACCGGTCGGCACGGAGTAACCGACGCCGGAAACCAGGCCTCTGGAGTTATAAGTAAAGCTGGTTGTTGCGCCGCGCGGGTCGGTGACGTCATCAATCGAATCGTCGGCGTTATAGTTCCAAGCAGTGTAGGTATTCGCATCTTCAATCGGATAATGACGCGTCTTCATTCGCCCGTGCCCGTCGTAGGTCATCGTCACGTCCTGATAAGTCGAACTCGAAGTCGTGCCGGCATATTGGCGTGTGTTCGTCATCTGGTCGCGCCCGTTATAGGTATTGACGTTTGTCGTGTAAACGGTCGAACCATCCCAGTTCATTATTTCGGTTTTGTAAATTCTGCCTAAGATGTCGGCATAAACCTTTTGCTTTCTTCTGGCCGAGTAGGTTTGTCCGGGAACCGGAACCGATTCACCTTCAATCGTCGTCACCTGTCCGCCCGCGCATCCGCAGCCGTCGTAGCTGAACAACTGGTCGGAATCGTTTAAGGTCGATGAATCCGAACCGTCCGTATTGATGATTCTGGTAACTCTGCCCTTCCAGTCATATTTTTGATACGTCCAGAGCCAGCCCCTGTTTGAATCGTCGCCAGCGGGCGTCCATTCGCTGGTCGTGGAATTGACGGAAATCTCGGTCGGCACGCTGGCGCGCCTTACTTGGCCGAGAATGTCATATTCGGTGATTGCGCCCGTGTAACCGCCCGTGCTGCCGGGATTGTCGGTTTTGCTCATCCTCACCCGGCCCGCGCCGTCCGTCCATCTCTCTGCGAGAACTTCATCGCTGCTGTCCGCTCCGTTATTATTCGTATCGATGACGGTCGAATAAACTTTTGACTGAACGCCGTTCGTCGGATATTCATAACGCGTGTAAGCATCGGTATTGACGATTGTTTCCCTTTCAAGTCTGCCGATTGAATCGAACTCTCGGGTCGTTTCTTTGCCTGACGTATTTCCCGTCGGCTTCGGACTTTTCGCCCAGACGTTTGCGCCAATATCAAAACGATATTTCACCTGCGAATAATTATTGTTTGTGTCCGTATTGGCTGCCTCAATAATCTTTGTGGGATAAGCATAGGTATTGCGACTGTTGTTACTGTCGTTGAAATTGTCCGCATAACTGATTTGAACCGCTCTGCTCAAAGGGTCAATCTGTGCCACAGGCAATCCTGCGGTGTTGTATTTGACGCTTGCTGTAACGGCAGCGCTTGAAGTCGTCGGATAATTGACGTCCCATCTGGTTGTACTGGTTAAATTTCCTCTGCCGGTAATAAAACTCGATGAATAATTGTTGTCGTTGTGCTGAATAGGCGAGATATTCTGCGAAAGCGTGGTATCACTGAAATTGCCTTCGTCATAAGCATAGGTAACTTTTGACATCAAGGTGCTGGTTCCTTCATAAAGCTCGCTTTTCGACGGCAAACCGATGATTCTTCTTGAAGTATAAGCCGTATCCATAATGTATTCGGCTTTAGCTGTTTTCAGCACAGTCGATAAATTTGCATCGTAAACTCTTACTTCTTTAGTTAAACCGTAAGTTGAGATATTCGTTCCTGTTTGCAAATAATAATCGACCTGTGTTTTCTTTGTATTTGTCGTATCGCCGACTCTTGTTTCGGTCACTCGCGGATTGACGATGTAGCTTTTCGTAATGTCGTCCTGCGTCCAATTTGTCCAAGTCCAACGCTTTCTGCTCGAAGTGCTGTTTTCCGTCGCCCAATCTTCAGTAGCAATCGGCAAGCCTTCATTCCAGCCGGAACTTCCGACAAATATTTTTGTAACAGAGCTGTATGGGTCGTTATCCATCGACATTTCAATCTTTGTCGCTGTTCCCGATATGCTGTCGGGTAGAGAGTAGCTTTGATTCGTTGTGATTGAGTTGTTATAAACGATTTCCTGGGCAGCGCCGTATTGGTCGAGATTGAAATTGGCGATTTTTGTTTTGGTTTGTGTAAAACGTGGGCAATCGGTTTGATTCGAGGACGGAGTTTCGATATTTCGCCACGTATAATTCAGCAAACCGTCATTCTGTGCGTAATTGCTGGTTTTATAAACCTGAGCGTAGCCGTTATAGTCGAACTTCGTATATGAACCGTCGGCAAAAGTAACTTTATCAAGGACGGAAATGCTCGTGCTGTTCGCCGGGCCAAAGACGGAAAGATTGGAAGTGTCGAAGTTG
>DASWRI010000077.1:0-13742 GCA_036403235.1 Pyrinomonadaceae bacterium | reverse complement strand
TTGGCCAACAGAGACTGCTGGTCGCCGATGTCGGCTAAAATTGATTTGTAAAAGGGAATTTGCGCCGCGCGCGCAGGAACGGGCAGGCCGGAAATCGCCATCAGCGACAAAAGACCGGCGGTTTTCAGCACGACCGTTTTTCCGCCCGCGTTTGCGCCGGAAATTATCATTACGCCTTTTTCTTTGGTTAATTCAAATGAAACGGGCACGATTTCATTTTCGCTTGCACGCAGATTTTCTTCTAAAAGCGGATGTCTGGCTTCAATTAAATTTAAAGTTTCATCATCGGAAACGTCCGGCACAATGGCTTTGAATCTTCGCGCAAATTCGACTTTCGTCTTGATAAAATCGAGTTCGGCGACCGCTTCGACCGCCGCTTCGACGGCCGGCAGCTGTTCGCGCAAATCTTCGGTCAGGGCAAATAAAATCCGCGCAATCTCGCGCTCTTCCTTGCCCTTTAAGTTTTGCAGCTCGTTGTTGGCTTCGATTGATTCGAGCGGCTCGATAAAAACGGTCGCGCCGGACGAAGAAAATCCGTGCGCGACGCCGCCGACTTTGCCGCGAAAATCCGATTTGACCGGAATCACGTAACGCTCGTTGCGCAGCGTGACAATCGCGTCCTGAATCGCGTCGCCCGATTGGCGAATGACGGATTCCAGAGATTTCATCAAACGAGAGCGTTGATTGTTGATTTCGCGACGAATTCGCGCGAGCTCCGGCGAAGCCGTGTCGTCAATCTCGCCCGACGGCAGAAGTTTTTTGTTGATTCTTTCAAGCGCGGCAAACAGCGTCGGCGGAATATTGGCGACAATCTGCCAGAGCGTCGGCGCAAATTCCTTTTCCGGCTGCACCGAAGAACGCGCGAAAAGCGCCTGATTGCAGACGCGCGTCACTTCCAGAAGCCGATGCGGTTCGAGCGTCGCACCTTTTATCTTTAAAATCGCAACCGCGTCCGAAGGGTCTTCCAGGCCGCCGAACGACCACGAAATTTGTTTTTCTTCGTTAAGCGAAATCGTTTCCGAAATTGCTTTCAAATCCCGCTCCAAATCGATTCTGCTCGTCAGCGGCCGCAAGCCTTCAAAACGCGCCCTGCCCATCGGCGTCTGCGCATTTCGGGCGACGAGCGCGAGCAGTTTTTCGTATTCGAGAATCGTCAGGGAAAAATTAATCATAATTAGTGGATAGTAGAAAGTGGATAGTTAAAAACAAACAAACTATCCACCATCCGCTTTCAGTTAATTAGCTCATCGCTAAAAATCGCGCGCGAATTTCCGGCGTCGGGAGCATACATTCGTCCTTTTTGCCGAACATTTTATAGCGATATTTGGCAAACAGTTTATAGAAAAAATCGCGCACGAATTTCGGCACGACGATAAACGCGTAAGCCAGCGACCACGCGCCGTCGAGCTTTCGCGCAACGCGCAAGGCGGCGGTCGAATACGTGTAAACTTTGCCGTCTTCAATCAAAACGACCGAGTCGGTTTCGGCTTTGTCGATGCCGTTTTCCGTCAAAAGCTTTTCGCCGATTTCCGATTGCAGCGGCGCAAACTTAAAATATCCGCCCGAGTCGCGCGCGATGATAAAATTGACCGCGCCGTCACAGAAATTACAAACTCCGTCAAATAAAATTACAGCGCTCATAATCTTTATGATAAATGATAAACGGCAAATGATAAACGACAGGTTTTGATTCTGAAACCCTATCGGTTAAAATGCCGTAATAAGGATTTTGCAGTTTCAGTTTACTCTTTCCGTCTAAAGTTTATGAAAATTTCAATTTTGCGTTTTTTCTTCGCAATTTTTGCGTTTTTGTCTCTTTCTCTGTCCGCCGCCGGGCAGAGCCGAACCGACACTTATGCAATCACAAACGCGCAGGTCGTGACGGTTTCCGGCCCGACGCTTTCGCGCGCGACCATCGTTATTCGCGACGGTTTGATTGAGTCAATCGGCGAAAACGCGACAGTCCCCGCCGACGCGCGCGTGATTGACGGAAGCGGTCTGACCGTTTACCCGGGGCTTTTCGACACGTATTCAAATCTCGGAATTCCGGCTCGCCAGCAGCAGGGACAGCAGCAGCAGGCGGCGCAGATGCCTTCAAACTCGAATTATCCCGACGGCATGCGTCCCGAAGATAATGTTTTCAATTTGCTGAGAGCGGGCGACGCGCAGTTTGAAGCGACGCGCAACGCTGGATTTACGACCGTTTTGGCCGTCGGCCGCGAAGGGATTTTTAACGGCCAGTCGGCCGTCATAAATTTGGCGGGAGAAACGGTTTCGGCGATGATTGTTCGGTCAAACTTTGCCGAGCACGTCACCTTTCGAACTTTGCCCGGCGGCGTTTACCCGACCTCTCTGATGGGCAGCTATTCGGCTTTCCGGCAAATTTTGCTCGACGCGCACAGACTTCAGGAAATGCAGAAATTATACGAAAAAAATCCGCGCGGAATGAAGCGGCCGCCCGAGGACGCGTCGCTCGAAGCCTTGTTTCCGGTGATAAACGGCCAGATGCCGGTCGTCTTAAACGCCAACAGCGAAAACGAAATTGTCCGCGCTTTGGATTTAGCGAACGAATTCAAATTCAGGGCGATACTCGCCGGCGGGCAGGAAGCATGGAAGCTCGCCTCGAGAATAAAGGCGCAGAACATTCCGGTTCTGCTTTCGCTCAATTTTCCGAAACGAACTGCCGCCGCATCGACCGAAGCCGATGCCGAGCCGATTGAAATTCTGCGTCTGCGCGCCGAAACTCCGAAAGGCGCGGCGCGACTTCAGGCGGCGGGCGTCAAATTCGCGTTTCAGACGGGCGGAATGACGAACATCAACGATTTTCTGGCGAACGCCGCCAAAGCAATCGAAAACGGTCTGGACAGAACGTCCGCGATTCGAGCGATGACCTTAAACGCGGCGGAAATTCTCGGCGTCGAAAACCAGCTCGGCTCGATTGAGACCGGAAAAATCGCCAATCTGGTCGTGATGCGCGGCGATATTTTCGCCAAAGACAAAACGGTGATGCAGATTTTTGTCGACGGCCGGATGTTTGAGCCGAAACAGCCCGTCCGGCCGCAGACGAACGGCGCGACGCAACTTTCGACGCTCGCCAATGTCGGCGGAAGCTACAACATAACAATCGAGATTCCGGGACAGCCAATGACGGGGACGCTCAATCTCGTCCAGCAGGGCGCGATTTTGACCGGAACCTGGCAGACTATGAATCAAACCTCGCAGATTAAAGAAGGCAAAGCTACGGCGGACGGCTTCAGCTTTTCGGCGTCGGTTCAATTCGAGGGAAATACAAACGATATAACGGTCGCCGGAAAAGTTGCGGGAAATCAAATAAGCGGCACGGTCTCGACTTCGGGCGGAGCGATTCCGTTTACCGGAACAAAGATTCCATAAAAGTAAAAAGGCAAAAATAGAAAGTAAAAAGTAAAAATATGAGAAAAGCAATCGTTTTTCTATTGTTGGTTTCGATAAGTTTAGTTTCGCCGACGTTTCTTCTGGCGCAGTCGAAAACGGAAGTTTTGATTCGCAACGCGACCGTTTTGACGGCCGTCAACGGAACGCTTGCCGACACGGATATTCTCATTGAAAACGGCAAAATCGCGCGCATCGGCAAAAACTTAAAAGCGTCCTCAAACGCGCAGATTATCGACGCGACCGGGAAGTTTGTGACGCCCGGAATTATCGACTGCCATTCGCACACGATGGTTGACGGCTCGGTCAACGAGTTTTCCTATTCGGTAACTTCGATGGTGCGCATTCGCGACGTTCTGAATCCGAGCGACATAGCGATTTATCGCGCGCTGGCGGGCGGCGTGACGTCGGCTAACATCCTGCACGGCTCGGCCAATTCCATCGGCGGGCAGAATTCGACCGTCAAATTCAAATACGGCCATCCGGTCGAAGACTTTCCGATTCCGGACGCGCCGCCGGGAATAAAATTCGCGCTCGGCGAAAACCCGAAACGCTCGCATTTTCCGCCGCAGCCCGGACAGCCTTTTCGCTATCCGCGCACGCGTATGGGCGTGATGGAGACCATTCGCGACGCGTTTCTGCGCGCCAAGGACTACAAGCAGACGTGGGACGATTTTCGCGCAAAAAAAACAAAAATCGAGCCGCGCCGGGATTTGGAGCTCGAACCGCTCGTCGAAGTTTTGGAAGGCAAGCGGCTTGTCCACGCGCACAGTTATCGCTCCGATGAAATGCTGAATCTGCTTCTGCTCGCCGACGAACTGGGTTTCAAAATCACCACGCTGCAGCACGGGCTCGAAGCCTACAAAATCGCCCCCGAAGTCGCCAGACACGGCACGGGCGTTTCGATTTTCGTCGACAGTTGGGGCTATAAGCTCGAAGCTTTCGACGCGATTCCGTATAACGCTTATCTTTTGTGGAAAAACGGCATCAACGTTTCGATAAATTCGGACGATGACGCGCGTATGCGGCGTTTGAATCTCGACGCCGCGAAGGTCGAAAAATACGGCGGCGTGCCCGAACAGGACGCGCTTCAGATGATTACGCTCAATCCGGCGAAACAGCTCGGAATCGACAAGCGAACCGGCTCAATCGAAGTCGGGAAAGACGCCGACATCGTGATTTGGTCGGCGCACCCGTTCAGCGTTTACTCGCGCGTCGAAATGACTTTGATTGAAGGCGAAGTTTTCTTTGACCGCGTCAAAGACGAGCTGAGCCGCACCGCGCTGCAAAAAGAGCGCGAGACGCTCGAAAAACTCGATGTTAACAAACCGCCGACGAGCGGCGCGACTTCGCCGCAGATTCCGCGCGAAAGACGCCAGTCCGACCGCGACGAAGCCGAAGACGGAGGTAATCAATAAGATGCGAATTACGAATTACAAATTACGAATTACAAATGTTTTGCGCTTTTTGACGTTTTTACTGCTCACCGCTAACTGCTCGCTGCTCGCCGTTTTTGCGCAGAACGACGGCTCGCAGCAGAACAACAACGGGCGGGCGGGAACGTTTGCGATTACGAACGCGCGAATCGTGACTGTTTCGGGCGCGACGATTGAAAACGGCACGGTCGTCATTCAAAACGGAAAAATTTTCGCGGTCGGCGCAAATGTTTCGATTCCTTCGGGCGCGGAACGAATCGACGGGCGCGGTCTATCGGTTTTTCCGGGAATGATTGACGCGGGCACGAATATGGGTCTTGTCGAAGTCAGTCTCGGCATTCCGGGCTCGGTTGATGATTCGGAAGTCGGCGATATGAACGCCAACGCCAAAGCCATCCGGGCGATTAATCCGCACAGCACACACATCAGCGTCACGCGCGTCAACGGAATTACGACCGTTATGTCTCTGCCCTCCGGCGGCGTCATTTCCGGTCAATCGGCGGTCATCAATCTCGTCGGCTCGACGCAGGAAGAAATGGCGGTCGTCCCGACTTTCGGGCTTGTCGTAAACTTTCCGCGCATCAGCACGTTTGCCGGTTTCGGCCAGCAGCAAATTGATTTTAACGAGGCCGTCAAACGTCGCGACCAGCGGCTCGACGATTTGAAAAAGCTTTTTAAAGATGCGGGAAATTACGCGCGCGTCAAAGATGCGTATGCGAAAGACAAAACTTTGCCGTCAGTTCCAAGCGATATAAAAATGGAGGCGATGATTCCTTACGCGCGCGGCGAAAAGCCGGTCATTTTTACGGCTGAACGCGAGCGCGACATTCGCGGCATCGTCCGGTTCGTCGAAGAAATGAAAGTCAAAGGCATTATCCTCGGCGGCCAGGAAGCGTGGAAAGTCGCAGACGGTTTGAAGCAAAATAATATTTCCGTGATTTACACGAACATCTACAGACTGCCGGTGCAGGACGACGACGCGTTCGATTATCTTTACAGCGCGCCCGCAAAAATGGCGCAGGCCGGCGTGAAATTCTGCATTTCGACCGGGAACGACGGCCCCGAAGTCCGCGATTTGCCGTATCACGCGGGGATTGCCGGAGCTTACGGTTTATCAAAGGAAGACGCGCTCAAAAGCGTCACGCTTTACCCGGCGCAGATTCTCGGCGTCGCCGACCGTCTCGGCTCGATTGAAGCAGGCAAAATCGCCAATCTGGTCGTCACCGACGGCGACATTTTAGAGCCGCGCACAAACATCAAATACTTGTTTATCGACGGTCGCCTCGTGCCTCTGACGAGCCGCCATACCGAGCTTTTCGAGCAGTTTAAGGACAGGAAATAATTTATAAATTAAAAAAGCGTTGAGACCTTTGATTTTAATCTGCCTTCGCGACGGCAATTTAAAATTTCGGTTCTCAACGCTTTTTAATTATTGAACGTTCAACTGTCTGCGAAAAGTTAGAAATCCTTGCGGTTATCGATAAATCCGCAGTAAAGCCAGGTCGACGGCCCGTAAACCGGGTCGTCGATATAAACTTTGTAGTAATTTCCGACTCCGGCCGCCTGACTCAGTCCGTAGGCCGTTCCCTTACAGCTGCTGCAGGCCAGCGAGCCGTCGCGGTAAACGTTCCAGTAACCGAAAATGTCGTCGGTCGTCGTGCTGATTGTTTTTACCAGCGTGAATTCATAAAAATGGCTCGTGCACGATGGTGAATATGCATAAGCCTTTGAAACACCGCGAAAATGCGCGACCGCCGGATAACTGGGCGGAGCCGGTTCAGTCCACGAAGTCGCCATATCGAAAGCGGCCAGCGATGTATAACTGCAGCCGGTTTTGGCGTCGTTAATCACATAGCCGTTGTCGTTTGTCCAAACGCTGTGCGTTGACTGCGCCATAGCGGAAATCGAAAAGACTCCGAGCATCATCAACACAAGCAAAGTTACGATTGATTGTTTTTTCATTTTAATTCTCCTAAGTTTAGTTTTTATTCGACCAAAGAGACTGGAAGATTGTAGGAATTCCCCTTCGTTTTCTTCTGAATCTTAGGTTTTCTGACTTCTTTTACTTTGTGGGTAAAAGCGTTTTGCGTCATGCGACGCTTTTTTTAAAGTCGAAATTTCGGCTGGTAATGATGACGGAAAGAGGAGAGTTATTTTGCCAAAAAATATCAAACTTTTTTGGTTTTATAAATTAATAAAGATTTAAATGACTCAGAACGAATCAGTTAAAGGCAGAAAAATATTTTAAAATTTGCGTGGGAGATTTTTGAAATTTACATTTAAGCTCGCTTCTATATCTTTTGCGGAATCTCCTCGCTTTCGGGGAAAAATTCGAGCGAAGCCGAGTTCAGACAGTAGCGCTCACCGGTCGGCGGCGGGCCGTCGGGAAAAACGTGTCCCTGGTGACCGTCGCAGCGGGCGCAGCGAATTTCGTTGCGAACCATTCCCCATTTCGTGTCGCGGTAAATTTTCAGATGGTCTTTATCAAACGGCGCGTAAAACGAAGCCCAGCCCGTGCCGGAGTTGAATTTTTCGTCCGAGCGAAAAAGCGGCAGACCGCACAGACGGCAGGCGTATGCTCCGGTTTGTTTATTGTCGGTCAGATTGCCGCAAAAGGCCGGTTCCGTGCCGTGTTCGAGCAGGACGCGATATGCTTCAGCGTCCAAATCTTGCGCCAGACGTTCGCGCGTCTCGCTGCTGATTGGCGTTATATCGTAGCCGCTTTCTGATAATTCTTTTTGTGTTTCAGGCTGCATAAATTTTCTCCCGGTTTGATGCTTCAAATACGGCTTATTGTTCGCCGAAAACTAAAATTACAAAACTGTTCGGGACAATCGACGGGCGCGGGCGCGGATTTTTCTCGGTCGGCGCGGGCGTTTCGCCGAACTGCGCCGTCGCCAGATAAATATTGTGCGTTTTGCCGTCCAAAGCCATCGTTCGTGCTCCGCGCTGCGTCGTTACGTTTTCGACAAAGCTGAATTTATCGGCGCCGTCTTCGCGCACAATCGACAGAGTTCCTTCGCCATTGGAACTGAATGCAAGCTTTGTTTTCGGGTCAAATCCGGCGGCGTCCGTTCCGTCGCCAATTGGCAAATCAGCGACGACTTTGCCGTTGTCGTAATTCATCACAATCATTTTTTTATTGTCGCAAACGATAAAAAGACGATGATTTTTCGTGTCGATTGCCATTCCCGAATTATCTTCGCCGGGAGCTATCGGCCAACGGTTTTTGATTTCCAGTTTGGCCGCGTCAAACGCGACGACTTCGGATTTATCGTCGATATTGACGAAAATCATTCCTTTGCCGTCTGCTGTCGCAAATTCAGGATGACCGCCCAAATCCATTGTTCCGACCACTTTGCCGCTGGCGGGGTCAATCGCCGAAACGCTCGAATCGCCGCGATTGAAGGCCAAAACGCGTTTCGATGCCGAATCGTAAATAATACAGTCGGGATTTTTGCCGACCTTTACCGTGTCGAGCGTTTTCAGCGTCTTTAAATCGAAAATCGTAACGGCGTTATCGCGCCCGTCGCTGATATAGCCGCGTTTGAATTTCTCCGCCACGGCAATGCCGTGAACACCGTTTATATTGGAAATTTCACCAACTTTTTTGCCCGTTTCGGTATCAATCACGACGACTCTGGTTGAATGCGAAACGTAAAGCCGATGAGCGTCGCCGTCGGCGAAAAGATAATCCCAACCGCCTTCGCCGCCGACTTCGATTTTTTTCAACAAATGATAACCGCTCAGCTTCTGCGCTGTAGCATTTGTGCAGACAAGCAGGCCGAAGACAACTAAAAAAAGAAACGAGAAAGATTTAATTATGATTTTCATAAATTTATTTTAACTTTACCAAAAAGAAGTCGCAATACTGCAGTAATGTCCGAAAATAAAAAAATTATTCGTCTTTTTCCAGCTTGGCGAGCCGTTTTTCCAAATCGCGAATCGTTTTTGCCATTTCGCCCAGACGACGAAAAGCGGCGGTCGAGCGCAGCCAGTCGCGATTGTCGAATGCCGGGACGCCGGAGATGATTTTGCCGTCCTCGACATCGTGCGAAGTCGCGGATTTTGCCGTTACCACCACGTCGTCGCCGACGCGCAAATGCCCGGCGATGCCGACCTGACCGGCCAGAATGACGCGTTTTCCGATGACGGAGCTGCCCGCCAAACCCGTTTGCGAGCAGATTAGAGCGTCTTCTTCGACGGTGCAGGAATGGCCGATTTGCACGAGATTATCGATTTTCGCGCCGCGCTTGATGCGCGTTTCGCCGACCGAGGCGCAGTCAATCGCCGTATTCGCGCCGATTTCCACGTCGTCTTCCAAAACGACGCGCCCGACCTGCGGAATTTTCAGCCATTGTTTTTCTTCCGTTTTGGCGTAGCCGAAGCCGTCCGAGCCGATAGTCGAATTGTTGTGAACGATGCAGTTTGCGCCGATTTCGCAGTTTTCGCGGACGGAAACGCCCGAATGAATCACCGAGTTTTTGCCGATGCGCGCGCCGTCGTAAACGGTCGCGTTCGGAAAAATTTTGACGCCGCTCTGGATTCGGCAATTTGCGCCGACGACGACGTTGGCGTGAATCTCGACGCCCGCGGCAATGTCGGCGGTTTCGTGAATGACGGCCTGCGGGTGAATGAAAGCGACGATTTCAGATTCGGGAAAAAACAGTCGCAGAGCGCGCGTATAAGCGAGATACGCGTCTTTTGTGCGCAGGACGGCGATGTCTTCGCGCTCGATTTGGACGTTTTCGTTCAGGAAAATCGCGCTTGCCCGCGTTTCGCGAATCTGCGGCGTATATTTCGGATTTGCCAGAAAAGTTACGTCGCCTTTTCCGGCAATATCGAGTCCGGCCGCGCCGGTAATCAGCGTCTTGGCGTCGCCATATTCAATGTTCGCAAAGGTTTGCTCGGCTAAATCTTGTAATTTCATATCTTCATCAAAGTTGTTTCAAATTTATCGCGAAAAGTTTATAATCTAATTAACGCAACTTTTTTTCAATTTGGCCGATAACATATTAACAACTTAGATTTATAGAAGTTGCATCTTCCCGAAAGTCCAACCGGAAAATCTTACAAAATTAAGGAGTAATCATAATAAAGGAATAAATATATGAGCGAGAAAATTCTATCCCAGAACGAGAAATTTTATACGGTCGAAGATTATCTGAACGTCGAACGCAACGGTGCGGACAAACACGAATATAACAACGGCAAAATTTTGGCCGCCGCCGCCGGCTCGTCACGCCGTCACAATCTTATCGGAAGCAACACGACAATCGCTATCGGAAGCCGTGTTCGCGGGCAGAAATGCGAAGTTTACGTCAACGACATGCGCGTCAAATTAACGCGTCATAATTACTGCTACCCGGACGTTATCGTCGTCAGCGGCGAGCCGAAATTTGAAGGAAACGAGCTGGATATTTTATTGAATCCGACCGTTATCGTCGAAATTTTGTCAAAAGCGACGCTTTATTACGACAAGACCGAAAAGCTCGACTGTTATCTTTCGATGGACAGCGTCAAAGAAGTTCTGCTCGTCAAGGAAGAAGAAATGCGCGTCGAGCATTACGCCAAACAAACCATCAATCAATGGGTTTATCGAATCTACAACAGCAGCGACGCCGTCGCTTCGCTCGATTCAATCAACTGCAAAATCAATCTGAGCGAGATTTATTCGCAGATAAAATTCTAAAAAAGTTAACAGAGTTGGCGCAAAGTTGGCAGAGTTTACAGAGTTGCAGAGTTACGGAGTTAAAAAAAGCTTCTTCCAACTCTGTAACTTCCTGTAACTCTTGCAACTCTGTTAACTTTTAAAGCAGATTAACCGGGTCGATTTCGACATTTACAATCCGCAAATCGCAAAATCTTTCCTGTGCTTCGGCTAAAGCAAAATCGAGCGTTTCGCGCAGTTTCGCGCGGTTTCTCGCTTTAACCAGAATCTGCAGACGATGCTCGCCTTTGAGACGCGCAAGCGGCGCGGGCGCGACGCCTAAAATGCGGCACATATTTTCCGTGTTTGCTTTTATCAAACATTCTTTGAAAATCTGCGCGTTGTCGAAAGCGTAATTGTAATTCGGATGTTTTACCATAATTGAAGCGAGCGCGACGAACGGCGGGTAATTCAAATTTCTTCGAAACTCGATTTCTTCGCGAAAAAAACCGGTGTAATCCTGATTGCAGGCGTGAAAAAGCGCGTAATGCTCGGGATAATAAGTCTGAATCAAAACGCGTCCCTGCCGCTCTCCGCGCCCGGCGCGTCCCGCCACCTGCGTTAAAAGCTGAAACGTCTTTTCCGCCGAGCGAAAATCGGGCAGAGCAAGCCCGGCATCGACCGAAATCACGCCGACCAGCGTGACGTTGTGAAAATCGTGGCCTTTGGCGAGCATCTGCGTTCCGACGAGCATATCAATCTCGCCTTCGCTGAATTTTTCGAGAACTCTTTCCATTTCCTTGCGCCGCGCGGTCGTGTCGCGGTCGATGCGCGCGATACGCAGATGCGAAAATTTTCTTTTCAAAATATCTTCGATTTGCTCCGTTCCTTCGCCCATAAAATAGAGATACTGGCTTTTGCAGTTCGGGCACGAGCGCGGCGCGCGTTCGCGGTGATTGCAGTAATGACAGACGAGATTTCCCTCGCGTTTGTGAAAGGTTAAGGTAATGTCGCAGTTGTTGCAGCGAATCGTTTCGCCGCAGCTGCGGCACAGTACAAACTGCGAAAAACCGCGCCGGTTGAGCAAAATTATCGACTGTTCGCCTTTGCCGTGAGTTTCTTCGATGGCTTCGACGAGCCGCGCGCTGAATACCGCGTCTTTTCCGCCAGATTTGAAAACTTCGCGCATATCGACGATTTCGGCCTGCGCCATCGGGCGATTGCCGACGCGCGCCGCGAGCTGCAGATAAGTATATTTTCCGCTGTGCGAGTTGTGAAAAGTTTCGAGCGCGGGCGTCGCCGAGCCGAGAACGACGACGGCGTCGGAAAGATTGGCGCGCACGATGGCCGTGTCGCGCCCGTGATAAAACGGCGATTCGTGCTGGCGATAAGACGAATCGTGTTCCTCGTCGACGATGACCAGCCCGAGGTTTTTGAGCGGCGCGAAAACCGCCGAGCGCGTTCCGATAACGATTCTCGCCGTCCCTTTGCGGATTCTGCGCCATTCGTCGAAACGCTCGCCGGTCGAAAGATTCGAGTGCAGGATGGCGACTTCATCGCCGAAAACCGCGCGTAATCTTCTCGAAAAAACAGGCGTCAAAGCGATTTCCGGCACGAGCATCAAGGATGATTTTCCGCGCCCTAAAACGGATTTCATCGAGCGGATATAAATTTCCGTCTTGCCGCTGCCCGTCACGCCGTGAAGCAGAAACGCTTTGTATTCTCCCGCTTCGAGCGCCGTTTCGATTTCGTGCAAAACCTGCGTCTGCTCGCCCGTTAAAGTTAAATCCAGAATTTCCGGCAATTTTGCGTCGGCCAGCGGGTCGCGCATAACTTCCTGCACAAAGATTTCGACGATGCCGCGTTTCGCCAGCGTGTTTATCGCCGATGCGCCGACGTCCGTTTTTTCAATCAAATCGGTAAAAATTATCTCGCCGCCCGTCGCTAAAAGCGTTTCGACGATTATCGCCTGCGCTTCCGACAAAGGTTTTTGATTTTTTTCGTGCGCTTCGGGCGGCAGAAGGCGCACGGCTTTGCGGCGTTTCGGTTTGACGTGCATCGTCAAAGTTCTCTGAAACGCGCTCGCCCAGCCGGTTTTGATTAAATCGCGAACGGCGCGCTGTGACGGAGACGTGCCGAATTTTTTTGATAATTCTCTGGCCGAAGTCTCGCCGTTTTCGCCCAGAAACTGCAAAACCTGTGCTTTCGTCGTTTTGGCGGACGAAATTTTTATCAATTCGTCGCGCCCTTTGGCCGTGATTGAAACGACCTGTTCGACGCTCGCGTTTATTCCGGCGGGCAGCGAAGCCTTTAGCACTTCGCCCCACGAAGATGCGTAATAATCGGCCGTCCACTGAGTTAATTTAAGAATTTCCCGGGTTAAAAGCGGCTCTTCGTCGAGCAGCTCAATCGCTTCCTTGAGCGCGTCTTGCTCGATTTCGAGCGCCGGGTCGAGCGTCGAGTGAAGCGCGACGGCATAGCCCGTCAGATTTCTTTTGCCGAACGGAACGAGCAGCCGCGAGCCGATTTTTATGTGTTCCTGCAGGGCGGCGGGCAGAATGTAGGTAAAAGTCTGCCGGAGCGGCAAAGGAAGCGCGACTTCGACAAATGCTGAAGGATGAGTGATGAATGATGAATCGGGAACGGCTTTTGTCATTTTTCAGATTTTATTATTACCGATTCTCGGATTTTATTCATCATTCATTATTCATCCTTTATCATTTATCCACGTCCTTTCTGCTAAAATATTTCAAAGGAACTTTTTTCGGAAAACGGGAGTCTAATAAATTATGGATACGCTTTATCAAAACGATAACAGGGAAAAGAGCAGCAACAAAGTTTTGTGGGCGGCAACCGGAATTGCCGTCGTCGTTGTCGGATTGATTATCGGGCTTTTGTTTTTGCGTCCGACGACCGAAGAAGTAAAAAAACAAGTTCTTGACGGCGCATACCGGGAAGGCTCGCCCGAGTTTCAGGCCCTGACGACTAAAATCATCATTTTTAACGACGCCGAAAACACGATGGAATCGCCGGTCGCGCTCGGCACGATTACGATGTTCACGCGCGCCCGCGTTCGCAACAACAGCGACAAGACAATCACCGCGCTCGAAATAAAAGCGAGCGTGCTCGACCCGATGAACAAGGTAATAAGAGAAAAAGCGCAGATAGTCGTGCCGTCGCAAAACATCGAAGCGATGGCGCCGCAGCAGATTATTCCCATCAATATTTCGATTGAAGGCTTTTCA